>NZ_LWEE01000003.1:0-212 GCF_001635445.1 Halioglobus sp. HI00S01
ACCCAGAATCTGCATGGCCTCGCGGGCACAGAATTCCATGGTCTGGCTACACTGAACCTTGAGCAGGGCAATATCTCCAAACACCGCGCGGCCCGCGATAATCTCCCGGGTGCAGTGATTAATCATGGCCTGACAAGCGTTGATCTGCTGTTTCATCTCAGCGATTTTATGGCGAATGACCTGGTGATCGGCCAGACGCTTGCCGAAGGTTT
>NZ_LWEE01000004.1:0-217 GCF_001635445.1 Halioglobus sp. HI00S01
CTCCTCACCAATGGCTGTTACGAGAATGGTGGAGCGTGCGCCGCGGATGAAGCCCAGGTCATCGGGGCAGGGGCCACCGTTGGCATTGTGGCTGGGGCAAGCGTAGTCAGCATCATAGATGGTGCGAACCAGCTCCTGATTCTCTGGCAGCGTGGGGAAGCGAGGAGCCTGGCTGGTCCAGGTCACGCTACAGGCGCCATTGGTGGTCTGACACGCA
>NZ_LWEE01000005.1:0-219 GCF_001635445.1 Halioglobus sp. HI00S01
CAACAATACATCATTTGCCTCCTTAAAGGCATCGAGCAGACTGGTATTTTTACCTAGCACTTCCAGCAATTTTTCATTGGGAATTGTGATCAAAGAGTCCACGTGCTGCTGCAATTCACCCACACCTTCCTGGGCAATTTTTAACCGTTTCTTGCCCTCAAAGGGGAAGGGACGGGTCACAACCGCCACGGTCAGAATACCCAGCTCACGGGCAACTTC
>NZ_LWEE01000006.1:0-114983 GCF_001635445.1 Halioglobus sp. HI00S01
ACGGCCTAATGGGAGTAGATCTTCTCGCCTATTCTGTTGACTTAGCTGGATAAGTTCGCGAATTAACTGTTTATTGCCCTGAAAATATGTTCGCGGCTTTGAGCTTGCCATTCCTATCCGTTAATTCTTGAAGGAAGGCGCGCAACAGCCCATGCCGCGCGTTATTTGGTGGCTTCCTTGCTAAATGATTGCGGTTGAGCTGGAATCCTTACCAGCGAAAAGAGGCAATGCCTCAGGTGGTGCCCTGGGAGGAGGTGTGAGCAATGGGAGCGTTGGAATGTCCTGTTCCTTCTCTCGAAGGTGAGCCAGAATTCTATCGATAACGTCCTGGTCCTCTATGCAGGCGATCACTTTGAGGGATCCGCCGCAGCGACTGCAAACTTCAATATCGATATTGAATACCCGTTTGAGTCGCTGGACCCAGGTCATCGCAGCGTGATGCTCGACAGTTGAGCGTACTTCATCATTGGGTATGCGCTTCACATCTTTGCCACGTTTGGCCGGGGTGACCTCCCCACGCCACCGGTGGTTGGGGGCCAGCACGCCGTGATAGCGGGTAAGATTAACGCGGGGCTTAGGCGCCAGGGCAGCCAAACGTGCGATGAAATCCACCGGCTCGAATGCCACTTGCGTGGTGCCATCCCGGTAGGGCGTCTTCAGGGTGTAGACCACCTTGCCGGTGGAGCTGAGTGATAGACGCGGTGTGGCGACAGCAGGGCGGGAAATGTACCGACACAGCCGCTCATGCTTGTCCTTTTGATGTCCTTCACAGCTCACTCCGGCGTGTAGCGAGAATCCATTGGCCTTGGCCACCCGCTCCTCAGCGCAGCCTGACCATCTGATCACGGCAGGCCGCACCACTGGCGTGGCCTGTACTGAATGCGCTACAGTCGCCGCCTTCCAAGGCTATCTGAGGTTGCACTGTGCGCGCTCTTCTCTTCTCCACCGCCCTGCTGGCCACAGCAGGACTAAGCACCGTCACGACACACGCCGGCGACTGGCGCGAACCGCCCAGCGAGTTCATCGCCAGCGTAATGGCTGTCAAGAATGTTTCCGCACCCACCATTTCACCCGACGGAAAGAGCGCGGTTTACATCCTCGGCGAGACGGACGTCGAGGCTGATGATTACGGCACCAACATTTGGTGGGTAGACACTGTTACCGGCGAGCAGCGCCAACTGACTCATTCGTCGCTGTCGACTGAATCGCAACTCGCCTGGCATCCTACCGAGAATGCCATCACCTTCCTAACAGACCGCGAGGACGAGAACGAGGAGTACCAATTGTGGTTACTGCCGCTGGACGGCGGTGAGGCACGCCCTCTGGCGAGCATGGACGCCGGTATCAGTGACTATCACGTGTCACCGGATGGCACACACATAGCCGTTGTGGTGACCGACCCCGCCCCGCATGAAACCGACGATGAGGAGCCACCCATCGAGACACCGCCACCGGTGGTGATCGACCGGTTTGCCTTCAAGAACGACAGCGAGGGCTACCTCACCAGCACCCAGAGCATCCACCTGATTGACGCTGCCTCCGGAGAGAGTAGCGTACTCGCCACAGTAGGCTTTCAACCGGAAGCACCGGCATTCTCCCCCGATGGAACCACACTGGCCTATGTGGCTCGTGAAGGCGATGAACCCAGCCGACTGGAGAACTGGGACCTGTATCTCTACGACCTCGACTCCGACAAATCACGGAACCTTGCCGCCTCAGCGCTCGCCGACTGCGCCATTGGCGGCCATGATCGCCCGCTGTGGCGACCCGATGGCAAGGCCATTGCCTGCCTCACCGCTGATTACACAGTGGATAATCTTTATGCACAGCCCGAACTCAAGCTGTACGATCTGGCCAGCGGCGAGGCGCAAATACTCACCGAAGACCTGGACCTGAATATCGGAGACCTCAGCTGGCGAGATGACGGCAATGCTCTGCTGTTCACCGTTGAGGAAGATCGCAGCCAATGGCTGGCGCAAATGGATACCGCCAACGGGGATATCGAACGCCTGCTCACCGGCAAGCTCACCGTTTACGGCTATGGCAATGCAGGCGGCGCTACGGTTGCTCGACTGGGCTTCGGTGATCTGCCATTTGAGCTCTACAAGGTTGAGGGCGGTATTGCCACTGCGATTACTGATCACAACATCGAATTACTCGAAGCGCACCCCTGGCAGCCCTTCGAAGAGTTCAGCGCTACCTCGAGTGATGGCACAGACATCAGCGGGCTGCTGGTCAAACCCGGCAACTACCGCAAAGGTCGCAGGTACCCCGCCGTGCTGTACATCCACGGCGGCCCTACGTCGCAGTTCGGGCACGAACCGCGTAGCACAGCGCAGGTATTTGCCGATGCGGGTTATGTGGTGATTATGATGAATCCGCGCGGCAGCACCGGCCGCGGCATCGAGTTTTCAAAGGGCATCTTTGCCGCATGGGGTTCGGTAGATGTGCCAGACGTACTCGCCGGCGTGGACTGGGCGGTAGAGCAAGGTATCGCCGATAAAGATGAGCTGTTTGTTGCCGGATGGAGCTACGGTGGCATGCTGACCAACTACGTGGTTGCATCGGATAACCGTTTTAAGGCGGCGGTGTCCGGTGCGGCGATCAGCAATTTATGGGGTGGTTTCGGTACTGATCAATACATCCACTCTTACCTGTCTGAATTGGGCACCCCCTGGGAAAATCCAGAGAACTACAACCGTATCTCTTACCCATTCCTCAAGGCAGATCGGATTCAAACACCCACACTGTTCATGGTGGGCCAGGAGGATTACAACGTCCCTGCGCTGTCCAGCGAACAGATGTACCAGGCGCTGAAGGTACTGCGCGTGCCCACCGGGCTGGTGGTTTATCCGGGAGAATCCCACGGCATATCGACGCCCAGTTACCAGATCGATCGATTCCAACGCCACCTGGATTGGTTCGAACAACATCGGGACTGAACGGTAACGCCTGACAACAATCCTTGTGGCTGGCTCACTGACGCCAGCCGCACCCACCTGAGTGACCTCCCTCGCCTAGCACAGCGCGGCTAACTGTCCGCGTTATGTCACGGTGTGCTGCTTTTTTGACCAGAGCGAGATGCACAGGCCCGCGTATACCCCTATGACGACAAACGCCGTCTATTCCTACAGACAGAGAATTAAAGAGGATTCACATGAAAATTAAACACCTTGTGGCTGCAGTGGCAGTCTCTGCCGTTGCAACCACTACTGCTATTGCCGGTGGTCACGGCGATCACAGCGCTGACAAAAAAATGGACGCGGCTCACGCCATGGACAAAGGCACCATCGTTGACATCGCGGCCAGCAATAACGACTTCAGCACACTGGTAGCCGCTGTAACCGCTGCAGACCTGGCGGGCGTGCTTGGCGGCGAAGGCCCCTTCACCGTGTTTGCACCGACCAACGAAGCTTTTGCAGCGCTGCCCGAAGGCACTGTGGAATCACTGCTGCTGCCTGAGAACAAAGACAAGTTGGTCCAAGTACTGACGTATCACGTGGTATCAGGCGCGGTCTACGCCAAAGACGTGACACAGCTGTCTTCCGCTGACACCGTAGAAGGTGAGGCGGTGAAGATCTCAACCATGGGCGACAAAGTAATGGTTAACGACGCACAGGTCGTAGCCGTTGATATCGCCGCATCCAATGGCGTTATCCACGTCATCGATAAGGTCCTGCTGCCCGGCGCATAAGTTGAGCTCCGGGCTGGCGCGTTGCTGTGCTTCCTGCAGCCGCCAGCCCGTTTTTAATGGCACAGAGGCACAGGTCACGCGCGAAACACACTACACTGTGCTGATGGAGAGTAGCTACAGCCGCCGCCCAGTCACAGGACCCTGCCCCGCTTGCAAGCGGGATGTGGATCTCACCTTCCACCACTTGATTCCCCGCAAAGTGCACCGCCGAGCGAGGTTCAAAAAGAATTTTACGAGAGAAAGCCTCAATCAGGGCGTCTACCTGTGCCGCGCCTGGCACTCAGGCATTCACAAGCGGTATGACGAGATGACACTGGCCACTCACTACGCAAGCTGGGATGCCATTTCCAGCGACCCCGATCTACAGCGTCATTTTGCCTGGGTCGCCAAACAACGGCTCACCAAACAGGCCAGAGCCTAGTAAGGCGCTAAAAATCCGCGTCCTCATCGGGAAGGCGGGCGCAGTTGGATGGGGTTGCCTTCTTCTCGATGCCAAATAAACGCTGCCTCAATCGCTGCAGTAAAGAAGACTTTTGGGTTTGGACTGGTTGTCGGTGAGCGGGCGGCGCACCGTGTTCGGCATACCAATGCTCCCACTCCCACGGCGTCAAGGTCTTGGGTCCGCGCTCGCTAGTTGCCCTGTCCATCGCCTGTGCACGCAGCGAGTGATCTTGCTCCGGCTCAGCTTCACCGAGAATTTCACGAATTCGTCGTTGGTTACGTGTCTCACTCATCGTCAGCCCTACCAGGGAACCGTTTTCCCCGCCCAGTCGACATAGGATAGCTGACCATCGCAAGAAGCAGACTGCATTTGGGTCAGCAGGGATTGGGCAACAAACTGCGGCGTGAAGAGCTTGTCTTCCGGCACCCTCGCTTGAAACGGTTTCGACAGCCGGGTATCGGTAGTGCCTGGATGGAAGGCGATCAGTTTGACGCCCCTGGCGCGACGCGCAAACTCAACCGCGGCGGTTTTCAGCATCATGTTCAGGGCCGCTTTCGAAGCACGGTAGCTGTACCAGCCGCCGAGATGATTATCACCAATGCTACCCACGCGCGCACTGAGGCAGGCAACCACAGCTCGCTCACTGCGTCTCAGCAAAGGGGTTAGCGCGCTCAACCACAGCGCCGGCAACACCGTGTTCACAGTGAGCACCTGCTGCAGATGGTCACGATTGAGACGCTCTATCGCTTTCTCAGGCTGTAAGTCGTCATCGTGCAGCAGACCCAATGTGATCACAATATTTCCGGGAGAAAACTCCTGTGCTTTCAGCTCGGCGACCACTGCGGCGATACTTTCGTCGGAGTGATCACAATGCAGGTGGCACGGCACTTCATGGCGCTGCGCATCGGCGTCCTGACCGTCTCGGCTTACCGCAAAAACCCGGCGCACGGAGCTGTCGTCCAGTAAGGCCTGCACCACGGCTGCACCAATGCCGCCCCCCGCGCCAATAACAAGCGCATCGCGCCCTTCAGATGTTGGTTCGTTCATACTGAAATTACGCAGCGCGGGAATCGCCGGACTAGACCCCGGGGCGACGAAAGCACGACAGCACTCGCGATCTGTTTTGGTTTGCTATGGCCTGGCTTTGCGGATCACAGTGACTGCCGAGCCCACTGCGAGTCAGTGTGCTCGCTACTTGAATGGATTAAAGATCGGCAACTTATGCACCCCGTGGCATACCCAGTCCACCAGGGTGTCGCGGTTGCGGTATTGTTCTGGTAAATGGGGCCAGGCCTGGTCATCAAAGGCCAGAGCCAGGCGGCAGCAGCCGGGTGTGCGCTGTGCCAGTGTCAGATCGCCAAGCCGTACTGCGCCACTGCGTAGCGCGTCAAAGCAGGCTTGTTCGTCGCTGGTCGCAGTGATCATGTTGTTTTTAGATAGGCCCTGTAAACGGGGGAGTGCTCAATCATTGCCCGTGCTTTGCTCCGGTGCCTCGATATCGCCCTCGACGGCCCGATATCCCCAGTGGCACTTGCCATAAATGTTAGCGCTGGTGCCGCAGTGGTAGCGCTGATAATCCCAGATATCCTCCAGGCTGAGTATGCCCCGGTCGGCGGGTAGCTCGTTCAGGTAAAAGCCGAGCTGACGCTGCAGGGTCTTGCGCTGTTCTTCGTTGTCGCACAGTACTTCCACCGGGAACTTATGCTGGCCCGGGCGGCCCACGCGGGCAATGATGGGGTAGGTGGTGATTTCATCGTTGGCGATGCTGCCATAGCGGATCACCAGGTGTTCTTCATGTTCGCCTACCGGCTCCTGGCGCCAGTTGCTGATATCCGAGATGCTGCGGCGACCGCTGTTCCTGTTGCGGTCGAATCGCTTGCGTGGTTTTTGCCCACGCGAAAACAGCTTGGCGAGGGAGGATCGCAAATTTGTGTGGCCTGTGCGGTTTATCGAGCTTCATTTTGCACTATAGTTTAATAAAAGCTAGTTTTACATGGATGCACGCATGGTAGCCAGGCAATACAAGAGCACTTTCCTTCAGTCCTGGATGATCTGTCTGGCGCTGCTCAGCATAGGCCTGGCCGCTGCCAATGCTGGCGCTCAGACCCCGGGTGACGTCATGCTGGACTACGATACCTCGGCCTTGCGCCAGGCGGTGGAGCAGGGTGATCTGGCCAGGGTCAAAGAGTTTGTCGAAGCCGGTGCCACCGGCGATACAATGGACTTTTTCAACCCCTATGAACCCGGTGCAGTGGCTATCGCGATAGAGCGGGGCCACCGCGACATCGCGGTATTCCTGATCGAAGAACAATTCCAGGAAGGGCACGCGGGCTCGGCGCTGCAGGCGGCGGTGGCGGCCCAGGATGTCGAGTTGCTGCGCCTCGCGTTAGAGCGCTACGACTACGGCGACAACGGTGCGGGTCCAGTCGGCGGTCGGGCGGCCTTCAACAGCGCCCTGGCTTCGCCTGACCAGGCGCGGGAGCTGTCTTCGCCCTTTTTCGATGCTGGCTGGCGCTTGTCGTACGACACACCAGCGGGTAGTGAGCTGTTCAAGGTCGAGTATGCAGCCGGTAATCGCGACTTTGCCGGGCGCCTGTGTGAGGCGGGTTTTGAGGATGGCGCCGAGATGGTGCCGGCGGAGTTGGCGGCGGGGCGTTACGCGGCCGCTATTTTTCTACTGCAGCATTGTGTACAGGAGTATCAGCTGGATAGCCTGGTATCCCGGACCTACACCGACATGCTGAGTGCGCGTAATTACCAGGGCATGGCGGCGTTCTATGCAAGCGGCCTGGTCGGCGTGGACGACGAGGTTTCCTATATGGGGCCAGCTATCCAGACGGCTATCACCGATGGCGATGAGGCACTGCTGGCCTTTCTGATTGAGCAGGGAGCTGATCTCAAGCAGCGCAACGACTACGGACAATTGCTGCTTGCCCTGGCTGTTGAAAAGCAGCACACCGCGTTGGCGATGGCGTTGCTATCGGCGGGGGCTCCCTATAAAGGCGGCCCGGATAATCCCTGGGCCGCGCCGGTTGAACAGGCCTTACAGGTTCGTGATGCAACGGTATATCAGGCCCTGGTAGAGCTGGGGGAAACGGCGGAGGAGCCGGCAGAGCAGATGTGCGCACAGCTGGAGGGCGCGGCCGACCTGCGCGACCTGAACTTCTGCCAGGCGCTGGGTTATGTGGGGCAGATCGAGGGCCGGCTGAGCGGCGCGCTGGTTGTGGCTGCGGGTCGTAATAACCTTACCCTGTTGCGGCAGTTGCTGGGGGAGGGTGTAAGCCCCGATGCCGTTGACGAGGATGGCGCCAGCGCCTTGATGCGGGCGGCGCGAGAAGGGGCGTTTGAAGCCTTCGAGATTCTATTGGCCGCGGGGGCGGACCCGCAACTGGGTCGCAACGCGGATGATCTGCTGGGGCAGGCGGCGATCGGGGCCGACCTGCCGCTGTATCAGCGGGCTGAATCACTGGCGTCCACTGATGAGGCCCGGCTCGAGGCGGTGGACAACGCTGTGCGCTACGAACGCGCGGAGATCCTTGATTATCAATTGCAGGCTGGATACCCACTGCCCCCTGACATCCTGCAACAAGCCATGGAAAGCGCCCCGCGGGACATCTTCGAGCAGTTGCTTGCCGCGGGGGCCGACCCGCGTGGCGCTGGCCTTTGGAACCGGACCCTGTGGACCCAGCTAGGCAACCTGCACTACCGCATGGAGGATGAAGAATACGGTTTCTATCGTGCGAAGCTTAAGGAGCTGGGGCTTGATCCTGCGGAGCTGGATGGCCAGGGCCGCAATGCCCTGTCTGCCCACCTGAACAGGATTGAGCCGGCACAGTTCAGCCGACTTCAGCCGCTGCTTGATCAGGGGCTGCGTGTGCCGGAGAAATCCGTCGATGAATTCACAGAGCTTCAAGTAGAGCTGCTGACTGCGGGCCGTGGGCGACTTTTTCTTACCCTGCTGGAAGCGGGACTTTCGGCTGATGGCGCAGATGATCAGGGCAGGAGTTTACTGAATATTGCCCTGCGCGGGGGCAAGCAGCGGATGGTTTTTGCCCTGCTGGAGGCAGGGGCCGATGCCCAGGCAGTGGAGCCTGGCACTGGGGTAAGCATGTTGCAGGTGGCAGTAGAGGAGGAGCTTGGCGCGGCAATTCCTGCGCTCATCGCCGCGGGTGCGGATGTTGACCAGCGCCAGCGAGGTAGCCAGGGGACGACGCCTTTGATGGTTGCTGCGGCTCTGGGGTACGAAGACATGGTCGCCCAGCTGCTCGAAGCAGGGGCAGATGCGGGGCGCTTCGATAACCAGGGCGATACCACCATGGACTACCTGGCGGCCGATGCGTCAGACAGTTTGCGGGATCTACTACAGCGAGCCGCGGCGGGCGGCGTAGAAGAAACCCGTATCGCGCTATATGTGAGCGCCATAGGCCAAAGCACCGTCGCGCCGCTGGACGTCTCTTCCGACGGTAAGCTGGCCATACGCCGCGCGGGGTCAGTGGTGGAGCTGTGGGATGAAGTGAATGGCAGAGCCATTCGTGCCCTGGCTGCCGACCTGCCGGTGGAATCCTTCCTGGCGCACGAAAATCCGCTGCTAATGGCGCAGTTTTACACAGACGATCAGTTGCTGCTGCTGCGCGACTTCGCTTCGGCCGCCTATCTCGTGGATGCATATTCCGGAGAGATGCTCAGGTCGTTCGAAATACCCTACACGGATAACCTGCGAGGAGGTCTGTTAGTGGCGGGCCATGGCCAATTGCTGCTGTCTTCAAACAATCAAACGGCTCTGCTGGATATCGCCACCGGTGAACAGCTGCGCAGCTGGTCGGTTGGGCTGGAGGATCTCAACTGGCAGGAACCTGAGAAGATATTCACGGGTATGCGCAACGACGACCTGTACACGGTGGATCTGCAGGACGAGCAGGTGGCTGCGTTTAATGTTTTTACCAGGGAGGCTTTCCTCGATCCGGAGAAAGCCGTGGTTAACGATGCGGGCCTGGTGCTGCTTGCCCAGAATAAACAGGCTGGGGTAAATCCCGGACTACTGCTCAAGGTAGACGCGGCCAACGGTGCTGTCCTCGGTAGCCTGGATACCGGGCCGGGTGAACTGGTGTCACTGGAATTTCTCCCCCAAGGGCGGCGAGTCTTCACTGTGCATGAAAGAGAAGGCGCGCAATATGTCGCCCTGTGGGATGTTGCTTCTGGTCAGCGCTTGCTGAGTGAGAAGGTGGCGGACTCCTACCTGGACCCGGCAACAGCAGTAGACGCAGCAGGTCATCTGCTGTGGATAGATGAACATAAAAACCTGCAAAGGCGCAGTGCAGAAGACGGCAGCCTGCTAGCCCAGGTACAAATACCCTGGGCGGACATGGAGGTTAGTTTGCAGCCGCTTGCCGATGGCCTGGTGGCGGTGATCGGTAGCGGGCAGATTGATGTCTGGAACATCGAAGAGGCCCGGCGCCTGGCCAGCCGTGAGCTGGGCTATGGCGTGCGCCTCAGTGCTGTTGTGGGGGGCAAGGAACTCCTGCTGGTGAGCCTGGACTCCGATTTTCACTACCTGGCGCTGCCAGGGCTGGAAAGCCTCGAGCACCACAGGCCCTTTGCTCCGGATACGGCACCCCCTCGGCGTGGTGAAGACAGCTGCCTCAGTGGTTTCAACAGAGGCAGCCTGCGGGTGCTGGACGATGGTGAATTACTGTACGGCTGTTATAACGAGGGCATCTATCGCTGGCGTAGGGGCGAGGCCCAGGCCGAGCGCCTGGACAGTCAGGATGCGGGTTTTCTTGGCCATGCCCTGCAAGCATTCGCACTCAGCCCGTCCGGCCAGTACATGGTCAGCCTCCATTCCGGCGATAGTTCCCTGCGCCTGTGGGACACAAGTCGTTGGCAGGTTGTTCAGGAGCCGATACTAATTGGTGACAGCCGCCCGTTTGCGGCCGGCCTCGCCGTGCAGGGTCGCCATGCCCTGCTCGCCTCAGAGGATCAGAGGCGCCTGCAGCTCTGGGATGTCGAAGCCGGGCGCGCAGTGGCCGAGTATGTCGCGGGTGAGGAGTTTCAATATTCAGGTGCCAGCATTGCCGCAGGTGGTGAATTGGCGGTGACGTGGTCTGTTAGCAGCGTGCACTTATGGCGTTTCCCCGAGGGAGAGTTACTGGATATTTTCTCCGTGGGCTTGGGGCCTGACGTTTTTTACGCTGCCATCAGCCCCGATGGTAATACTTTGGCAGTGGCCAGTGGCAGAGAGGTATTTACCGTGCAGTTGTGGGACCTGCGCAGCGGCGAGAAAGGCGCTCTTATCGACGGCGCCCGGGGTATGTTGCGTCATGTGGATTTCTCGCCGGACAGCCGGCAACTGCTGGTCAGTGGTGATGACGTCACGCGCTGGGATGTGGCCAGCGGCGAGCAACTATTCCGTTACCCCATGAAAACCGGTTGGGCCGAGCGGGCCTTCTTTGTCGATGGGGGTGCCGCCGTGGTCACTTCGGCCCGGGTGCCGCGCAACTATTACTACCGGGCGGAGTTTTACAGCCAGCGATGGCCGTTGGCGGGTGATCAGCCCCTTGAGGAATGGTCTGGCTACCAGTTGTTGGATCACGATGCATCGGGAGCCCTGCTGTTCCTCAATGCCAGTGGTGAGGTGGTCAGGCGAAGTGCCGCGGGTGAGCAGACGACCTGGCCTGGGCTGGTGCTGGATGTGACGACTCGTGATGACCCACTGCTGCGTTTGTCCGGGGACAACCTGCTACAGGCGAATCGAGAGATATTCGTGGAGCACCGTGCGGAAGAGGCCAGCCGCTATTTCGACATTACCTCCCGTGGCTCATCCTACGATGAAAGTCCACTGCGCCTGATCCGCTACAGCGACGGGCGTGACCGGGCGTTGTACCAGAACGGCGAGTACCTCCGCGTCTACGATACCGTTAGTGAAAAGCCCCTGGGCTGTATCGAAGGCCGGCTTGGTGAGTATCAGCGTGTGGCACTGAGCGCCAACGGCAAGAGGGCCTTCTTACAACAGGGCGGTGGGGCCTGGTTAAGCGCCGAGCTCGATGGGGCTGCCTGTCAGCTACCTGCTGCGGCGCGAGCGCCCGGTGGCAGTGCCAGTACGATCTACACAGCCGCGCCGACGGAATCTCAAGATGCTTTCGCAGGCGGGCTCGCGTCGCTGGCGGTGATCAGCGAGGACGGCCGTTACCTGGCCATGGCCGAGGACGAGATGCTGCGGGTCATCAGCCTGGAAACCGGCCAGCTACTGGAGCCATTGGATACCGGAGTATTTATACAGGGGCTGGCCATCAGCCCCGATGGCAGGGATGTGATGATCTTCCACGGGGATGGCTACCTGGCCCTGCGCAACACCGAGAGTGGTGAGGAGTACTTTCGCGAGCGCATGGCCGGTGACGAACCACTGTCGATTCAGTGGGATCGCACTGCGAGCCAGATCGAAGTGGTCACCCAGCGGGTGACGCGCCTGACCATGCAATGCGATCAGATATGCGAGGAAATCATCGAGGAGATGGAGCGCACGGTAGAGCGCTGGGATTACCAGCTGGGTAAGCGCCTGTCCCTGGCGAGCGAGCGCCAGGCACCCGTGCCAGACAATCAACAGGAGGAGCTGGCACTGGCCAGCGGCGACAGTCTGCCCATCAGCTATCGTGCAGGTTCCGCCAATCTGGAGCACTTCGGCCAGGACGACATCAACGCGATGCGTTCACCGGGCGGGGCCTACTGGGCCACCGGCCTGGACGAAGACGGCATCACTATCTATAACCACCGCGGCGAGCCGGTCTATGAACAGTTACAGCCAGACGCACCCTATGAACAACTGCTGCGCCGGGTGTTTTTCCTGCCGGGAGAGCGCCATGCCCTGGTGGTGGGGCGCGATGCTCAGCTGACCCTGGTGGATCTCGAAGCTGGGGAGGCGGTGGCCTGGGTACGGCTGTTTGCCGACCAGCGCTGGGTGGTGTTCGACCCGCAGGGGCGCTACGACAGCAACTCGCCGGGTGATCTGCCCCTGGTAGCCTGGGTGGCGGAAGACGCGCCGCTCACCGCCCTGCCGGTAGAGGTGTTTATGCGCGAGTATTTCGAGCCCCGGTTGTTGGCGCGTATTGTGGCCGGGGAGGCCCTGGCCGAGGTGACATCGATCGCCGATCTGAATCGGGTACAGGTTGGCGTGGAGATCACCCGGGTTGAGCCGGTGCGGGGCGAAGTGGATCGGGTGGATGTCGAGTTGAACGTAACGCATACGCGGCAGCAGGGCGAGGCCGGCGAGGTTGATTCTGGCCTGGGTGAATTACGCCTGTTCCGCGAGGGTCAGCTGGTGGCTTGGTTGCCAGCCGAGGACCTGGCTGCCATCAAGCCGGGCAAGACTAAGGCCCAGCGCATTGCCCGGGTACGACTCCCTGCGGGGGACGCGGGCAGTGCGCTCAACCTCAGCGCCTATGCCTTTAACAGCGATGGCGTGAAAAGCGCAACGGCCTCGCAGGTTTACCGCTATCCCGAGTCGGTCGCGAGCGATACCCGGCGCGCCTATGTCATCGTGGTGGGTATGAACAGCTACGAAAACAGCAGCTGGAACCTGCGCTATGCGGCGGCGGACGCGCGAGCCGTGCTCGAGGGTATGGGTACCAGCCTTGGCTCGGGGGCTACGTATCAGGAGGTAGTGGGGATTCCCCTGCTCAGTGTGCCGGGTGCCGAGGCCTATCCCACCAAGGCGCGCATCCTCGCGGTGCTGGACAAACTGGCCGGGCGCAAGGTGGACGAGGCTGTCCTGGCGGGCATCCCCGATGCGGATCAACTGCAGCCCGCGGGCCCCGACGACCTGGTGGTGTTTGCCTTCGCCGGCCACGGCCTGGCGGGGGAGGGGGGTGAATTCTACCTGTTCCCCTGGGATCTGGGGCCCGGCCAGAGCCGGGTGATAGACGATCCCTTCTTCGAACGCCTGCTCAGCAGCAGCGAGCTGGATCTGGCCATGCGTGACATAGACGCCGGCGAGTTCCTGATGATTATCGACGCCTGTAACTCCGCCGCCAGTATAGAGGGTGAGGGTTTCAAGCCCGGGCCTATGGGTAGCCGTGGCCTGGGCCAGTTGGCCTACAGCAAGGGCATGCGCGTGCTCACTGCCAGTGAGGCCGAGGCGGTGGCCCTGGAAAGCGATGCTCTTGAACACGGCCTGCTCACCTATGCACTGATCGAAGAGGGTCTGCTGCAGGGGCTGGCAGATACCACGCCGGTTAATCGTAGAATCACTTCTCGCGAGTTACTGCAGTTCGGTGCCAACCGGGTGCCGGAGTTGCACAAGCTGGTCACCGAAGGGGAAAGCAAACTACCGGGCGAACGGGGTGCGTCCATTATTCTCGATCCGCAGATTACCCAGCCCAAGGTCTATGTGCAGCGCCCGGCGCTGTTTGATTTTTCCCCTCGCAGCCGCAATGCGGTGATCCGGGAGCAGGCCAGCCCGTAGTGCGCTGTTTGGTGAAGTTGTTACTATGGCTGGACAAGATCAGGGAGTAAGGATGCTGCCCACCCACAAATTGTTGCAACTGCTGGCCTTGCCGTTGAACCCGTGGCGTGCCCTGCTGTGATTTATCGCGCTGAGCGCGGTGCTGGCGGGCCTGGGCCTGGCCTGGGCCTGGTGGGCGTTACCCACGCCACCGCTGGGTGATGCCGGGATTCGCAGCGCTGAGAATACTGTTCTCTATATAGCGGTTGGCCTCGACCTCGGAGGTGCCCGAGTACAGCTCGGCTCTGGCTAAGGGCGTGGTGAGCTGCGTGGCCAGAAGCAGGGCGGCTGCGCTCAGGGTTTTGTAATTCACTTGGCGATCTCCCAGTGGTAAATCTGCATACCGCCGGGTTCCGGCCGGATGGCCAGGCTGGCGCCGCGGGTGAGTACTTTGGCCTCCTCAGCGCTGGCTTCGTTCTGGTTCACGCTGGCATCGAACAGCAACTGCATCAACGAGGGGCCTCCCTCCACTCGAGTTTGTGGTGCTGCAGTTTGCGGTGCTGCGCCCCAGGTCCCTTTGCCCCGGCTCTCCTTATTGAGGGAGGCGAGCTGCCGGCTGATGGCCTCCTGGGGTCCCTGGCCGCGCAGTTTCAAGCTACTCTGTGTCGCTGCGCCCCGGGTCACGCTGCCCAGGCTCTCCTGATTGAGGAAGGCGAAATCCCGGCTGATGGGGCCCTTGCCGGGCTGCGACAGGATGATCAGGTCCTCTGCGCCGGCGGTCTTGGCGTCCAGGGTAATGGGCAGCGAGTACAGACGCTCGCCGGCGCCTACGCGGTTGGGAATATCGCCCACCGGCCAGAGTTGGGTCAGGCCAAAATGGGCGTCGCGGTAGAGCACGCTGATGTCCTGTGCCATGGGCGACACATTGCGTATATCCACGATCACCTGGTCGCCGGCTGCAAAACTGGGCACCTCACTCAGGGGGTAGTCGCTCAGCTCGCCCTGCTTGCGGATGGTGAGTTTGACATCCAGTGAGGAGCGGCCCGTGCTGCCGGCGGCGATGTGGGGCTGCATGCGTATCACGCTCTCGGCACGGGCAATGCGCCCGAGGCCACTGGCCACGATTTGCAGGTCTTCCACATCCTTCAGCGGAAATTTCTCTGCGGCCAGTTCCTGTTTGGGGCCGCGCTCCGTATTACAGGGTTCGATCTCGTCCACCGGCAGCCCCCGGTCTTTGCAGGGCAGGCTCTGGTCCTGGGTTAAAAACAGCAGTTGTTCGCCGGAGATTGCCACGCGGATAGCGGCGGGCTCACCCTCCGCGGCCACGGCCAGCAGAGGGTTCTTGTCCGCTGCGGCGGCCACCAGGGGCGCCAGTTTTGCGGCTGCCGGGCCGATGGCGGCCACGCTCAGGGTGAAGTCAGCCACCGGCTGCTTCATCACGGCGTAGAGCGGGTCCTGCTCGTCGCGGCCCTTGAAATCCAGGGGCTTGGCCTTGCTGGTCATGGCCGTGGCCTCTTTGATGCTGGCCTGGCCGACAAAGTCTTCCTCCCTGGCCAGCGGGCTACGATACAGGTTGATGACGGATTCCTGGGTGTAGTGCTGTAGCCTGCCCGCCTCGATCTTGATGTCGCCGCGGCTGTTGGCCCGGGCGGGCCACACCTGGTAGCCGCGCTCCTCTTCGCCAAAGATAGTCTCGTCCAGGGCGTCGCCACTCACCAGCGGCTGAGTGCGGCGCCAGGGCAGTTGCCGGTACTGCAGCATTACCTGTTCCGCCAGCTGTGCGTAGCTGATGCCGCGATTGTTGGCCAGCACCTGCATCAGGTTGTAGGTAAACACGCCATAGGTTTTGCCATCATCACCCTTGGGCGGCAGGGTCATCTCCGGTGTCGTCTGGGTAGGTTGGGCGGCGGAGAAGGCTACCAGGTAGCCGCGTTGGGTGTCGGCATCGGCTGCGGCACCCAGATTCGAGGTGAAGGTATCGTCGCCTGCGGCCGGGCCGCCGCGGGTGGTGATGCCGGCGTTGGCGGGTATGCCCAGCGCCCCCGGGGCAAGCTGCCGGAAACTCATATTGTTGAAACTGGCGCCCCGGGTCATGGTGCCCGAGTGGCAGCTGTCGAATACCAGCCAGATATTGGCGCCCCTGGCCCGGATAGCATCCAGTTTAGTGTCCATCTCGTTGTCAGTGATGGCGTTGGGCACAGTGCTCTTGTCGGCGTCGCCCTTCCACTTCTCGACATCCGCCGGCAGGAACAGTTCGTCCAGGCCGTCGGTTTCATCATCGCCGGTGGCGGGCGCCTGGGAACCGTGACCGCTGAAGTGCAGGTAGACAAAGTCGCCGGCCTGGGCTTTTGCCGCCAGCGCATCCAGTTCGTTCATGATGTTGGCCCGTATCGGGCGCCTGCCTTCCCCGGCAGATTCACTGAGGGTGGTGATGTCGGTGGCCTCAAAGCCCCTTGCCATAAGTACTTCGGCGGCGAGTGCCACGTCGTTGTCGGAGCCGGTCAGGTTCTGGCCTTCGAGGTTGGGGTAGTCGGTCACGCCAACCAGCAGGGCGTGCCTGGCGGCCAGTGACAGCGGGCTGAACAGTACTGCGCAGAGCAGAACGAGCCCGGGCAGCAGGTGCAGGCGTGAGGGAGGCATGGGGTTCCTTCCTTGATAAGTGATCGCTAGCTTTATAAATATAGGGAAATACCGTTAACATGCAAGGTATATCAATAAGTGCAAGGATCGACCATTCGTGTTTAGCCAATTGAAAGCACGCTGGGAACAGCTTGGCCATCATAGCCGCCATGTGCTGATCAACTGTTGCCTGGGCATCGGTGTTTTGACGCTGGTCCACGTGGCCCAGGGCTGGGGCCTGTTTGCCGGCCAGGTTGATAGGGGCTTCGATACCATGCTGCGTCTGCAGGCCGGGCAGGACCGCGAGACGGTTCCCCCCTTTGTGTTTATCGACATCGACGGCGATACGCACCTGGCCTGGGGTGAACCGGTGGTAACTCCCCGGGAAAAACTGGCAACCCTGCTGGAGTATGTGCTGGGCAGTGATGCCCGGGCGGTGCTGCTCGATATCGATCTCAGCCTGCCGGTGGATAACAGTGCTGTACAGGAGGTGCTTGCAGCCGTGGCTGCCAGCGAAGAGGCCAGCCCGCCCCTGGTATTGATGAAAACCTCTCGGGAGCCGGCGGCTACCGACCCGGGCCATTATCTGGAGCTCAAGCCCTCCACGCTGGATGAGTTGGTGGCAGGCACGCCTGATTTTCACTGGGCCACCCCGCTGTTCGACACCGATCGCGATTTTGTGCTGCGGCGCTGGAAGCAATGGGTGCCGGCCTGCCGCGAGGGCAAGCCGGTATTACTGCCTTCGGCCCAGTTGTTGATGATCAGCCTGGATTCCGACCCGACGGCTGAGGACCTGTACGGCGATGCCGGGTCGATCACTCCGCACAGCTGTGAGGGCTGGGCGGATCTTTCCGGCCAGACCCTTTCGGGCACCGTTAAGGCGGGCCCCCATGACATTTACTGGAGCAGCGACGACCTGCGGCGCCTGGTGTTGTTCAACCTGCCCTGGGTGCCTACCTCGGAAATGCCCGATACCCGGGTTGAGAGGGATGGGAAACCGGTTACAGTGAAAGCGGTGACGACGATCCCCGCGCGCCTGATTACCGAGGCCGACAGCCTGCCGGAAAACAGCTTGCTGGCTGATCATTTTGTGATCATTGGCTCGAGTAGTTATTACTCCGGCGATCTGCACCCCACGCCGCTGGGCCTGATGCCGGGCTCGCTGGTGGTGATCAATGCCATCGAATCCCTGTACGCCTTTGGCGAGGTAAAGGCGCCGTCGCTGTGGATTATTATCCTGGTAGAGCTGGGTATGTTGGCGGCGACCAGCTTGCTGTTTACCCACTATACGCCGGGCGTGGCGGCGTTTTTAAGCACCGTATTTGTGTTCGGCGTGATATTCCCGCTCTCCAGCCTGCTATTTAATAACGGCGTCTGGTTGAACTTTACCCTGCCGGTTGTTGCCGTACAGTTGCATGAATTGATTGCCATCGCTGAAACCAAGTTTAAATCCAGACAGGAGATGCTGCGTGCACAGCATGCTGAAGAGAACGTCTAGAGCCGTGTATTCCCGCAGCCTGCTGCTGGCTTTGTTGTTGAGCGTGTGGAGTGGCTGGGCCCTTGCAGATTCGGTGCAGGTGGGTTGGGTGGAGGACGCTAGCGGTGAGGCCATGATTCTGCGGGAGGGGGAAACCCTGAACGCCGGGGTATTGGCCGTGCTGTATGCGGGTGATGTGCTGCGCCTTGCCGGTGAAGACGGCGGTTTGCAGGTGATGGTCAATGGTGAGTCACGGGCCCTGGCGGCCGCCGATGGTGACTTCCAGGTGCCGGCGCCGGAACAGGAAGGGCTTCTGGCACAACTGGCGGGCAAGGTTGCCGCTGTGTTGGGGGGCGAGGCCGACCAGAGTAAAACCGTTGCGGCGGTGGCCCGGGGCGAGGAGGGCAGTCTGGGTATTCCCCTGCTGGACCTGGCCGGGGCACAGCTGGCGCAGCGCGACAGCCTGTACCTGCCCTGGTACGGGGGCGAGCCACCCTACCAGGTAGTGGTGCTCGATGCTTTTGAGGAAGTGATGCTTGCCGACAGCGGCCAGTTGGATGCACCGCTGGCGAGCTTCAGTGGCCTGGAGGCGGGGCACAGGAAATGGGTGTTGCTGCTGGCAGACAGCAAGCAACAACTGCGCTACGAGGCGCCACTGGTTGCGGCCCGCGAAGTGCCGCAGCCACCGGCGGAGTTGGGCATCGACGCACTCACCGAATCCGGGCCAGCGATGTCGGCACTATGGCTCTATACTTACCAGGACGGACGCTGGGCCCTGGAGGCCCTGCAGCAGTTATGGCAGTTGTCTGAAGGCGGCGATGAACTGGCCGCCGGCCTGTTGGCCCAGCTGCACTGATTGATAAGGAGAAACATCATGTCCCCTATGCGCAAGTCCCTGGCCCTGCTGGCGCTTTGCCTGCCGGGCACTGCCTTCGCGGATCTGTGGTTACTCGACACCAATTACTTTCTGGCCTGTGACACCGAGCGCAGTTTTTTTGATCATACGCTGGATATCGTCCTGGATGCCGAGGACAGCGGCGGGCGCTTCTACATTGTGCAGGGTGATAGCGCCCTGGATGCGGGAGCGGAATTTGCGGTACTCGATGACCTCATGTGGCAGGAGCCCGCCAACAAATTGAGCCTGGCCGGACAGATTGCCTGGCTGCAGGCCAACGCGGTATCGGGTGAGACCGTGCACTGGTTTTCTGCCGCCGAGGGGGACGAGCGCGGCGAACAGTTACTGGGGGGCCTGGCGGCCCTGGCCTCCGCCGGCGTCAATCTGCATACCTACTTACCCGGCCCTGCCGGCGGTGGTTTGAATGACTATGGCGGCCGCCTGCAGTTCCACAGCCTGGATTGCGGTGTGGGTGGCGATATGGTGGACCAGATTCGCGAAATTGCCGCGAAGCGCCTGCGCATTCCCGCTGCCCTGTTGCACACCGGTACCTCCTTTCATCGTTACGGAGCAGACTCTGCGGCGGTGTACGAGATAAACGCGGCCGCGATAGATGCCTTTGGTGTGGCACCTGGAAATATGGAAGCCATGGACGCCGATAATGTGGCGCTGTTGTCTGCGCGGCTGGAGGAAGCCAGCGCGCTGCCAGACGACGTTACCTTGAAGAGTGTGGGTGCCGAGGATGCCAAGCCGGTAAAACAACGTGTCTATTGGGCCACCAACCGCGAGCGCAACCCCAATGCCCAGGAAAGCGACTTCAGTGATCTCTACCTGGGGGAACGAGCAAGCGATCAACAGCTGGACTATGGCATAGCGGTGGTGAGCTTTCCGCCGGGGCACAAGGCCGGGGAGGTGAAGCAACCCCTGTTCGGCTTCGACTTCCTGAAGGACGATAAGAGCCACGTGTTGCTGCGTGAACTCGACGTATTGGACGCGCAGGCCTTTTTCAAGCAGATAAACGGCACACTGGAGAACCCCGAGGCCAGTGATGACCGCATGGCCGGGCAGGCGGTGGTGTTCGTGCACGGCTTCAATGTGCCCTTTAAGGAGGCGGTGATGCGCACCGCCCAGATCGCCTTCGATATTGATTTCGATGGCGCGCCCATCCTGTTTTCCTGGCCCTCGGCGGGCAGCCTGTTTGGCTACACCTTCGACCGCGAAGCCGCCACCTGGAGCGTGGATTACCTGCGCAGTTTTCTCGATCGCATTCTCGGTGAACTCGAGGGGCGCAAGGTACACCTGATAGCCCACTCCATGGGTAACCAGGTGCTGATCGGCGCCCTGCAGCAAATGAAAATTGCCGACCCCGAGCGCGCCAAAATGTTCGCCTCGGTCACCCTGGCCGCCCCGGATTTCGATGCCGAGTTGTTCGCTCAGCAGATCTCACCGCTGGTGGCAGACGTTACCAACAACTGGACGATCTATACCTCCGACAACGACGCCGCCCTGGATATTTCGGTGCAGGTGAATTCCAACAAGCGCCTGGGGCAGCCGGTAACCCCCATCGTGGACTACGACGTGATCGATGCCACCGGTATCGAGGTGTCGCCCTGGAGCGTGGCGCAGTTTCACTCCTACTACGCCACCAAGAATAAGGTGATCAACGACATCAAGCAGGCGATTTTGGGTAATCGGGCGAGCAAGCGCAAGGCGCTGTCTGCTGAGCAGCTGCAGGGGGTGACCTACTACTCGCTGAAGTAATCAGCGAGCGGTTAAGTTTTTTGGCCCTGCCATTTTAGAGCGACTGGAATATCAGTGCGCCGCCCTCGTGCCCGGAATTGCGCAGGGGTGAGTACATGGGTATTTGCTCCGAGCGGCCTGAGGTCAATTCCCGCACGGAGGGGAAGAGCTCGTGTACCGTGAACCCCTGAGTCTGGTCGGCTGCCTCTTCCAGTGCCCGTAGCAGCGCATTGGCAAACACCGAGTGGCCACCGCCGCCATCTGCAACCGGCTCCTCGCCACCGCTGGCCAGTATCATACGTGATGGCCGCTGGGCGTACTTTTCCAGGGCGTTATTACGCATATCCAGTTTTTCCATGGTGGTAGCCCCGCTGCGATTGAGCGCGCCGGCGTAACAACTGTCAGAAATCAGCAGGATATGCCGTGAAGCGGTGCGCTTGAGTTGCTGGGTGATATCAAAAGCGGAAATCCAGGTGTAGTCCTCGTCGGTGCCCTCCACTGGTATCCAGTAAGCCAGGTCCTGGATGAGCTGCCCGTGGCCGGCGTAGTACACCACTAATGAATCCTCCGGCTGCAGGGTTTTGCGCAATAGGCTGAGGGTGGACAGAATCTCGTTTTTGCTCGCGTCCAGCAACAGCAGGTTTTGTTCCCCGTCGGCTGTGCTCAGTTTGGTGCTGAAGCCGAACCGGTTGCGCAGCAGTTCGTCCAGAGCCTGTATATCTGCTTCCGGAGTGACCAGGTCGCTCCAGAAGGGGGATTCATAATTCTTGTTGCCGATGATCAGGGCGTATTTTTCACCCTGAGTGCCCTTGGGCTGGGCGCTGCCTTCTATAGCATAGGTGATTTTCTGTACACCGATGTCGCTGTAAATGGCGATCACCTCCACCGCCAGTTGCCCCGGCTTCAGTTCAACCTGGGTTACGATCATGCCGTCTTCGCCCACCTCGGTTTCTACGCCGTTAACCAGGGCGGTGATGAGGTTGTCGCGTTTGTGAAGTTTGGTACGAACCAGTTGGCCGGTGAAGTATAGGAAAAATAAACGGCCTAATGGGAGTAGATCTTCTTGCCTGCCCGGTCGTACCGGACAGTCCAAGTCTTCGCGTTCTTGGATATCCTGGTGTAGAGACCCGGCACAGAGCCGGTGCCAGTGTCTGCGTACTTGCGGGGAGTACCCTCCCACTTCATTCCTTCAATAGCCTTCACTGTAAGATTCATGTTGCCGTAGTCTCCTGTGTAGTCTTTCGGGGATGATGACTTCGGGTGTAGTGGTGTCATCGCACAGGATTAATTGAACTATGGCGGATATCCTCGGCACAAAATAAAGGCTGACAGATCAGGGTCTTACGTAGCTCTAGAGGGGCTATGCGTGATGGCGCGTGATTCGCTGCTGTACGTCAGGCGCGCCATCTACCGAAAAGGCCACCCATTGGGTGGCCTTTTTTTGTGCTTGGCCGGCGTGTTAGTTCCAGCTGAGTGTGTCCTTTCGAGAGGCCATCTTCGACCTTTGCTCTCTCAATCGACCAATGCCTTGCGCACGGTCTGTTGCATCACTTTGATATAACGCGTCTGTGACCAGCCACAGCCGTACCGCAAGTGTTCCCAGTTTTCTACCGACAGTTGGCACCAGAGCAGATCTGTCGCTTCGGATGTGGAAAGTGATTGGGTCAGTGTGCCGTCGCGCTTCAGCGCGGCCACCGCAGCCTCACAGCCATGGCGCACGGCTCCCATTCGGTCCGCCCAGGCAGCCCCGGCTTCATCGTCCTTGGCTTGCATTGCGATCAGGGCGCTGGCCACGCCGTAGATCTCGGGGATGTAGTTGCCCCACGCCTCAACATATGCATTGAGCCGCTCAAGACCCGATGCAGCGCTGCGACTCTTCGCTAGTCGCTTATCGATGTCCTTAACTTGATCGATGTAACGTGTAGTCGCAATCAACAATTCCGCCCGGGTTGGAAAGTGCAGGTAGACAGCCTGTCGACTGATGCCTGTGCGCTTCGCGATATCGCTCATGCGCACAGCGCTTGCGTGGCTCTCGGCCAGCAGCGTCCAGGCGCTCTCAAGAATGCGTTCGCGGGTTTCGAGGTTTTCACTTGACATGGTGTCAATTTACCACTAATTTGCACGGCGTCAACTTGACAAAATGTCAAGTCATTGTCAGTTTGTTGAGGAGAGCACCATGAAAGTGATTGTTTTTGGCGCAACAGGTAGTGTGGGCCGTCTGGCGGTAGAGAGCTTGCTGGCGGATGGGCATGAAGTGACGGCCTTTGCGCGTCGTCCCAATGCGTTAGAAGTTGCGCATCCGCAGTTGTACCGGCTGGCAGGTGATGCACTCGACTTTGAGGATGTCTGTAGTGCTGTCGAAGGCCACGATGCTGTGGTCATCACCCTGGGGGGCGGAGCATCTCGCAAAAGCGTTGTGCGCTCCAAGGGGACCGAACTTATTATGAGGGCGATGCAACATCACGGCGTCGAGCGCTTGATTTGTCAGTCGACTCTGGGCGCGGGTGAGAGCTGGAACAACCTGAACTTCTTCTGGAAGAGGGTGATGTTCGGCGTGTTGCTCCGCAGCGTGTTCTTGGATCACGAACGACAGGAGCAACTGGTCCGCGTAAGCGGACTGGACTGGACCATCGTGCGCCCCGGTGCATTTACGGATGCCCCGGCCGACGGCAATTTCAGGGTGGATATTTCATCGGAAGAGCGCGGTTTAAGGCTCAAAATTTCCCGCGCCGACATCGCCGGTTTCCTCGCTGCTTGTGTGCGCGATAATACCTTCGTGCACCGGGCAGTCGGCATCAGCCATTAATCGCGTCAGTATTTTCGGAGCAGACAACAATGTTGAAAGTCATAG
Source organism: Halioglobus sp. HI00S01 (assembly GCF_001635445.1). Lineage (NCBI taxonomy): Bacteria > Pseudomonadati > Pseudomonadota > Gammaproteobacteria > Cellvibrionales > Halieaceae > Halioglobus > Halioglobus sp. HI00S01. The sequence goes on from NZ_LWEE01000006.1 coordinate 23,152, forward strand.
CTACCATGGCACTCGCGGTCATCGCCTGGCTGGCCTTTGTCGCTTACTCAGCCTTTAGTGGATTGTGGATGAATCGTGTCGTGGCGGAAGACGATACCCGGGCGTTCTTCGATTAAGCCGTAGAGACAATTGGGGACACCAACCGCGGTGCGACGTCGCTGGTGATGATTGAGCGCGGTGCCATCGTGCACGAATTTCACGCTGGGCCAGAGGGCGATGTCGATCGCGACACAGTCTTTGCTGCAGCCTAAATGAGTAAATGGCTCGCCGCTTACGCCATGATGGCCCTCGTGGCCGATGGCCGCGCAGATATCGACGCTCCGGTCGGGAAGTACCTGACTCGCTGGCAGTTGCCTTCCAGTGAATTCGCGAACGAAGCTGTCACTATTCGCCGCTTGCTCAGTCACACTGCCGGGTTTACCGACGGTCTCGGGTTCGGCGACTATACCGCCGACGAGACCCTGCCAGAACTCGAGGATGAACTGAGCAACCCGCGCGCGTCCACTGGCGAGCCGGTGCAAATCCGGGTCAACATTGAGCCTGGCACTGAGTGCAATTACTCCGGCGGGAGTTATCTATTGCTCGAGTTATTGGTGGAAGAGGTCTCCGGTCAGTCATTTGAAGACTTTGTGCAGGCAACCGTGCTGGATCCGCTTGAAATGACCCGCTCGGGCTACCGAGCCATTGATACCTGCACCAATAGTGCCGGATCCCTGGATACGGATGGCGCCAGACAAGTGGGTTTCCAGTATGCATCGAGCGCCGCAACCGCAATGGTGACGTCCAGTGCAGACATGGCGAAATTCGTCCTGGCGCAAATTGGTTCCACGGCGGCGAGCGCGCCACTCAGTCCTGAATTCGCAAAATCGATGCGCGCTCCCCTTGGTCGCAGCTTGGGGTTTGATATCTGGGGGCTGGGAACCATCCTGTATGCACCTACGGGTAATGGTGATTTCATTTTCGGCCACGATGGCGCGAACGATCCGGCGATCAATACGGCGGCGAGGTTGAATCCTGAGAGCGGCGACGCATTGGTTATCCTGGTGTCCGGGCAGTCCTCTCTGGCCACAACTCTGGGTTCGGACTGGGTGTTCTGGCAGTCCGGCTATCCTGACCTTTTTGCGACGGACGCTGTATTCGGGAGTATGATGGTGCCCGCGCTTTCAGGTGCTGCCGTGATTCTCGCAGTAGCAGTGGTGCTCGGTCTGCGGACCAGGCGCAAGGGGTGAACTGTATCCAAAGTGTCGCCGTGTGGTGCAGAAAAAGTTTTAGCAAACGCGCCGATGCTGACAAACGCCGATAGGCGGGGTGCTCCCCCTGCATGATGTCGAGCAAGTTAACCATTAGGCCGCGGCTCTGCAACTCTTCGAGGCCGTCGGCAAATTTCGCGCGACCAGACAGCGACACATTTGCGCTTGATGCGGCTCCTGCGCGGCCCGGTTCCAGCCTGGCGCTACGTGTCTGTTAACAAAAGCACTATGAATCAAAGTTATGCGTTGACCATGGAGAGTTCACGTGCTATATATTTTATGGTTATAACAAAATATAAAAGCCGTGACGCAACCGCGAGATCAAAAACGAAAAGAGCCCCTGGGCGTCGTCGCCACATGGAATCTGTAAAATTTTATACAGGACAATACAATGAATAATCCAGCTGAATTTGAAAAACGGTTTCTAGAAGTGAAGGAGGAAGTATCTGTAAAATGTGGGGTAGACGTTGAATTCAGAGAGGCATTTCTGAAAGATCCACGGGGTACACTCGAAGCGGAATATGGTTTGGAACCCGGAGCTCTTGGGGACACAGTATTCAAGCCCATCGTTGAGGAGCGTGGAGAGATCACCATTGTACTGCCACCCGACACATCGGAGATGGAATTATCTGACGAAGAATTAGACCAGGTCGCTGGCGGGTTCGCATTCTCAGCTGCAGTGACTGCTGCAGTGATAACCGCATCAGCGACCGTCGCTACGACGACGGTCACGACTGTGCAGCGTACGCGCGCAGGGCGCAGCTGGTAACTCACTGCTAAGCGTTAATAAGCGTGTGTCTATCCTTTGGAGTAAAATACTGAATGAAAGACGCAGCCGCTATTGAATAACGATTTTTAGAAGTGACACAGGAAGTATCTGTAAAGTGTGGCGTAGACGGTGAATTCAGAGAGGCATTTCTGAAAGATCCAAGGGGTACCACTCGAAGCGGAATATGGTTTGGAACCTGGGGCTTTTGGAGACACAGAGTTCAGGCCTATCGTTGAGAAGCGCGGTGAGATGACGATTGTATTGGCACCCGATACTTCGGAGATGGAATTATCTGACGAAGAATTAGATCAGGGCGCTGGTGGATTCGCATTCACCACTGCGCTTCCTGCTGCTGTTATTGGCGATGCCGTATACGTCGCTGGGACGACAGTGGGTAATATGCAGCGAACTAGGGCAGGAGGAAGATGGTAGATATCTTCTCGTTCTCTATACTTTGCATCGCCATGGTGCATACGGGGATAATGTTTATGAGTAGGGCTCAGCTCGAAAAAGCACGTTGAACTCAAACAGTATATTTTCGCTGGGAGAGTTTTTCCCTCCTCTCAAGCCCGTTATACCAGATATTCTTGTACCCCCATCGTCGCTTGCAAAAATCGAGAAACTCGCTCTTGGATTACCAGGACAGATCAGTGCGTTTTTTGGCTTTGAGTGCCCTCTTTCTGAGGCATCCCACTCGGCAGACTTCCTTTTCTGCAGCACGCAGTTAGAAGGGCATTCTAGGATAATAGCAGGCCGGCACAGCGGGATTGCGTTAAGTCCCTCACTTTTTTCATACCCAGCATGGTGCCATGTTCGCGATTTTTGCCTTCTTTGGGAAAACGAAAACTCCGCACTTTACCAGCGGTTGCAAAATATCTGGTTGGAATTTGATACTTCAACTTCAGGACCAGATTACCTACCGAGCCTTTTTTTTGGATTACCTAAAGTATGCGACCAGGCACAGGCAAGAAGGCATGAAGCACTCATAAAAGTCTGCCTAGAAAGGTTGTGCCCCGAAGCCCTCGTGGCAGCTAGAGGCAGGGCGCTTGAGAAGTTATTTCGTGCGCTGCCGCCGGGTTCTTATATTTTTCAGCTTGGGGTCATGTTCGCGCGGAATATGCCCGCAATTCGAGTTTGCATCCGAGATATTAAAGTGGAGGAGGTAGTTCCGATGCTACTTGAGGTGGGCTGGCAAGGAGAGCAATACATGCTTGCGTCCACCCTCACTGCGCTAGCCCAGCGCTGTGAGCGCATTGACCTTGACATAGATGTAGGAGAATCGGTTTTGGGGAAAGTCGGGCTTGAATGTTATTTCGGAAGAGATCTCAAGACGCTTGAACGCATTGCGCATTTGGGAAGCTGGCTTGTTGATAACGGCTGTGCCACCTCCGCCAAGGTAGATGCGATGATTCAGTTTCACGGCCTGGTTCATCAAGATCGTTCTTCGGATTTATGGCCAGACTATTTGCTCAAAATGGCGATACTAGCAGGGCACGGCGTAGCCAATCAGATGAACTATTGGCTTCACCATATAAAGGTGGTTTTTCAACCAAAACTCCCCCTCTCCGCCAAGGCTTATCTTGGTGTATCCCATGATCGCATGTCTCGGGAGAATTTAAGGGAGCAGATGAATATGGTGCGATACAAGTAAGATTTATCGCGCGCTTCTAAGCATCTGGGGTGCGTGAGATATACTAGCGGCTACTGGTTGTCTGCTACTTAGAAACATTGATACTTTTGATTCTTCTGCTCAAAAGTCACGTGTTCGTGTTCCCTCTCATATTCCACATAGGTAAGACCTGCCTGTTTGTACCAATCACATTCCTCGTATTCGCAACAATGCTATCGTGAGAAAAATCTAGTCGGCCACGTTTTTGAGATAATAAGTTGATTGCTCACCTAGGCGAAAGTCGCTGACATAGACGAAGAGTGACGTCGAGTTCAATGTGCAAGAAATCGGTGGCGCTCCCTTCTCGATAAGTCTGGGGGTTGCTATTCGTGAAGCTCGGGAGTGCATGCGCCGTTACAGTGGATGTTGCTAGACGCATCTATTTTCGAAGAGCTCATAGCCATTAGTCATTTTAGAGTTGACGGGCGGCCGTTACTTGCCAACCTCGGTGAAATGGCGGTTTTTTCTAGCCTCTGCACTCCGCTTAAGCTGCAGGCTCGAAGTTCTCCGAATCGAGGACGTTGTAGGCAAAGACTTGAGAGATGCTCAATCCAATCTTTATATTGCCTTCGGGGGAGCTGCACAAGATGCGAAGGTGTACGTGACCTCCTCGATCTTTCTTGTGAAACACTGAGAGCTTTCTCCCAGCGATCGTTCGACGTAGAAGGCACGAACCCCCGTCCCACTTTTCTAATTGCTCATGCGATTGTGGATTTATTGAACTAAACTCAAGTGCAGAGATGAAAGAGGCGTCCTTAGTTACCAGTGCAGCTTGCGAGGGTGACAAATTTAAGGATTGAGATATCACTGCTAAGTCGTTTTTCAGCCTGTCTTGAGTCCAGTGCAGTTCGACATCGTCAGTGTGTTGCAATGACCTATTCTTACGACGAGCAGAGACCGTTGCGCTGGTGAGTAATCGAACAAGACACTTAGTCGTTGGACTTGTGCGGAGCCTAGCCTGAAAAAGCTCTGTGGAATCTAGATCCCGTGCCAGTTGAGCCAATGTCATCTCGGTATCTAGAAAAATTCTGGAAATCGGATTGAACCCCAGCACTTTAAGAGGTCTGATATAGGTGTTGTATTCGAAGCCAAGCTGCTTCAGGGGCTTTGACGCCTCCAGTAGTTTCTCGTGTGTAGCCTCAGTATTGATTTGGCCTGATTTGAATTGCTCACCTATATCGACTGCCTCTCGCAAAAACGCAAGCAACAGGTCTTGATGGGCAATGGCGGTGCCTGAGTGATACGCTCGATCGACAATGGGTGCCCAGTGGTCGAGATCGTCGGCGGTAGATGCGGCTGTGGCGAGTGTGAACGCCTCTTGTACATGGGCAATGCTCTGCTTTTCTACAAGGGTCCAGATGGAGAGCCACCACTCAGTGAGCGCTGGGTTTCCAAATCCGCTATAGCTGCCGCACGTAAGTAGATCATTGATCTCAAGCAGGCTATCCTGCAGATTTTGTAGTGGAGTTAGAGTATTTTTGAAATTATCTTCTTGGAAGGCCTTGCCAAGACTTGTGGCTAGTAAATATATACATTGCATCGTGTTTAGTAGTCCGCGGGAGTATAAGGCGTCAATACCACCATAAGATTGGCCCAGAAGACAAAAGCGCTCTCCAAGTGCACTAGAAGACGAATACTGCAACCTATCTGTAGATATCCAGGGCCGTGCGGTCTCTGCGTTACCAAATTGCGAGCGCAATATCGGATACATCCGAAGCAGGTTTTCCCACTCCTCCTCCGGAGATTGGTCATTCCTGGGCCAACGATCGCGATCGAAAGTGACGCCTACACTTACCATCGCGTTAGTTGATTCTTGCTGATTGTCAAACGGGATTACCCATATCCAGGCGTCATCAAGGAGATGGTGCAGCGTGCCCTCATGCCAATTTATGCCTGGCGCTGGAGTCACTTCCAAGTCATCGAAGGGTTGGACATTTGACATGTGGGTGAAGATGGATCGAGTGTTGCTCTTAAACCTCGGTGGATCTTCTCTGAGGGCGAACTTGTCAGCCATCAAGGACTTTCCGCCGCCGCAATCGACCATGTACTTGGCTTCAATTCTGATTTTTTCTAGGCTCAGAGTGACAATGTCGGGGGATACTTGTATGTGCTCAATTTCGGCCGCGGGAAAAACATGGCTGCAGCGTTCATTGGCAGCTGCAAAAAGGTAAGAATCGATATCCTGTCTATATAGATGTGCTTCAGCAACGTCATCTTCGAAACTCAGTGGAATATTGCTCCACCACTTATCGGATATTTGAGTGGAATATGGTTGGTGCTGTACGAAGCCAAAACAGCGTTTGATACCACAGTTGGTTGAGATGCTGCTATTGATTTTGTCTAGATTAGCAACGATGTCTAATTCGGGTATCCCGAAGCGGGCAGCCAAAAGACGCATCCAGTATACGGTTGGTTTTAGTAATGACTCGCCTAGTGCAAATCTTGGATGCTTGCCCTTGTCAACTAGGGCAACAGTCAAGTTTTGTGCTTGTAGTGCTAGCGCAGTGACACTGGCAGAAATACTGCCGCCAAGAACGATAACATCGGCATAAATTTGTTCCTTTTCCATAATTACTCCAATGTGCCCCGGGTAGTATTTACCAATACAGCTGCCAGTGACCGTCGATGTGAATAGCGTGACCCTGCAGTGTAATTCGATACTCGCCAACTTTGTATTCCCAGGGGGCTATGCGATGAAGAGTGTGGCCGGGATGACAGAAAAGTTCTCCGACGTGGTAGGCCTCTTTCCGGCACTCGGCTTTGCGTATATAACTCACTGCTTCGGCTTTCCCCATCTTGAGGATATCCTCGAGCTCGACGTCCCAGACGTGTAGTCCCGCGCCACTAGATGGCTGTTGGAGCGTGAGCGTGAACGATAACGTGGTTTCCGAGCCAACTTGAACATTCTTGCCCCAGTCAATTGTCTCGTATTGGCGATCATAATGAGGAACGTGAGAGGCTGCTTGGCTGTACTCCGGTCTGCTAGAGTAAATGTGGAAACCAGGAAGAGCTTTGCCGTCGGCGTATCTGACGGTATCGCCAAGCTTCTCATCAAATGCTGCTTGCAATTTTGCATAAAGGGAAGAAAACTCATAGCGTAAGGTAATGTTCTTGCGGCAGGCTAGTTCGGTGTACTGTCCCGGCCGTGGAGCATCTAATTTAAAATGGTCGATAGTTTCTATCGATGGTGCATCTAGATAAGCGGCAGCTCCCAGAGTATGCAGTCCATTCAAATCTCGCAACTGCCACTCCGCTTGTAACCTGTGGATGGAAGCGACAATCTCAACGCACTCCTGTTCACTGAGTATTTGTGAGCGAAAGAACATGACGACTAAAACATCTTTTGATTGAAGGAGAGTTGCGGTGAGATTATTTTCACGACCGGTATTTCGATGCGATCAAGTGTCAGATCAAACTGATAGAGATCTTTAACGCCAGACTCTTTCATTTCGTTTACTAGGAAATTCCATTCATCGATGAGGTTACCAGTGTTCAGTCGCGAATAATTTGGGATATCTGACCATGTCGCGTCGGCCTGCAGTCTTTTAAAGAAGGTATAGGCAGAGCTTTTGCGTACATTTTTATTGTGATAACCGGCTTGGGCGATGATGTCCTCACGCGCCCCATGAATAGCGGTCAGCCTAGACTGTGCAGCTTCCGTGATAGCTCTGCTCGCAGCGATTTGAGGATCCCTATGCGTACCCCAACCTATATTGAGCGACGTTAAGGAACTCATTGCAACAGGGTTGAGCAGTACTGCCCAGAAAGTGTGGACATTTATAGCACTTTTTACCCATATCAGGCGAAGATCGCCTCCGTGCACCATCCTATCGGTGAAGTCGGTAAGAACAGGGTCCTTTATGGTAGATATGTCGATAACCTTAGCACGCCTCTTGAGGTCGATTTTTCCATTGACGCTCAATCTTGAGCCAGCATCCCTCTCGAGCAACTCGTAGACCGCATGGATAGATGCCTCAATGATATGATTGCCACTCGCCAACCCGTTTGTGGTTGGGATATGGAATGCTGGCTGTTGGTTGAAGAAGATTGCACTTGCCGGTGCGTAGACCTCTGTAGCTTGGTTGATATCGGTGCCTTTTATCCAGTCGAGCTTTACGTTCTCGTTGTAATAAATGTCATGCCTGAATGAGGGTAGGTGGGTGTGACTTATTATGCTCTTGCCGTCTTTCTGAAGGTCCTTTTGTGAGCAATGTCGAAATGAGTACATTGAGCTGTTCTCAGTGTGAAAAAGCTCCACAGATTCCATGACCGCTGAAACCTGTGCCGCGCTTTTGCTAGATCCCTTGCCGTTTGATACCTGAAGCACTGAAGCTGTTGGGCGTACTGCGCAACAGGTTGGGATTCCGATGCGGTCCAGTCTAGTGATATCGGGGACGCGTGTAATACCCATGCGAGGCAGCATTGATTTGATAGATGATAACGTCTCTTGGGGCGTCCTAATGCGCTGAGTGCCTCGACTATAGCCGATCTCAAGCCTTTCACTAGCAATTTTTGCATGAGTAGGTGTTTTCATATTAGCTCGGATAGACGATCTTCTAGTTGTAATTTTCGAAACACCGCTATGAGGGGATTCCAGTAGTAGCCGAAATGCCCGGGTCCGTGTGTTATCAACCAGTGGTAATATTCCAGACTACTTTCCTCGTTTACTCGTGGGTTCGCGGAGCCATATTCAAAGGGGCCGAAGCCTCTGTAGCGTGCCCAGTCGGTTACCAGACTTACCTGTGAGGCCTCTAGGGAGTGCGCTTTCCCCAGTCTGGAAAAATCAAGAAACAGCATCTTGTACTTCGACGAGTCCGCCTCGATGAGTGTTTGAAGCTTATCTGACTCTTCGGCGTTTTCTTTTGCGCCCTGCTCAAGTGCATTATAAAGTTGGAATAAAAAGCGGTGTTCGTTGATCCACTCCTCTTCTAAGAGCCCATTATTGGTTAAAAGCTTATTGAGTACTTCCGGATTTCTTTGAGTGTGATGATCCTTATAATTCTCAGCTTCACTGTAGCTGGATGTATCCGACTTACTGGAATTGTCCAGAGCGAGTCGGAGAAACTGCCAAGCGCTCGCTTGTGTCTCCATGCCTGAATATTTCGACCATTGATGCCTCAGTGAGGCGAGTATCTCGAGATTAGGGACCACAGCATAGTTCTCGTTGACTGTCCCGCGGTAGCCCAACTCGATATCTGCGATTGCGTTATGCTTATTCGTTGCTTGAAACCAGCCCTTGCTTTCCTCGCGATCGGGCAGATTACCCCTCTGTAGCTCCTCTAGGAGGTTCTCAGCGTCAATTGCCTTTATATCCTCGAAATCGTTCTTTATCAACGCCGTCAGTTCAGTGGATTGCCAACCATGTTCGTCGATATTTTCTAGTAGTCCATTAACAGATCTATCACCGAAGTAGAGCTCGCCCAGCTGATTTATGAGCACACTCTGCTGATACTCAGAAAGAAGGCCCTGGTCCACCGCCCTTGAGATATTGTGCCGAAGGTTGACCATAGGCTCTGATATTTTTAAGTAGCCTAGTTCTTCTGTTCCGTGAAGCAAAGAGACTTCATCGTCTCCATCAATTACACCGTCTCGATACCACTGAAAGATCTTCCCATACCCGCGCATCCCATAGGGCGCCATCTCTGCCGCACGTAGCGCCCCCATGCTGGAACATCCGATGACTTTCTTATTGGAATTGATAAAGGCAAGAATTTCTCGATGCCAGACTGGGGTGGTTGCGTCGAAGAGACCGTCAACAATCACCACTGTTTGTATATGGCTAGCAGTTAGTTTATAAAGATCGCCAAGTTTGATTGGCGGGAAGTAGTTGGCAGGGAAAATTGATTTAGCAATTTTCCTAGGCAGGGACGGGCCAAGAAAAACCGCAGTATTCATAGAGGGGTCGATCCTCACCGCTCAGGCATCCTCTGCCGAAAAGAAAGTGCCACTATTAATGATCATGCCTGGGTCGAAGGCTTTTTTTAGTTCACAGAACTTCGCATACACATCAGCTGAGTAATAGTTGCGATATTTTACATTCCGGCCAATATTTTCAGCCTGTAGATATAACTCGAAATCGTTACGCTCCGCGAGCGCAATAAAGTCTTGTTCGATGGTCAACACGTGATCGTTGTCGCTAACAGCATCTATGCTCAATATGCACATAACACCGACGACGAGAAACGCCTCATTTCTTGAATACAGTAGAGGAGGCATAAAGTTGAGAAATTTAATATTGTAGTGATAACCGATGGGTGTCCCATTTAGGGTTGGGCCTGCCCAGCCACCATCTGGTGTCAACGCGTCGGTATGACGCAGACAAAATGCCCTTAGTTCGTTCCACGCGACTTTTTCTGCCTCAGGCCGAACAAGTAAACTAAACCAAAACAGAATTTCCTCACTTTCTCCCTGCTTATGGTCGTTTTCTCTTGGATCTTCAGTCTGCCGTTTGGGTACTATGCCATCGTAATCGAGAGGATACAGTAGGTTTGCAAGTCCATTCCTTGGTGCCAGTCTTAACTTTGCTTCAACGAAAATGCCAAGCTGGCCATAGCTCGCGAACAGCCATTTAAATCGCTCATCCCGCCTATCTATGCAATGCAGCTGCCCTGTGCCGTCGACGAACGTAATGCTCAGTATGTTTTCCCAAAGTCCTCCATGTTCATCCGAGAGCGAACCTTTACCGAAACCGCCTGCATTTATGTAGCCGCCAAGTGTCGGACCAGCCCAGCCGCCGTTATAAACCGGCATAGTAAATCCTTGCTCGGCAACCAGATCTCGAATATCCCAAACCAGTGCGCCGCAGCCGACTGTGACGGTACCGCGTTCTTCATATCGAAACCAGTTAAGTTTCTCCGTTCTGATAAGAATTTCGTTGCCACGGGGTAGAGTGCAACCATTGAATGTGTGCCCGCTCCCCCTCACTCTAAGTTTGTGTTCACATCTAATTGCTTCGAGTACTAGATTTTGGACTTCGGAGATTGTGGATGGGTAGCAAACATTGTAAGGATACTCGCTCCCATAAAGCTTGCCATAGTCGTAGAGCGGAGAAGTTTGTTGTTCAATTTTGAGCATATTAGCGCTGGTTATTCGATTTATTGTAAAACGAGAGAAGACGAAGGCGCCGCGGGTTACACTACAAATCGACGTCAATGATACTAGGTGGCCTCAGGGAATGAAAAGCCCTCTTAGTCTTCCGATAGATTTTCGAGGCCGCCTGCGAGTGAGAAACATTCTTGGTAGCCTGCTTCTCTCAAGATCTTAACACCATTCAGGCTCGTGATACCTCGCCTGCACACGACGAGAATCTTGCTGTCTTTCCCGAACTGACTGGCGAGTTCATTGATATTATCTAGCGAACACATGTGTGCTGTGGGTAAGCGCGCGTCTGGTCCAACCAGGCTGATAATGGACCAATTGCTTTGGTTTACTTCCGAATATCGCACTTCTGCACTGGTATCGCCATAAGCTGATGAATCAAAGCTGACGTTATCGTAGTTACATAGAGCGCAGTCAGCTGACTTGTTCCAGGCAATTTTCTCAGTTGTAAAATTTTTAAGCAGGATCATAAGCGTTTCACCTGTATCGAGGGTTGGCAACCCGAGCAACAATTTAATTGCTTCCGAGGCCTGAATCGAGCCTACCACACCGGGGACGAACCCTAGGACGCCAGCTTCGTTGCAGTTTTGCACAGAACTTGGATCAGGCATGTCGGGCCAAAGACATCTGAGGCACGGTGCTTCCTCTCTCTTTCGATCGAAACGATAGACTTGAACTTGTCCCTCGAACTTATGAATGCTGGCTTGGATGAGAGGTTTGCTGTGTATAAAACAGAGGTCGTGCGCTATGAATTTAGTTCGGAAATTATCCGAACAGTCGATAACCAGATCGTAGCATGTAATATCACTGTCTAGGTCGAACTTGAGTGTTGAAGATGTGATCTTAGTATGCGGGTTTTGAGCGCGAAGCCTTGAAGCTGCGATCTTGGCCTTATGTTGACCGACATCATCAGGCGAGTAAATAACTTGCCTGTGAAGGTTAGTGTATTCGACACGGTCATGGTCGCAGATAGTGATCTGGCCGACACCCGCAGCAGTTATATAGTGAAGGACAGGGCAGCCCAAACCGCCCGCGCCAATCACCAGCACCTTTGCATTCCTTAGGTAGCTTTGACCAGATCTACCTACCTCTTCGAGAATCGTCTGGCGCTGAAAGAAAAGATCGTATGCTTCCTTATTCTGTTTCATAGTTTGCGTTAGCCAAGCGATAAGTAAATCTTGAATACAATTATTGATTGCTGGCCTATCCTCCCGATATGGGGGGTATAAACGTTATGCTATCAGTTTCATTTAGAGGCGTATCTAGTTCAATGTACGCTCCATCTCGAGAAGCGCGCAAATATTTCTTGTCTATGGTGAAGGTATGTCTGGCATTTAGTTCATCGAACAGCTCCGAGACGGTTTTCGCTGAGGTTTTTATCTGCTCCATCTCCATCATGCTGGCATCTCGTAGAGAAGCAAAATATCGCACTTCGATTTGCATATGGATTCCCTCCTTCACGCTAACGTTCGTCTATGGGGGTGAAATGAGACACTTCTTGGAATCGAATCATGGATCTGCTCATGGCCTCTCTATAACCCTCAGTGTATTTTCTAGGTTCTGCTGAAACCGTTGAGACTCTTCAGAGAACTGTCTGATTGTTGAACGTAGCTGGGGCATTACTTTCGCTATCGCGCCGCCAAACCCATGTGTATCGGCTCTTTTGATGGCTGAACTCACTTTCTGTGACAGCCACTCTTTATCTTTAAAATTGCCCTGTCTGTTACCAAGAGCGACAATACAGTTAGAGAGATTTGTTAGGTCGATGTAGTTTTGTGTTAGGGCTATAGAGTCTTCAAGATTTCTCACTGCGTGCAAGCATCCCGGAGGCGTCCAGATAATTTCTCCGGCCGACTGCACATAGTCATACCCAGAGAGTGTTCCAGTGCCCGGGAAAAGAGCTGTATCAGGAGAAAACAGATCCATCCACCCGCTACCATCATCGCATTTTGAAACGTCGTCACCAACGACAAAACGCCAGTGTTTTCTACCGCTGGCAAGCATCAGCCATGCTGATGAATGGGCTACATCCAGATGTGTCGGTGAGCCGGTCCCTGCTTCTCCCATATACACCCATTTCAGACTATTTGCAGGAAAGCCTAGGTCGTGGCTCATATCCATATCAAACCAAGCAGGAACATTATAGTCGTCAGCTAGTTTGGGTAAGGCTTCCAGGAAGTTCCAGTCGGTTAGACTGTACCTTTCATCCAGGCCGGACAAGGATAGGGATCGGCGTGAACGCAGCTTCGCCAAGATATCCCACAATGTCATTTTTACAGAACGAGTTCGATTATGTTCAAAAGGCCGAGAGAATATAGTGACATCAGCAATCCCACTGCGAGGAACTCGTTCCAGGAAATAATCTAGCGACCACCGACTAAGCTTCTCGAATCCTCCGCAACCCGTTAGGATCACAGGTAGGCCAGGGAGAACGAATTCATCGACGAAGGTATCGTAGCTCAATGACGAGATGTCTCTCTTTTCTGGTTTTTGAGAAAATAAAGGATGCTCTTCGGCAGCAAAATTTCGGATGGTCTTGATGCGAGCCTGCTCTGTGCGGCCTGTTTGGGTGGATGAGTTATCGTCCGAAAAAACGTTAGTTGCCCGGCGCAGGGTTGCTTTATCTTGGTACCGCTGAGCATTCTTGGCTAAGCCATGAATCATTTGTATTAGTAAGACGGTTGTGTCTCTAAGAGGTTCGTTCTCGCCATTGCGCGTATCGACGTTGAGTTCGACTACGTCACCGCCGATAACGTTGAGACTGTCCATTGCCGCATTGACAAAGTTGTAGAGCTCATAGAACTCTAAACCGTGACCGGCCGGGGTTGATAGCTGGCCACTGATACTGCCATCTGATAGGACATCCAAGTCGATGGTTAAATATACTGGAGTATCCTCACCGATCCGTTCCTTCAGATAGCTTTTGAGACTTTCTATGTCCCGCAATCTCGCCCGTAACGCACCCAGCGAGAACATACTTAGGCGGTCAAAGATCTCTTCCGACTGATCAAGCTGTCTGAACGAGTCAACCCGCATATCGCAGTTCGTTCTTAAACCGAATGAGAACACCTTTTTCAACCCCGAGTGCATCAAGAGGCCGAGGATGGGGTTTGCGTGTGAAAAAGAAACCTGATCAGCGTAAAAAAGGTCATTATGTGCATCTAAGTGCAGCAAAACCAAGTCCGGATAGTGTTTCAATAGGCTATCGACAATCGGAAAGGTAACAGCGTGATCGCCGCCGATAAAGAGAGGGCGAATGCGATTGCTACAAATTTCAGAAGCTATAAAGTTATCGATGGTCCTGAATAAGTCTCCCACTGTGCGCGAATCGCCGCCCAGATCGCCAAAATCTTTGATCACTACATCTTTGCACATGAGGCTGGGTTTCGAGTCGTCACAGCCGATTTCTGAGTACGCACCATTCTTAGCGACATCGAACCAGAATCCGAATTTCTGAGAATATTGGCGCAGTCCAAGCGTTGAATGAGTAGTTCCGGTCGATACTGGAAGTGTCGATATGGGGACGCCAACGAGACCGACATCGACTTGAAGGCTTTCCACCTGATTTGGAAGGTTGAAGAAAATTGGTTTCCGCAGGTAGTGGTTGACGACGCGATCTCGGAAAAAAGATACATAGTCCGATTTCACCGAGGGCTGTATGGAGTTCGATTGGTCTCCTTGGATATGAGCCATCGCCTCCGCATAAGGCTCAAGATAACCCGCCGCCACTAACTTCCCGACTCTAGCCTTGTCACTGTCATCATTAAACAAGTCCTGAAGCTCAGCAAGAGAAAGGCCCTTATGAGCAGGCACAGACTCCTTGATTCTCATAATTACTCTATACAAACCTGCGGACACCCTCTGCGTCGGCACGTATACGATACTGGATGATTCTGCTGAGCGATCGAAAATGTAATGCGAGTCTGCATAGGCGGAGACCGCTATGGTTGATAACAGTCTAAACTTTTGATCCATTGTGTTAACTCTCGTGTCGTTTCTGCCAGCGGGGCGGACACAGGGTGGCAAATTCGTTTTTCAACCGTAGCCATTCCAATTTCATCCACGGGGTGAAGGTGTCTGGCGACGTTTTAAGGTCTTTTTCCAGCTTATCCATCGAAACAAACTTCCAGTCGGAAATCTCGTTTTCATTGACTCGCACATCGGCTGCCTCGGCCATGCCTATCCAGACTGAGCACATTTCATGTTCTACACCGATGTTTTCGTATTCTGCCCGGTAAACGAACTTGTATATGAAATCCAGCTCCGCACGGATACCGAGTTCTTCTCGCAATCGCCTGTGGGCAGCTGATGTATCCGATTCACCATAGCGCGGATGACTGCAACAGGCGTTTGACCAATACAGTGGCCACAGCATTTTACTGGCGCTGCGTCGTTGCAGAAGTACTTCGCCCGCTGCGTTGAATACGAATACCGAAAACCCTCTGTGAAGGTGTCCGCTCCCCAAGTGGCATTCAATCTTTGCCATCTTGCCAACTGACACATCTTCGTTATTCACGAGAATGAGCTGGTCATTCTCAAACGAGACGATCTCGTGTTTGTCCAGGATTTTCAAAAAGTTAGATCACCTTTAGCGTACACAGGAGGTTGTCGTTGCATTTGAATAATAGACGGCGCACTACATATGATTTATTAATAATAGAAGTCTGAGAGAAGTCACAGCAAGAGTGTTGCTGGATTAGAGTGTCGCGGGATGGGCAGAGAGCGATGTCACTGGAAAATTGCATGGCACCCATGTGATAGAGTTTGTTAAGTACGGTTCTGCAGTTTGCCGGACTGGTGATGATGAGTCCAGATCTCCAAGTCAGACATGTTGCGTAGTAGTTGACTTGGTCAGTTTGCGTTATTTATAAGTTCGCATATACTTCTAACAAAAAATAAGGACGAGAGAAAGGGATGCGTTTCGTTTCAGGGGGGGGGCGAACCAATAGGTGGCTGGTCTGGCCGCTAGTGTCCTGCGCGATGCTCAGTTACGGGCAAAACTCACTCGATATTGATTTAGATCTCGATCGCAGCTTATACCGGGATAGCGAAGCCATAATGGGTGAGGGTGGCATTGAATCCAACTCCAGGAATGTTTTCGAAAAGCTTTCTGTTATAGGAGCTATTGAGACGGCAGTCGCGAATAATTCTCAGCTGAGGTTGGCGCGTCTAGCTACCGCGGGCTCAAGAGAGAACATTAGTGTAGAAGAAGGCCAGTTTGATTCGCTTCTGAGTGCGTCTGCATCCTACAAATCATCAGAAGACCCCAGCCCCATTCAAGATGCTAACGGTGGACTTGTCGATGTCATCGGCGTAGATGGTGAGAGCTATCTTTTTGACTCGACAGTTCAAAAGCGACTGAAATCTAGCCCGATTGTTAGTTTTGGTGTGACTAGCGATGGGGCAGCCAGAGACTTTGAGGGCCGGCGCATTGATGAAGTTGGGCGAAGTGCCTTGGGTCTCAGTATCACCTTTCCATTGTGGCAGGGTCGCGGACGCTATCTCACCACGCTGCCTATAGAACTCGCCAAGCTAGATTATGAGGCGAGTCAGCGAGACCTTTATTACCAAGTAGATTTGTTAGCCCTGCAAACTGTTACAGATTATTGGAGGTACCGCGGCGCTGTTGATTCTCTTGGTATTCTTAGAGAAACGAGAGAGCAGAGTGAAAAAACTGTCGAGAACGTTCAGAAGCTGATTGATCTTCACGAGTTGCCACGATCAGAACTTGGCCTCGTCGAGGCTCAGCTTGCGCAGCGCCGAAGCTCGCTACTGAGTGGAGAGCAGAGTGTCATTGATGCGAAAAATGCGCTGGCTACTAGCATGGGGGTGATATTGCCTCCTACCACTCCGGAACAGGATAACCCAGTAGACGAGCTGGCTACACCGTCTGATGCTGTCAAAAAACTTGGAGGCATCAATGAATTGGAGCTTCTCGATAGCATAAAAGAGTTCAGAGATGATTTTCTCGCTGTGACGAAGCGTCTGGATCTTGCCGAAAAACAAGTTGAACTTGCCAAAGATGCCACGCGCCCTGACCTCGACTTAGTCTTCGCTGGCAATGTGAAAACTTATGATGATGAACAGGCTCTCTTTCGGAGTGCCACCGGCCCGACCTTCGGTCCGGACTGGGAGGTGCGGCTGGATTTCCTGTGGGCCCCTGGTCAAACGAGCAATAAGGCCAGGCAGAGGATAACGGAACTTAGTCGACAGCAGCGACGCTATGAGCTTATGGAGTTGGAGCGGTCCACTCGAGCGAACCTAAAAGCAACAATATTTGCGCTGCAGCAATCACAACTTCGCTACAGAGAAGCCCAAGAAAGAGTATCGCTGAACCAGAAGAACCTTCAAAACGAGAGAAGAAAAGTAAGACTCAATGCGGGCACTGTATTGGATGTGTTGAATGTTCAAGACCGCTTACTTGTCTCTGAGTTAGACCTCATCCAAGAGCAGGTTAATTACAGTATCGTATTAGCACAGTTGAGGTTTCTTTCCGGAAGGATGACTTCAGGAGAGGGAAACTCAATTAAGCTGGCTGATCTGCAAAGAGGTGAGGACCTGTTCAATGACGTGCTAAGTGTGGGGGGGCAACGCCCCTAAAATTCTTTGCGGTCTAGATGTTTAAAGTGTCCTGCCCGCTTAACTGAGACGTAACCATGTCAATCTTTCGGAAAGAAGCGCTAGATAGGCTTTCATCACCAGACCAACTAGACCAGCTTGTGCAAGTGACATCTCCCACTGGATGGCTTGCTCTCGGAGGATGTGGCGTGATCCTTGTTGCCGCACTCGTGTGGGGTGTGCGAGGCGAGTTGCCTACCAATGTCCTTGGTAGTTGTATCTTAATGCGGAGTGGCGGCATTCAGGAGATTACCTTTAACAATCAGGGTCGGGTTTCAGATCTCGCGGTGAGGGAGGGAGACGACATTGAGCAAGGACAGCTGATTGCGCGGTTACAACAGCGAGACTTGAGGACTCGATATCGAAATATGCTGGAAGACCGTGTTGATTTGGATGAGAAAATTGCATCTCAGGAGTTGGTTGTTGATCAACGTACCGCTGCGATAAAAATGCAGATCAATGACTTAGAAAACAGAATCATAAGCAGGGAAAAGCTGTTCGCCGAAGGTTTGGTTACAAGGCAGTTAGTCCAAGAAGATAAGAGCCGATTGGCAAACCTGAGAACGGAACTAGAGCAGCTTCCCTTGCAAATAGAGGAGTTACAGAACCAGTTGGATCAAGCGAATAGGACCTTGGAGGCGGAGCGTAGAAGACTCGAAGAAGCTTCCCGGGTTTATAGTGATCATTCTGGCCGGGTGATTGAGGTCATGGCTGCTGACGGGCAGCTGGTGGGTGTAGGTACGCCGCTTCTGAATCTGGAGCCCAGTGGCCTAAGTGTGAAAAATGTTGAGACCGTTTGCTATGTCCCTGCAGGGCCTGCTAAAAACATCAAGTTAGGCGCCGAGGTGAGAATATCACCGGCAACAGTCAAGCGCGAGGAGTATGGAACTTTGATTGGCAGAGTTACATATGTCGCACCGTATCCCGCGACATACAACGGTATGATGGCGGTACTTCACAATGACCAGTTAGTAAGACAATTATCTTCTGTCGGCTCACCCATCCAGATCAAGGCAGATCTCATTCCAGACACTAACGAAGAAAACGAGAGTGGGTATCGATGGACGTCGCCTAAAGGCCCGGATACCACGATCGAACCAGGCACGTTGGCTAGCGCTCAGGTGACCACTCGGAAGCAAGCCCCAATAACGTTGGTAGTGCCTGCGATTCGCAAGTTCCTGGGGGTCTATTGATAATGCCTGAGGATAAAAGCGGGGCAAAGAAGACGCAGAAACGCTATGTAAAGCGAGTCAAAACACCAACATTATTGCAGATGGAGGCGGTAGAGTGTGGTGCTGCAGCACTTGGCATTATCCTTCGTTACCACAAGAAGTTTATTCCTCTGGAAGAGCTTAGGGTTGCTTGCGGAGTTTCTCGCGACGGAAGTAAAGCGTCTAATATAATGGCAGCGGCGAGGTCATTTGGTCTGAAAGCCAAGGGCTTTACGCTGTCGCCAAAAAAACTGCTGCAGAAACCATTTCCGGTTGTAGTTTTCTGGAATTTCAACCACTTTTTGGTGGTGGAGGGCGTCAATGGCGATAGAGTTTACCTAAACGACCCAGCGACCGGACCGCGAACTGTGACCTGGGACGAATTTGACGGTTCTTTTTCCGGAATCACCCTGATTTTTGAGCCTACGGAGGAATTTGTTGCCGATGGCAAGAAACCATCGATGCTGGGTGCCCTCAAAAAGCGCGTTGAAACTTCATGGGTTGATGTCCAGTTTCTTTTCCTTGTTGGCCTAGCATTGGTACTTCCAGGCTTAGTGACGCCAATATTCACTAAGGTATTTGTGGACAATATCATGATTGGCCAGTTAGAGGATTGGTTTAGGCCGTTGCTCATGGTCATGTTTATAACGGCGGTGCTGACCGGTATCCTCACGTGGNTGAAGGAATACTACCTCATTCGATTGGAGACTAAGCTCGCGCTCAGGGAGTCAGCGAGCTTTTTTTGGCATGTCTTACACTTGCCAGTGCTTTTCTACACACAGCGTTCATCTGGAGATATTTCTTCGCGCGTCGCGATCAATGACCAGATAGCCAGGTTGATCTCCAGAGATCTACTATCTACAGCTCTGGACCTTGTTTCTGTTATCTTTTTTGGTGCGCTTCTTCTGTTTTATGACGTGCGTTTAGCACTCATTGGAATGAGTGTGGTGTCAATAAATATCATTTACCTCTCATGGGTTGCCAGAAAGCGCCGTGATCTGAGTTTGAGGTCACAGCAGGATTCTGGGCGCTTTATGGGTGCTTCAATGAACGGTCTCATGGCCATCGAGTCCCTAAAAGCCAGTGGCAGAGAAAACGACTTTTTTTCGCAATGGAGTGGTTATCACGCCAAGGTGTTCAACGCCAATATGGAGCTAGACGCTACATCTAATACGTTATCAGCCGTCCCTGTATTGCTAACAGCTTTGAATGCAGCGGCAATTGTCACATTCGGGGGGCAGTTGGTAATGCAGGGCGAACTCACTATGGGAGAACTCGCTGCATTTCAGGCATTGATGGGGGCGTTTGTGGCACCTGTGACTAACCTGGTCAACATGGCCGGCAAATTGCAGGAGCTGGAGGGCAGCATGACGCGTATCGATGATGTGATGAAGTATGAGACTGATACCGTACTAGAGGTCGACAAAAGCGAATATGATTTTGAGCACGAGCCTGAGGATGCAGATCTCCGGCTGTCTGGAAAACTTGAACTAAAAAACATCTCTTTCGGCTATAGTCCGATCGAGCCTCCGTTGATTGAGAATCTTAATCTCACTATTGAGCCCGGTCGTCGAGTGGCTTTGGTAGGTCCTTCCGGTTCCGGAAAATCGACTGTGTCAAAGCTGGTCATGGGTTTGTATCAGGCATGGGAGGGCGAGATTCTTTTTGACGGTAAAAATCGTCGTGAAATCCCTAGACTATGCATGAACAACTCGCTGGCAATGGTGGATCAAAGTATAAGCGTAATTGAGGGCTCCGTCCGAGACAACCTCACTCTGTGGGATAGAACGGTACCCGAGTCCGTGATCATAAGAGCTGCCAAGGATGCTGAAGTTCATAAAGTGATTTCCTCCCGTCGTGGAGCCTACGACAGCGAACTGGAAGAGGGTGGATCAAACTTCAGTGGTGGGCAGTTACAGCGCCTTGAAATTGCACGGGCTTTGGTTACCCAACCTCGAATTCTGGTTCTAGATGAAGCGACCAGTGCTTTGGATCCAACTTCAGAGCGCTTAATAGACAAAAATTTGAGAAGTCGCGGATGCACTTGTTTGATCGTCGCTCATCGCCTATCGACGATCCGAGATTGCGACGAGATTATCGTCATGGATCAAGGAAAAATCGCCCAGCGCGGGACTCATGATGAATTGCTCGAGGAATCTGAAGGGTTGTATGCAGCATTGGTAGGTGCCGGATGAGTTCTAGTGAATTAGTTCGAGAGGCTGCCATCAGGTTAGGTGGCGTTGTGCTGGATGCATCTGAAAAGATCGTTTTATTGGATGATCCCGGAACGTGCTATTTGGTTGTGGCTGGCGGCGCTGACCTTTTCCTCACTAGTGTACAACAGGGAGCTGCGGTTGGGGCTAAGTCACATGTTGGCTATTTTGGCTGCGGACAAATGATGATGGGTTTGCCGGCAGAAAGTAGCGATGACAAGATGTTTTGCTTCGTGCCGGGTCCTGACTCTGAGGTTTACTGCCTCGCAAGGTCAGCTATGTTGTCATCTTGCGATGGCGAGACGATTAGTCCTGAAGTTCTCCTGAAAAACTGGTTCACAACACTCGTTGCTGAGTATAAGGTGACTGTACCCGCTCTGACCGAAGTCACGATGGGTGAAATCGAGGAATACGAAACCTCTGACGAAAGAGTCTATGTCAATCGCAGTCAAGACCTGTATTTTGTTGAGATTCTCAACGGTGCGGTACAACACGTATATGATTTAACACTCGAATCCGGCGATTTGATGGTCTTTGCTTCTGATGGCTGGTTCTTTGGCAGTGAGGGAGCGAGGGTCAAAATCCTCGGCGAGAAACATTTAGAACGACTGCTCCAAGATCGTGACATATTAGATGCGCTGAACGGTAAATTACTTCATGCTTTTGTCCAGCGCAAGAAACGACAACTCAAGTCAGAAAACGAGCGACTTAAGCAGCAACAGACTAATCAAAGCTTACAGCTTGGAAATGGTCTGAGAGTTCTAACACGCATATTTAGTAGAAGTGGTTCGGGAAACTACAGTACAGACGAGGCTCCACTGATCCTTGCTTGCCGCATCGTTGCGGACAAAGAAGGCATTCAGTTTAGGGAGCCTGTCGGTAATGATAATGGCACACCTCTCACTTTACGTGATATCGAATTTCAGAATGTCTTTCGCAGTCGTGAAGTTTTTCTTCGTGGGGAGTGGTGGAAAAACGATCACGGAACTCTATTAGCTTTCCACGCTGAGGACGATAGGCCTGTGGCTCTTGTCCAAGACGGTCCCAATAAATATCTTGCATTTGACTCCTTGGTGGGGGACTTTGTGCATGTAGGGGAGGAATATGCTGCTGAGCTAAAAACTGTAGCGCATTTTTTCTATCGCCCGATGGAAGATAAAGCACTTTCTATTCGCGAACTACTCAAGTTCGGTATGCGTAATAGTAAGAGAGATATGTGGATGACTCTGTTCATCAGTCTTCTAGGTGCGCTCCTCGGAATGCTAACGCCCGTTGCGATGTCACTACTGATCGATGACATTATTCCTGAAGCTAATCTAAATCAGTTGTACTTTATTGGCGCCGGACTGGTCGCAATCGCGTTCGCGGACGCAATGTTTGAAATAACTCGTGGGATCGCCATGCAACGATTCCAGGGTAAAAACGGTATGGCCATTCAAACCGCTGTATGGGATAGGCTGCTCGCCCTACCTGTGCCTTTTTTCCAGCAGTATTCGGCAGGTGAGCTTTCTACTCGTGCTAATGGTGTTTCCTCCATCATGAACATCTTGTCGGGTACAACATCGACTGCCCTGATTAGTGGTGTTTTTTCTATCTTCTACTTCATTCTACTCTTTTACTATGACAGCAAGTTGGCTTGGATAGCAGCAGGTCTCGCGTTACTCACGATAGTAGCCACTTTGATTGTCAACTATATCAAGCTGGGTTACATGAGGAAGGAAACCAAACTGAGTAACGAACTGGCTGGTCTAGTCCTTCAGCTGCTCGAGAGCGTCTCGAAGTTGAGAAATACTGGAGCAGAGGCCAGAGCATTTTTTCAATGGAGCGCTGTTTTTGCAGAACAGCGCCCGCAAGTCTACAAAGCCGAGAATGTGAGCAACTATCTGGAAACTTACAATTCTGTATTACCCGTTCTCAGCAGTATTCTTATATTTTGGGCAGTGATTCACTACGGTGCCACTGATGACAAGCAAATCTCGATCGGCCAGTTTGTTGCCTTTAACGTAGCTTACGGCTCTTTTCTAAGTGGTATGCTCGGCTTAACCGAGGCAGCTATGAGTCTCATGGCCGTAATCCCTATTTACGAAAACTCGAAGCCCGTTCTCCAAGCGATACCTGAACGTTCAATTGACCGTCAGCAAGCCCCGACGCTTAGTGGAAAAATAGAGGTCAGTAACCTTAGTTTCCGTTATGAGGAAGATGGTCCAGATATCCTTAAAAGTATCGATCTGGAGGTATCGCCTGGCGAATATGTCGCTTTGGTCGGCAGTTCTGGCTCCGGAAAATCGACACTGCTGCGTTTATTGCTTGGTTTTGAAACTCCAAGCAGTGGTAACGTTTTCTATGATGATATAGATATTGATCGATTGGAAATAGCCTCTTTACGCCGACAGTTGGGTGTAGTCCTGCAAAATGGTAGTTTGCTGATGGGTGATATTTTCAAGAATATTGTCGGCTCGTCACCACTTACCGAGGACGATGCATGGGAGGCGGCCAGGCTTTGTGGCCTTAAGGACGATATTGAGGCAATGCCAATGGGCTTGCATACCAACGTCAGTTCAGGGGTCTTGTCCGGTGGCCAGATCCAGAGGTTGATGATCGCTAGGGCAATTGTTCATAAGCCGAATATTCTCTATTTTGATGAGGCGACTAGTGCGCTGGATAATCGCACGCAGGCTATCGTTACAGAGAGTCTTGAACAGTTACGTGTTACACGCATTGTAATCGCACACAGGTTGAGCACCATTGTTAAGGCTAACCGGATTCTGTACTTGCATGAAGGAAAAATTGTGGAGGACGGGACCTACGACGAGCTAATGAAGTTGGATGGATTCTTTGCAGAATTAGCAAGGCGGCAGAAACTATGAAAGAGAGTGGGTACATGACGAAATTTAAGCGGTTGTCGCTTCGAATACTTGCTGTACTGGTACTGGGCGGCGCATTGTACGCCTGTTCCGAGAATAGTGGTTATGATGCCCGTCTGAAAACAATTGAGAGCAACAAGGATGAACTCGTTATCGCGTTAGCTTGGCCCCTCGAGCGGGAGGGGCGAGGGACTAAAATGACTATTTTAGATGGCGCTTCGTTGGCAATGAATGAGATCAATGCCGCAGGAGGTCTTAAGGACGGTCGCAAAATAGTGCTTAAGCCATTTGATGACGAAAGAAAGATTGATAAAGGTTTAATCGAAGCTGAGCGTATTGCCGAAGATAAGTCGATTTTTGCGGTAATAGGGCATTTGGATTCTTATATTTCACTCGATACGTCGACGACGTACGAAGTGTCTGGGCTGCTCGTTCTAAATCCAGGCTCTACGGACGCGCGTTTGACTAAAAAAGGCCATAAACACTTGTTCAGACTTGTCCCAAAGAACGACGAGCAGGGTGAAGCTCTGGCCAATTATTTCAAGGATAACGGCATCTCTAAAGTTCTACTCTATTCGATTAACAATGCATACGGACACGCCCTGGCAAAGTCATTCAGCGCAAGAGCTAGGGCTTCGGGTGTTGATATAATCACCAGCGAAAAATACTATCGAAATAGTGCCGAGCATCGAGAAAATTTCGAATATTGGGAGCAGTTTTTCGATTTTGACGCAATATTTTTGGCTGGGTCCATGCCTGAGGGCGCTGACATCATCCGGATAATTCGAGAAACTGGAATCGATGAGCCGATTTTTGCCGGCGCAGGCCTCGACAGTACGAGTTTAATAGACCTTGGCGGCCAAAGTGTCGAGGACGTTAACGTCATTTCTTTTTTCCCGCTTGGCTTTTCTCAAGAATCGTCGAATTTAGATCCCGGCAACCTCGACAGTCAGAAGATCACGGCTTTTTCAAATGCCTACGAAGCTGCCTACGAAGAGCCTCCTGTGGAGTCAGCCGCAGCTTTGGGGTACGACGCGGTTAAATTGATAGCGCACGCCGTGAATACCGCTGGTACGTTGGAGCGTGGAGCGGTCGCAAAAGTCATTCGAGATCAGCAAGGCTGGCTCGGTGTTGCTGGACAATATAAATTTGATGATGGCGGTGACCCTCTAGGTAAGCTGATGGTCATCAACAAGGTTAAGGATGGTGAATTCCGATTTTCGGAAAGAATTCAATAAGGTGCAGAGCAATACGCGGGCTTTCGCTAAGTGAGTGCGGAGATCATTCTTAGACAGTTTGGTGCAAAAGGTCCGTTTTTGCAGGAGCTTGTCGCCTATATGGAGCGTCGAATTTCTCGGGGTGACCTGACTGACTTGACATCGCTTAGTCTGGCAGATGAGGGTTTCGTGAATGCTTGGGAGCACTATGTTGAACGCACCAATAACAGTCTGGCGATTCAGGTACTGTCTCGAGTTTTTCCTCAACTGTCTTTTCCGATTGAAGCTGGTATCAGCAAAACTGCCGCTTACAGGGATGCGACTCTGAAAGGGGCGCAAGTTTCGTCAGTCGACCTGCAGAGATCTTTGGTTTTTGAGGCACCGTGTGACATAGAACTGCGGTTGCATCAGACAGCGGCGGGATCTATACCGGTGATCATTGCCGAAAATCGCAACGACTTTGAGTTTTTGGTGCGAGCAATGTCCAGTAGAAATGAGCCTGTTTCGGTGCCGCAGTCGATGGGCGCTTGTCTGATTTCCGGGTTAAACAATTGGGATCGTGTTGGTCGTTTTCGAGAACAGTGGGAGTTGAAAAATCCCGCGTGCAGCTGGCGTGAGTATTTCCCAGAGTTCGTCAAGAATAAAACACTCTACCAGGATCGTGTCATCGTGCTCAGTGATGGCTCTTATAGCAATATTGAGTCGTCGCAGCTTGGTTTGTCAGAGGATTGTTGGCGTCTTATGTCACGGCGTATACGCCTTGAGCACGAATGCGCGCATTATCTTACACTAAGATTTTTTGGAACGATGCAGAATCATCTTCTAGATGAGACTTTCGCCGATTACGCAGGGATATGTGCAGTTAGGAAAGGGGTATTTCGGGCAGATTGGTATCTCACATTTCTAGGGCTTGATGAGAACGGTGACTATCGGAAAGGTGGGCGTATGGAGAACTATTTTCAAGAAAAGCCTTTGGCGCCTGAATCATTTAAAGTAATGCTTAGGTTGATGGTTGCTATAGCAAATAATCTTGAAACTTTTTCTAGAACATGCGACTCGAGTAGTTTGGGTATCCTTTGCCAACTATTTGCAATTACCGGATTTAGGCTAGATGAACTGGCTGACAAGAGTGCACCAAAGTATCTGAGTGATGCTTACAACAACATTCTGAGCATAGTCGATCACTAACCAGACACAGATTACTGGGGACCATGATCGTCGAATACGACTGTAGGTTTAAGGAAATGCGATCATTCATAGCTCGTGCGTGCGCCAGCTTAGGCCAGAAGCATAAAGCAGCTCAGGCAATCGGGGCATGTCTTTCATGTCGCGATAGAGCAAATCCTAGTGATTTTTGTTACAGCCTTCTTTGTACTATCGGACCAACGGGGACACGTATCCTGCGCGGTTGATACTTTTTTTGGTTACGGTTTCAAGCGTCAATTTTTTTAGGTGCGATTTGGTTCCTAAAACGCAAGCAGCCCATTGTAAAATTGGGTGCTTGAGTGGAATTCTCACCTACTGATCACTCATGGCAACCTCTTTGTCTAGGCCTCCAGCGAAAATGGAGCAATGTGACTGCGAAGCGATAGCAGTACGTAGATGGCTATCTATGCGTCCGCGGAGTGTAACTTTGAGAAAACAGTCCGAATCACCCAGGCAGAAATGCGCCAAGCTGCCAGAGGCGCGGCCAGCAGTAAAAGTAGTCGCTGCAAACCTAGGTTCTAGTCTAACGTGACACCTTTCTCCGTGAGGTGTTTAATCAGAGATGTCGTGCCAGTGGATTGCCAGCGAATTTGCTGTTGAGAATATTGGCGCTTTTAATCCTCCTGGATATTCTGCTATCCATTAGTAACTACTGGTTGTTTTCGCATCCTACGAGAGGTAGCAGTTATAACCCGAGCTATCGCATTGAGGTCCTACAAGCGGGTCACTGGGTCTTGGGGACGCAACCATTTGTATAGTAGCTCGATAAGCTACTTTGCTGAAAGAAGAAGACAGTCCCCCCATATTGACTTCACAAGTCTTTATTCTTGGTTAGAGGTGTCTGCTGCGAAGCAAATAGAAATTCCCTTAGTTAAACATCCTTGCATTCGATGAAGATTCCGTCCGCGCGGCTATGTTAGATAGTCACCTAGCTGACTCTACAGGCCTGATCGACAGTGACGCCACGAGCTCGGCCGTACATAAATAGGATGGCGTCAAATTCTTCGGGACTTACGTTGTATTGGGCTAGCATTTCGGGAGACAGGATAAGGGCATTGGATCTGCCCCTGCAGGAATTTAGAATATAGAGGCAATACTTATCTGCGCCCCGGCAAGGGTAGAATTGTTTTTCTCACAGGAACCACCAAGTCAGCACCTATAGATTTGACTAAGTAGGCTAGTCACAGGTGGGAACGATGCGTCAATCTACAACCTAGGAAGAGCATGTTCTTCAACTGCCAAAGAACACTATCGGGGCTGCCTAACTAGAATGCCGCATACTGACCCCTCGAAAGCTGCGCACACCTCAGATAGATCGTAATTATGTATGCACATTAAGTATTTTCCGTGGCGATCTGGTGGATTGTGTCTCTGGCTTTTCAAAAGGCACATCTTAAAACTGGATCGTATTTTTAAAAGCCAATTGCTGATGCAAATATTGTGCTTGCGCAGGTGGGCAGAGTGTTTAGCTAGACATAATTATTCTTATGGGTGAATTGTGTACACATTGTGTGGTGAGCAGGCCCTAGGAGGCTTATATGAAGAGCAAAGTTATTCAAATGTTTGGAAAAGTAATCATGGTCAAAGTTAATTGCATGAATCCACCGGTTTGAGGGCTTCTTCCCGTGTTGTGCATTGTTGGCGCTGGCAAAAATGAGACGTAATCGAACCGACTGCAATTAGTTAATAGCTTTTAGTTCGCGCCTACTTTTTAAGGAATTGTCAGGCGTGTTTAGACTCTTTTTGAGAGAGCTTCTCGTCAGGTAGACGGCACTATTGACGTGGCGCTCTCTGTGTTTTTCTCTTCGCCCTTTTCAGCCAAAGGCTTTGGCAGTATCACGGCAGTGATAGCGCAGGCAACATATATTATTGACAGCACTCTGAATGGAGCAATTATTGGATCGATAACGATGAACAGCACGATCA
Organism: Halioglobus sp. HI00S01; assembly: GCF_001635445.1. Taxonomy (NCBI): domain Bacteria; kingdom Pseudomonadati; phylum Pseudomonadota; class Gammaproteobacteria; order Cellvibrionales; family Halieaceae; genus Halioglobus; species Halioglobus sp. HI00S01. Next base: position 51,193 of record NZ_LWEE01000006.1, read on the forward strand.
CAGCATCAAAGGGAAGTTGTAGTGGTGTAAGCACCAGTGCGAGCATCGAAAGTAGAACGATGCCTGAAGATCCCGCCGTTGCCATTCCGGCAAGTATGGAAGCAAAAACAACAATGGCCAGCCTTTCTATATTCATCTCTACGTTATAAAGTTGTGCGATGAACATTGCGGCGGTAGCGAAGTAGACCGTTGGCCCAATTCGGCAGAGTGTGAAGGACAAAGGTATCAGCAAATCGACAGTCTTCGGATCGTAGCCCAACTTCTTCATCGAAGTCATCGCTGAAGGGATAGCAGCTAAGCCGTTCGCAGTACCTAGCGCAATAATGATTGGTTCTTTCAACGCTACGACGGACTTTACTAAGGAGCCAGTGCGCAGCCACAGCATAATACTGCCAATTGCCAACAGCACAAGGAACCCACCAAGTGCCCAGGGTACGAAGTTCATCATGGCAACTAAAACGTTCATTCCCACATGAGACAGGCTCTCAGCGATAAGCCCACACAGGCCAAACGGGAGTAGATACATCAACCACTGTACAAGCTTAGAGAAAGCGGCGCACGTAGCGTCTAGAGTATCTAAGATAGTCTGAGATGCATTCTTATTCAGCGATCCAATGGCGAGCCCAAAGAGAATGGAAAAAAACAGCACTTTCAAGTTAGCGCCCGTGCTGAGTGCTTCGAAAATGTTCGATGGAACGAGGGTAAAGAAAAACGCTTTGAGAAGTGATTCGTTTTCCTGCGGGTTATATGGTTGGAATAACTGAAGTTCCAGATCCAGGGCACCTTGTTGTCGTAGAATGGCCCCCAGAGAAGACAGGCTTTCATCGTCCAGCCCGGCCCCTGGCTGGCCAACTATGCCAATAAGTAGCCCGAGAGTGCTTGCGAAAATCAGAGATATCCCTATGACGAACAGTAATCTCTGCAGATGGTTCGATTGGGTTGGCGTATTCATCAGGCGACCAATCGCTACCGAGATAGCGGAAACTAGTATAGGCAGAATGCACATCTTCAGTACGGCCAGATAAATCGTACCGATTGGCTCTACATAAGGAACAAGGTCGTGTCGATTCAGACCTATGTAAATACCAACGGCGGCACCAAGCATCATCGACCAAATGCTTTTCAAGAAATCGAGGCTGTTATGGTTGTGAGCTAGTGGCATGCTTGTAACCCCCATACTATTGCGTTCTCCGTCTAATTGTCTCTAGCACTTCTTGGTAGTTGTCCAGAACTCTATCGGCGTCTAATTGGAGATCCAAGGAGTCGAAGTAAAAGTCGAGGAGTGATTTCAGACTGTGGCTGTCCCAGGGAACAGCTACTCCCTTTGGATCACTAGTGTCATCAAAAGATACCGACAGCAAGTTCTTAGCCTCCTTCGGCATGTCGCGTATTATCTTCTTTATCTCCGCCTCGTCCCTGTAAGCAGCGATAATGTCCTGGTTTAGAACGGCCTCAACAACGGCGTCCCAGTTTGCATATTCAACAACCTCCGCGTTTGGAAAGTGCTTAGTAGCGTAATCAACATAGGATGATTTCTTAATAACCCCAATGCGACCCTCCAAGTTTTGAATGGTCGGTATTGGATCCCTGCCGCGTTGAATTTTGAGTAGTTCGAGTTGATTAACAAGTAGACTTTGACGCAACTTAATGTAAGGTTTAGTGAACTGGACTTTGGCCATGCGGGAAAACGTCATGCTGAGTTTGCAAATTGCCAGATCAGCTTCACGATTGGCGACCTTTGAAACGACTTCATCAAATGACTTTCCTGTTCGGTCGAACGTTACTCCCACGCCCAACCGCTTGGCAAATCCCTTGGCAAGCTCAACATCGACACCAACCAATTCTTTTGTCTTCTTGTCCAAATAGTAGAACGGTGGAGTATCCCTGTGATACATAGCAACAATCAATTCGCCTCTTTCTTTGATACGCGCTATATCCGGGGGTAAGTCGCTTTTCTGTGTGACTGCACTACTGGAACTGTCTGCTTGGTTGATACTGGTCGCAACGTCCTGGCCGAACGCGCTAGCATTCCAAGCCAAGAATACAATGACAAAAAATAGGCGAGTGCTCATAAGTGGGTTACGCATTGCGGGCAATTCCAGACATTTTACGAATAGTTTTTTGCACTATGAGATTAGTAGCGATACACGCCGCTGAATTGTAGCCGCTCCATGTTTCCCTCCTGACCGTCGATTTGGCGGCGCTCTGCGCGGCTGTACTCTAAGCCAATGTCGACATCGGGAACGGGCCGCCATATCGTATTAATGTGCATAGATTTGAATCGTTCATTGATTGACAGTGCGCTTGGGGCGAAAAGGTCATTATCCCAGTCAATATTCAGGTACCCCATGTTGAAATTGGAGCGAAAGCGGTCGCTCCACCAATGTTGATACCCTATGTAGCCGCCCCAGGCTGTTTGTGTTTCCATACTCACTGATGAGGTGCCAGCACCAGTAACGATGGCCGCCGAGTTTGCACCTTCCTGAATGTACCGTCCAACCCCATCGCCGGCGCTGACATGGAATCGGAGTAGATCTTTGCCGATCGTATTGATACGGCCAGAAACACCGAACGCGTATCCCAGCGCAGAATCGCTGTAATTTCCATCATCTACGCCCAGTTTCCTGAGTGCGGCTTGGGTGGATATATGGCCCCAGTCGCCGATATACTTCAAACGAACGGTGAGGTCGGGTAACGAGTCTTTATTGTTCTCTCGCTTTTTGCCATACTCATCGACATAATCACTCTCCGGATTCTCTGCCGATAGAGACAGAAGGTATCTTGCAAAGTCATGTGTATAGCGAATTTGGCCCTGCCGAAGGAATGCCTGCCCAGTGTCATTTGAGAAGTCAAGATTCTCTGGAAACGATTGGACATCGACGTAGTTCGACCATGCCTGGCCCATTAGCCAACCCCCAAGTGTGCCATAGGCTTGCCGGATTCGAAATTTACTAGAGTTGGAGATAACCTCGGATCCAGCGCCGGCTTCCGTGCCATCGAAGAAATCGCCTTCTATATGGGTCAGCAGTTTTCCGTAAACGGAAGGTGTTTGTGTCTTTAATATAACTCGCGACTGTTTCGCATGTAACCGTGTATGGCCAGTTGAGCTGTCGGCACCCGATACATCCAAATCGAGGTTAGGATAGTTTGTTCTGTCGCCAGACTTCGGTCCTAAATCATGTATCAGGTCGGCTTTGACGAAGCCATCGATAGTCAGCAGGCTATCGGTGCCGGGAATATTAAACCAGCCAGAAGGTGTCTCCTTCTTGAGGACTGGAGCCGCCGTATTTTTTGCAACTATGGTCTCTTCTACGAGTGGGCCATCTTGGCTTTTTACCAGATCTTCCAGCTGATTTATTCGCACTGTCATAGCCTGATTCTGTTCGACTAGTCGCTGCAATTCCTGCCGTATTGCTGCTATCTCGTCTGAAGAAGCATGGCTATTGCTATTCAAGCATGCAGCGAGCGACGCTGCGGCGAGTATTCTGAGACCAAGGTTAATAGACGAGTTGGTATTAGAAAGGTGCTTGGACATTATCATTTCGACTCATCGTAGTTTGCAGTTGTTAGGTTCTTAGATGTTTCAGCCAAATTTACCGTCTTTGTAAAGGGTGCTGCCGTGCTTTGAATCTCGAGATTGCGATGAAAGATTGGCATGGTGGGTGTGATGCTATCTAAAGGCCGCTGGCTATTTCGAAAAATAGATCCTTCTTCTCGCTGATTCTTTAGTGCTACTTTTTCTTACTATCATTCTTCTTCGCGAGCCACTGTTTTACTTATACATCCACTCAATCCGATACTCTTAAATACAGTAGTCTACCCAATTGCCGAATGAGGGGGCGCGCGAGACGCATATTCTAGGAGCGCGTCGGGGCTGACACATGGATTAAGTATAGGGTATATTTCTTCGAAAAACATTGTGTTTTCATAAGTGTAGCTTCGTGATTAGTCGCTTATAATTAGCCGAGGATCATTGGACGACTGTGCACCAATCGGCGGTTGCTCCCGATAAAAAGTCCTGCAGGGTAGGCTCTCTCGAGAGCTGTTTTCGCTGAGGTTTTCCTCGGAAAAGTCGAAGCATTAGATCCTAGCGGTCAGGCTGTCTCAAATCATATACTTATTAGGTAACCTAACTATGCTGGTTATTCAACTGCGGACCCTGGTTCGTCGATTTGTCTCTCATCAAAGCGACCTTTAAGTGCTGCAGTTTATGGCGTTAACACGGCAGGATTTATGCTTTGTTGGAAGTTAATGCGCTTTCATCGGCTCACTCATTGTTGTAGATGTACTTGCCCGGTTCTGATGTACCTGTGAGGCGACTCTTCCATTCTGTATTATCAGTCAAGCACTCTCGCTCTTTTGTAGGCGGGACCAGCGGAAGTGGCTTCAAGCTTGTCGTTGTAGACCACCATGGCCCTATAGGCGCGCACATATCTCAAGCTGCTCGTCAGAGGCAAAACGGTACTACTTTTCGGATCACGTATTGATATCTCGGTACAGGCTGAGGGCTATTCAATGCTCTTGGTCAGATCCTTGAGGGAATCGGCAGGCCAGGGTCAGTAAAGGCGAGGTTTCTGTTTGCCTGTAAAGGATTTCGATCGCTGTACCAAAGACTTCTCTTGTATGTCGGCGTAGTTGTGGGCAACCATCGATTCCCCGGGCCTAAATTTTCTAACAGAGCAAGCATCGTGCCCGCCTCGACGCACTTCTGCGATAGGGCCATAAGCATGGTCGGAACAGCAAGAATGAATGAAGTTTTGCGAGCAATTACCTCGGTAACTACGGCTAGCTCGAACATCGGTGCAAGCAATATCCTGCTCATGTTCTCAACCCGCCTAGCAAAAGAATCGCGCAGCCTGCCAGCTCAAAGAGTGGCATATGCAGAACGAAGGTGTCGCTATGCTGCAGTCCAAAGCGCGACATGGTGACGTCCAGTGCAGACATGGCGAAATTCGTCCTGGCGCACATTGGTTCCACGGCGGCGAGCGCGCCACTCAGTCCTGAATTCGCAAAATCGATGCGCGCTCCCCTTGGTCGCAGCTTGGGGTTTGATATCTGGGGGCTGGGAACCAGCCTGTATGCACCTACGGGTAATGGTGATTTCATTTTCGGCCACGATGGCGCGAACGACCCGGCGATCAACACAGCGGCGAGGTTGAATCCTGAGAGCGGCGACGCATTGGTTATCCTGGTGTCCGGGCAGTCCTCTCTGGCCACAACTCTGGGTTCGGACTGGGTGTTCTGGCAGTCCGGCTACCCTGACCTTTTTGCGACGGACACTGTATTCGGGAGTATGATGGTGCCCGCGTTGTCAGGTACTGCTGTGATTCTCGAAGTAGCAGTGGTGCTCGGTCTGCGGACCAGGCGCAAGGCTTGAACTGTATCCAAAGTGTCGCCGTGTGGTGCAGAAAAAGTTTTAGCAAACGCGCCGATGCTGACAAACGCCGATAGGCAGGGTGATCTCCCAGCATGACGTTGAACACGTTCACCATAAAGCCGCTGCTCTGTAATTCTTCGAGGCCGTTGTTGAATTCGTGCGACACCTTGCTGGGTATGACCGTGTTTGGTGGCACCATCATGGCAGCCACCGTCGGCATCAAGATCCATTTCTAGGTTTGCACCTACCGGTTGTCCCGAATCGCGAAGTTGATAGGGATTGGCAACTCGTAGCTGCCGCCCACAGCGGTAGCGAATTCTTCCAGCGCCACTCTGGAAAGCTGGGGAAAGGGGGCGGCTTTCTCAACGGCTCTAACGGCCGCCCGGTCGAGCATGGGATAGCCTGATGAGTTTTCTATAAAGGTGTCGAAGAGTGTGCCATCGGCACTGACTGAAGCCACGATGGACACCTCGCCCTGCAGCTGTCGTTTGAGTGCGCGCCGGGGGTATTCGACATTAGTGAATACTTTCTGCACGGTGAGTGCCATGTAGTCGCTGAGCTCCAGCTGATATTCGCGGTCGTCCGACACTCTTTCGGCGCTGTCAGCGGAGGTACTCGGTTCCAGCTCTGTCGTAATTGTTTGGTTGGCTGATGTTGCCCGTGTGACTTCGACAGTTGGCTTGGCCAGGGAAGTGTCGAATTGCGCGGACGTGACTATCACAGGCTCAATTGGCGTGCCGACCGGCGATAGCGCTGGCGCAGGCATCGACTCAGGGACTGCGCGCTCTGGTTCCGGCTCAGGTATAGAGGCCGCGGGAGGCTCTATGATTAGATCGAACTTTACTCCCGATGTTGTGTCGGTTTGAACGATGGCCTCTGCTAAGTTGAGTTTCGATTCGTCTGTGTCCTTGCGACTGCTCGACTCAGTTTTCCCCCAGGCGGCAACCGTCTCTACTCTCTCCGCAGTGGGGAATAGAGCATCGAAGCGCTCTGCGAGCGCGGCATCCATCTCGTTAGCCAACAGCCGATCACGCAACAGGCTGGAAGCGTTGCTTCCCAGCCAACCCTGGACAAAGAAATCGAAGGTCTCGGTCCCCGTCGCGACGAGCAGTGATGTGCCGTTAAGCGCGAATTGCGTATTGCCTTCGTCGTCACGTCGTATAACGATGCTGTCACCGCGCAGAAAGGAGCCTTGGACGCGTACTTTTATCTGCTCAATCACTTCAATGACGGTGCCCGGTGTGCGCTGCTCAGAGCCCATTTCAGCCTGAAGCAACAGCGTTCCAAAGTAGCCTCGGGTAGAGATTCGACGTGTTTCGATCCTGTATTCCATGGCCATGGCGCTGTCTGAATCCGCACTCGGAGTTACCCCTCTAGGGCTGAATAGTCCCGCCAGGTAAATGTCCCGCGCAGTGTCGGTATAGACAGACAGGCCGCTGAGGACTAGTGAATCCTGGGCTCTGGAGGCCGATGTTAGGAGCAAGAGTAAACAAAATACAAGTAGGCCGAATGCTCGCATGCGACGCATGGGGTTTGCCTCATGATGGAGATAGAAAATCTGCTCTATTCAGTGATCTGATAAGATCATGAGGTTTGTTGGTTACAATTACGTGAAGTTTTAGTGGTCATTTTTTTGAGAGAGCGTCGGTCGGATCACATCCTCGGCTTATGGCCATCAATGGTGGGATGCTCACAGATGACCTTAAGAAAGTACTGTGATTACATCCTCTGATGTTTATGCGGTCGTCGCTGTAAGACCCGCTCCAACAATTGCGGGCACGCTTGGCGGAGAGCGGCTATCCACTATTAAAACGCGCCGGAGCATTGCATCGGCTTGTTGGCAGATATCCTCAAGGTCTGAAAACCCCATTGCAGTTGAGGCGGGGCCCGTGCACTGCGACTGATTGGTGAGCCAATTTCTAAAAGACGGTTACCTGAGATGAGATCTACCCGGCGGTCTAGATACTCAAATATTTTCGGCGTTTTTTTTACCAACACTGGATGCTCGACATCATGTTACGGGTGGCAGGCCCCGAGTTATTTGTCTATCCGGTGAAGATGGCCCGCATCGCCACGCCGTGCACCCGCGCCTCGGCTTCAGGGTGCCGGGAATCATTTGGGAGTCCATCTACAAGCATTGGCACGGCGACGACGGCAAGCACCACGGGCGATACTGCCCCGATAGCTTTGGCCAAGCGATATTTGCCGTGATCGCCAATGGCTGTATCAGTGGCACTCAATAATTCTCTCTACCCGGTGAATGATCGCGTCGCGATCATTACTTTCAATCGCCCTGAGAGATTCAACGCCATCACCTGAGAGCTGGCTCGTGAACTGCCGCGCGCGATATATGTGGCAGCAGCTGATGCCGATATCCCTCTCATTGTTATGCAGGGGTCGGCGAGGGATGCTGCGGCGGTTATCATGTGCAGGAGCGCGCAGATACACATGAGGAGCACCCTTGAGGCCAGGATGAAATGCGCCCGCACTAGAAGGCTGATTTTCAGGCCATGTGGGAGTGCCCTTAGCAGATGGTGAAACACCCGGCGCGGTTTTAAAGGTAGGGGGCTCAGCGAGCCTCCAACACCTCCACTGCATCCCCCACGGTAATATCCCCGCCCGACGCATAGACCAGATTCTGCCCAAAATAGATCTGCCGATCAGTACCGCGACGATAACTGGCAAGCGCGCGCAGTATCTCCGGGTGTTTTTCACCCGTCATTTGATCCAGTGACGGCACTGCGCAGCGCGAGCAGGGTTTGGCGAGATCGAACTCAACGGATCCTATGCGAATGCGCCGCCACTCGTCTTCGGCGTGTGCTCCACAGCCCGCTACGACCAGATTGGGGCGAAATCGATCTAGCGCTACGGGCTGGGTCAGGCGGCTGTTCAATGTCTCCAGTGACGCAGCAGACACCAGGAGCAGCGGAAAGCCATCGGCAAAGCTGACCGTTTCACCACGGTGGGCGTACTCGGTATCGACGCGGCGCTGACATTCCTCGCCCATATAAACCAGCCTTAGGCTGCGACCAAATTGCTCGCTAAGCCATTGCGCAGCTTCATCACCTGCGTCGCGTGCCGTTACCTCGTCACTCCAGATGCTAACGTGGGCGGGGTGGTTGGGTGCAGGTGTCGCTACGACCAATGAGTATCCGTCGATACTGAGTTCGATGTCTGAATCGCCTGGTACTGCGTTGAGGCGCGTCATAATGGGCAGATCGCGTTGGGAGACAAAACGTCCATGGTCATCCACCAGCATCCAGCGACGATCGCCGAGGGGACCGAACCGATCGAGAACCATGTGCTGGCGGCTTAGCCCGCGGCCTGATTTCAGTGGGTAGATATGCAGAGACTGGATACGATACATGGTGATACTCGGTGCGGCCTGTTGTAGGTTAAGTTAGAGAGGGCGGTATGCCTTGTGTCCTGGTTCGAGGATATTGAGGACATTCACGGCGAATCCGCTGGCCACGAGTTCATCCAGCCCGTTGTCGAATTCATGGGACCAGTCGGCAATGTACCGCCGCTTGATGATGCGCCATTCGCCGCCGCGCTTTTCCAGTTCATCGACATAGCGACCGCCGATCAGGTGGCAGGCCAGGAGGCCTGCGATTCGGTGTCCAGCCTGTCCAGGATGCGGCAGTAGCGCCGGATAGCGTCTTCGCAAGCTCTTTTGTCCAGGAGTTGCTGCATTTGCGATTCAAGTTCCGGGGTCATGGTCATTGCTCTTTAGGGTTGTAATCTGAATCGTGGTGGCAGCGCGGTCCCAGGCTGGCCGTTTGTCTGAATGGCCATTGTGAGCCGTTTCGTATATTGTTGTCACCATCGGGCTATTTACCGATTTCCATCTATACTTTTCGATACCGACTGCCAATATCGTTGCGGTGGTAACCTTGATGATCAGCCAAGAGCCTTTGAGTCTGTACCGGCAAACTGGCATGGTGCTTCTGGTCGGGCTTGCCTCGAAAACCGCCATTATGATTGTGGAGTTTGGCAAGCAGTTGCGCGAGGCAGAGCAGATGAATCTACTGGAAGCGGCGGTAGAAGCTGTAAAGCTGCACTTCAGGCCGGTGATGATGACAGGGATGTCTTTCGTTGCGGGTGCGTTCCCACTGAAGGATTGCATCCGCGGTAGGCGCTGCCAGTCGCATCTCGCTGGGCCTTGCCGTATTTGGTGGCACCATCATGGCTGCTATTGGTGGCACGATTCTCGTGCCGGTATTTTTCAAATTGTTCCAGGGCCTGCGCGAAGTGGTTAATTGCGGGTCAATAACACCCCTGAGTAATTGGGAGAATTGAGATATGCAAGAATTTCGCAAGCAAATGGCCCTACTGGTCGGATTAGGATGTCTGTCAGATTTGGCTGTAGCAAGCGAGAACTGGGAGTTCATGGTCGAGCCCTACATGGGCGCTACAAGTATCGGCGGTGATGCCGCCATTGGGCGGGTCGGTGAGGTCGATGTTGATGTCGATTTCGATACCATTCTCGACAATCTCGATGCGGCCCTGCTGGTTCATGCGGAAGCGGTACACAACAGCGGCTGGGGTATCTGGTTTGACTACGGGCTGATGGATCTTAAGGGCGATACTCGGACCGTCAGAGACGGGCGCCTGGACGTCCGGGTGAAACAAGCTGTGACTGAGCTGGCCGCGATTTACCGCATTCCGCTCGACCCCAATGGTGAGACCTGGGATATCATTTTTGGCGCCCGGCACTGGGAGAATGAGCTGCGGGTGAAGGTCGCTCCACCGGCGGGGCCAGTCGATCAATTCACACTGCGCACGGAACCAGGNTGGACCGACGCCTTTGTGGGCGGGCGTTATCGCACACCGTTGAACGAAGATTGGTCGTTTTATGTCTATGGGGATATCGGCGCTGGCGAGGCGGATTTTACCGGTGCGGCGCGTCTAGGCGTGGAGTATGCATTTAATAATACCTGGGAGATCGATCTGGCCTACAAGGGTCTCTGGGTTGATTATGAAGAAGGGCGCCAGCGTCAGGCAGGCCATTTTATTTACGATACCCTAACCCACGGGCCGGTCGTGGGGCTCAAGATTCATTTCTAGTCCATTCAGGCCGCCGATGTTGACCGCCTGCAGACGCAGTTGAACGCCGTTGGTTGCGCCTTTGTAACGGCAGGATGCTGCTAGCGCCCAACCGGTCATGGCCACTTCGCGGTACAATCCCTCGCCATTAGGTGGCGCGGGTTTAATCTTTTCTGCATACAGATGCGCGTCACGCTCTGACCCGGCGCCTGACAGTGATAGGATGCCGGTGTACGAAACCAAGGAAAAACTGTGACAACGGCATCAGATTTTACCCAGTCTTCTCTGGGCGACCCTCTCGAAGTATTGCAGAAACGCATGGCCGACGAGGGCTACCTGTTTCTGAAGCAGGCAGTGGCTGCCAAGCATTGCAACAAGCTACTGGCCGATATCCTGGCGGTGGCAGCGCCGCATGTCGAAGGTGAGGCGGGTAGCCAGGCGCCGCGCCTGGTGGGAGAGCCCTTTTATGAAACGGATGCTATCTGGGACCAGATTTATCCCCGCATCCAGAAGCTGGAATCCTTCCACCGCTTTTTTCACCAGCCCTGGATGAATGACATCATGGCGCGGGTCGTCGGTCCCGAGGTGTTTGTCTACCCAGTGAAAATGGCGCGCATGGCGACACCGCGCATGCGCGGCTACGAAACGCCCCCGCATCAGGATGCCTACTCCCATCACGCGCCGCCGACCATGGCAGGCGTCTGGGTGGCGCTGCACGACATCGATTCCACCATGGGGCGGGTCAAGGTGTTGCCGGGGTCCCACAAGCATGGGGTCCGTGAAGTATTTCAGGCCCAGGGCGTGGGCGGTGTGCAGTGCGAAATTTTTGCAGACGAGACTCATTGGCATGTCTCTGATTTCCAGCAGGGCGATGTCCTGATATTCAATTCCTGTACGGTGCACCGGGCAGAACCCAATACCAATGAAGACGCTGTGCGCATAAGCGTAGACACACGTTTTTGTGATTACGGCGCTCCGGTATTTGCCACGAACCTGCATCCGCATCACGGCTTCCGGGTCCCGGAGATAAACTGGGAGTCCATTTACGAGCATTGGCAGGACGACGCGGACAAGTACTACTGGCGCGACTATCCGAACAGTTTCGGGCACGAAATCTTTGAGGAGATCGCCAATGCCTGAACCCCCGCAGTTTCAGTGCTTTCTCTACGACGTCAGTGACCGTGTTTCCACTATTACCTTTAATCGCCCCGAGCGGTTGAACGCGATTACCTTCGAGCTTGCCAGGGAGTTGCCCCGCGTTATCGATACCGCCGCGGCAGACCCCAGCGTTCATGTCATTGTCTTGCAGGGCGCAGGCAAGGGTTTCTGCGGGGGCTATGACTTGCAGGAGTACGCCGAGGCGCATGCCGAACATCCCTGTGGCCAGGATGAAATGCCCTGGGACCAGACGGCCGATTTCCAGGCCATGTGGGAGTGCACCCAGCACGTCATGAGTATCTGGCGCTGTAACAAGCCGGTTATCGGCAAGATTCACGGTGCAGCGGCAGCGGGTGGTAGCGATATCGCATTGTGCTGTGACCCGTTGGTTATGGCCGACGACGCCCGTATCGGTTATCCGCCGAGCCGCGTGGGGTATTCCAACCACCACGATGTGGGTTTATCGGCTGGTTATCGAACAGGCCAAGCGCATGCTGTTCACAGGTGACCCGGTGACCGGAAAGGATGCTGAAGCTATGGGCCTGGTCCATCAGGCGGTGCCAGCGGATCAATTGGATGCCGCGGTACGGGCGCTTTGCGATCGGATTAAAGGCGTGCCGCCCAATCAGCTGATGATGAGCAAAATGGTGGTTAATCAAGCGTACGAGAGCATGGGCATGACCAACCCCCAGCGCTTTGCGACCTTGTTTGATGGCTTTGACCGTCACTCGCCGGAAGGCAAATGGTTTGAAGAGCGGGCCCGCGAGGTCGGCTATAAGCAAGCCGTGGCGGAGCGTGATTCCGGCGACCCCCTCGCCGAGGGACGCAGCAAGTACTTCAGTCAGTTCGATATCCGGTGAGCCTGATGACGGGTTGGAATTGTCCACATTGCGCCCAGACTTTGCACAAGCACGAGCGCACGTATCGCTGTGAGGCGGGCCACTGCTTTGACGAAGCCAGGGAGGGGTATGTGAATCTTCTCCCGGCCAATCGCAAGCGCAGCCGTGAGCCCGGCGATAATCGCGAGATGATCGAGGCGCGCAAACGCGTGCATGCTGCCGAGGTTTACCGCCCCCTGGCGCAGGAAATTGCGGTGCGCCTGGCCGAATGGTTACCAGCGTCGCCCCGGGTACTCGATCTGGGCTGTGGTGAGGGCTATTACAGTGGCGTGTTGCTGCAACGCCTGGCGGACATGTCATTGTGGGGCATTGATATCGCCAAGCCTGCAGTGCGATTAGCTGCCAAGGCTCACCATCGGGGAAAGTTTGCCGTGGCCAGTGCGTTCGCTGTGCCGCTGCCTGATGCAAGTCTCGATGGCGTATTTACCGTATTTGCGCCGGCCAGCGATGCCGAGTTGGCCAGATTGTTGCCGCCCGGTGGCCTGTATCTGAACGTCTGCCCGGCTGCGGGGCATTTGTGGGAGCTGCGACAGCAGCTCTATGCCCAGCCTCGCCCACACCGCGAGGAGGTCGCTGCACTGCCTGGGCTGGTGTTGGAATCCCAGGACAGCGTGGAGTTTGCGGTTACGCTCGCGCCTGAATTATTGGAAGACTTGGTGGCTATGACCCCTTATGCCTACGGGGGAGAGCGTGAAAGCAAGGCCCAGCTCAGTGCACTGGGTGAATTCAAGGTGCAGATGGCGTTTCTATTGCAACGCTATCGCCGGGAAAAGGTGGCCTAGAGCAGCAAGCTGCTCAGGCCGATAACCGCCGCCACTGCAAGGGTCAGGGTGGCAAGTTCACCGGTAGATGCGCCGTGGCGCAGGCCGGTGTCGGTGCGGGCCGAATCAAATCGGTTGGAAGACGGTGTTTCCATAAATCTGAGTCTAGTCAGCCTTGTCGCAGGCGCCAGTGGCGGACGTCAAAACTGTGACCGGGGCCAAGACTTTTTGCGATTGCCTGTGATGAACCTCACACTCTTGGTGTGGTCACAGGGCTGTGGGCTATACTTGGCCGAGGGAGGAATTCGCGATGAAACGCCTGCTTGCAGTGACCTGCCTGATGACGGCATCTCTGGCCTTCGCTCAGTCATCCACCGTGTATAAGACCCTGGATCAGCACGGAGCGGTCAGCTTTTCAGACACACCACCCGGTGGCGATGAGGCGGTGGAAACACTGGTAGTAGACAGCCCTGCGGCGCAGTCTGACGGNGTCTATGAGGAAAACCTGGAAGCCATGCGCGAGACCACGGATCGCCTCGCGGAAGACCGTATGGCCCGGGAGAAACACCGGGCCGAGATGCGCGAGCTGGCGGCCCGAGCCGATGCCTACAGCGAACCACAAACCGTCGAGTACGACATTTACAATCCGGTTTACACAGGGGGCTACTACCGGCGACACCACTATCGGCCCATTTACCGCCCCGGTCACCCGGAACACCCCATTGTCAGGCCACCGCTACGGCCGCGGCCATCCCAGGTGCAGCCGCAGCGGCCTACGCATCACAATTCCCAGTTAATGCGCCCCATTACCACCCGTTGAGCGGGCGGTATAGGCGAGCGCTGCGCTGCGCCCTCGCGCTTCGCGGACACCGAGCAGCAGTGCCAGTCCCACTAGGAAAAAGGCCAGGGTGCTGAGCATCGACAACTGGTGGTCGCCGCCGCCAATACGGGTGATTATGCCGTAGCTAATGGGGCCCACAATGGCTGCCGCACGATTGGCCAGTCCCCACAGACCGAACATTTCGCCATTGTGCTGGGCGGGCGTCAGCTGGCCTACCAGTGCGCGTCCTCCCGCCTGGGTGGCGCCCATGGCCAGGCCGATTAGGTTCCCCGCCAGCCACAGGAGTGCCTCACTGTCACCGCGCATGGCCACCAGAATAGCGACGATCCACAACAGCAGTGCACCCGCCAGGCTGGGCACCGAACCGAGCCGATCCTGGACAAAGCCGAAAACGACAGCACCCAGTGCCGCCGTAAAGTTAACGACCATGATAAGTACGATCAAACGCTGGCTGCTGAAGCCCATAACCTCCTGGGCGTAAATGGCGGCGACCACAACCACAGTGGAGACGCCGGCCTGGAAGAAAATGATGCACAGCAGGAAGCGGAACAGGTCAGGTAGACGGGCGGCGTGACGCAGCGTGTCGGCCACCTGGGCAAAGGCGGCACGCACGTAAGATTGGCTGGCCTCGGCACGGGGTCGGGCTCGCTCCCTCAGCCATACGAACGTCGGTGCCGCGGTCACCGCAAATATCACCGCGGTTAAAAGTAGGGTGACGGGCACGTATTGTTCCGCGCCTTGCTCCTGGGCTGTGGCGTGGTTGATATACCCAAGGCAGCAGCCGAGCGTGAGCAGGCCGCCGAAGTAGCCCAGCCCCCAGCCATAGCCTGATATGCGTCCCATGTTTTCGCTGCTGGCGATCTCCGGAAGAAAAGCCGCGATCAGACTCTCGCCCAGCGAAAAGGCGATATAGGAAATAATCAAAATCGTCAGGGCCAAGGGGGCCTCACCCGGGCCCGCCAGTGCCAGACCCGCGGTGCCGAGTACGCAGGCAACTGAGGAGTACAGCAGATAGCGTTTCTTGCTCGCCCGCACATCCGCCATGGCGCCGATAACCGGGCTTGACACCAGCACTATCAGGTTTGCCGCTGCAATGCCCAATGTCCAGAGCAGGGTGGCGGTGCCGGGGTTGGCGGTGTCGAGATCCGCGGCAACCACCGCCACAAAAAAGGCGCTGTAGATGGTGGTGAGCACCACAGTGGTGTAGCCTGAGTTGGCAAAATCATAAAAGGCCCATGCGAGCACTTCGCATGTGCCGGCAGGCCTTGCCTGGGTGGTTGGGTCATCCACGGCTGGAAAAATGCACTATCGTGGAGACGTTCCGCTTGAAGGAGTTACTACAGAATCTGGCGATGAGCCTCGTGGACGGGGCCGCATCTTTGTGGCCGCGGTCGCTGCCGGCTGAGTCTGCGCTGCGCAATTGCAAGATCATCTCCCATCGAGGTGAACACGATAATGTGCGAGTCCACGAAAATACCCTGAAGGCCTTCTCGCATGCAAGGTCTGCCGGTGTCTGGGGAATTGAGTGCGATATTCGCTGGACGCAGGACAATGTGCCCGTTATTTGTCATGACGCCGATACAGCGCGGGTATTCGGCCGCAAACTGGTGGTTGCTGCGACCCCATTTGACGAGCTGCGCCAGGCACTGCCAGAACTGCCGAGCCTCGCGGAGTTGATTGACGCCTTTGCCGGACAGGCGCACCTCATGCTCGAAATCAAAACCTTTGATCCTGACCGGTTGGACGAGCAGCGTGCGATTCTGGAGAGCCATTTACAGCCTCTGCAGCCTGGCACTGATTATCACTTTCTGGCCCTGGATCCGGAACTGTTCGCGCTGGCGGCGTTTGCGCCAGCGAGCGCACTGCTCCCCGTTGCCGAAACCAATGTCGCGTCCTTAAGTGCCGTGAGCCTGGCGCGAGGCTATTGCGGCCTGGCGGGGCACTTCCTGTTAATGTCGAGTGCAGTGCAGCAGCGGCACGAGGCGGCCGGGCAGCGGATTGGGGTGGGCTTTCCCCGCTCGCGTAACAGCCTGTTCCGGGAACTGAACCGCGGCGTGGAGTGGATTTTCAGCAATGATGCGGTGAAATTGCAGGGCATTCTGGACCGAAATCTGCCTTGAGACGGCGGGGCGGGCTGCTATCTATTCAGGCCCCAATACAGTAAGATGCGCGCCCTCGCCGTATCCGGCATCTATCAACAAGAGAAATCATGTCATTTGAGCAATTGGGCCTGTCCCCTGCGCTGCTTCAGGCCGTTCAGGAAAAGGGCTACAGCAAACCCTCTCCCATCCAGGCACAGGCGATCCCCGCTGTACTGTCGGGCCGGGATGTTATGGCTGCGGCCCAGACCGGTACTGGCAAGACCGCGGGCTTTACGCTGCCTCTGTTACATCGCCTGCATGACACGGCGCCGGTGCACCCTCACCGCTTGCGCGCGCTGGTGCTGACCCCCACGCGGGAACTGGCTGCCCAGGTTGGCGACAGCGTTGAAACCTACGGCGCCCATCTGCCGCTGAAATCGGCAGTGGTGTTTGGCGGGGTCAAGATCAACCCCCAGATTGCCAAGTTGCGTCGCGGGATCGACATTCTGGTGGCCACGCCGGGCCGCTTGCTGGATCTGCATGGGCAGGGTGAGGTCGATTTTTCAGAGCTGGAGATTTTGGTGCTGGATGAAGCGGACCGGATGCTGGATATGGGCTTTATCCACGACATTCGCCGAATCCTGAAGTTGCTTCCCGCCAAGCGCCAAAACCTGTTGTTCTCGGCCACGTTCGCGCCGGAAATTCGCGAGCTCACCGGCAGTATTCTATCCAACCCCGTGGAAGTGGAGGTCAATCCTGCCAACGCCACGGCTGATACCGTTGAGCAGTGGATTTACCCGGTCGACAAAAAGCGCAAGAGTGCGTTGCTGCGTGAACTGGTGGAAAACCATAACTGGCAGCAGGTCCTGGTATTTACCCGCACCAAGCACGGCGCGAATCGTCTCGCGCAGCAACTCGACAAGGCGGGCCTGGAAGCGGCGGCTATCCATGGCAACAAGAGCCAGGGCGCACGTACCCGTGCCCTGGAGGGCTTTAAGCGCGGTAAAGTTCGCGTACTGGTGGCCACGGATATCGCGGCCCGCGGTCTGGATATTGCCCAGCTGCCTCAGGTGGTGAATTTCGACCTACCCAATGTGCCTGAAGACTATGTTCACCGTATTGGCCGCACCGGCCGAGCTGGCGCGGCGGGCAAGGCCTACTCATTGGTCAGCGCCGATGAGATCAAACAGCTCAATGGTATCCAGCAGCTTATTCAGCGGCATATTACTCGCGAGTATGTGGATGGCTTCGAACCTGAGCACGAAGTGCCGGAGAATGCGCCGCTGCGCCGCGCCCACAAGCCAGGCAAACACGCCGGCAAGAGCAAGGGTGGACCTCAGCGGGCCGCGGGTGCAGGTGCACGTAATGAAGGTAACCAGCGCCCTCGTAGACGCCGTCGCGCCCGCGCCGGAGGCGGCGGTCGCAATAGTAGTGGTAACCGTTAAAAGCCGCTGTTGCCCGCCAGCAGTTCTGCCAAAAACTTATCGTCCAGCGGCTCGTAGCGGCGACTACCGGGCTTGAGTACGTAGACGACACCACCGACTTTTACAGGGTCAAAACCCTGATCACGCAGCTCGCCCTTGAGCATCTTGAACGTGCCGGTCGTCTCCATGCTGGGTAGTATTCGTAGGAACAGTGGGCGCGCGTAGGCCGGCAGCTGTTCCTGTACCAGCGTAGAGAAACTCTCCAGATCCAGCTCGCCGGCGTTCTCTTCAAGCATGAGCGCGGCCATCCCCGCACGACCGTCGGTGCCCGGCACAGCCACGCCGTACACATTACAAAAGTGCACCTGGCTGTGCGCATTGAGAACTTCACCCACCTCATTGGTAGAGACGTTTTCGCCTTTCCAGCGGAACGTGTCGCCGACACGGTCGACGAATTGATAATGGGGTAAACCCATGGCAAAGCCCACATCGACGCGTTTGAGCAGATCGCCGGTGTTAAACCAGGCGTCACCCGGCATGAACACGTCGCGCAATATTTTCGCTTCCGTCGCCTCGCGGCTGGTATAGCCCTCAAACTGGTTGGTAGCGGTGATTTTGCCCAGTGCAAGCCCGGGCTCGTCCACGTCGGCGCGGAGACAATAGCCCTGTTCGTCATGCAGTATCTCGTCGTTGTCCACGTCGTACTTCACCAGTGCGTGAGGCAGGGGGATGGCGCCAATCGTACAGTCGCGATTGAACAGGTTGATCGCCGACACGTTGCCTTCGCTGGAACCGTAAAACTCCGAGACCAGATCAATCCCAAAGCGTGACTTAAACGCATGCCAGATGTCCGGGCGGAGTCCGTTGCCCATGACCGTACGCAGCGGGGTAGCATAGTCGTCTTCCTGGGCGGGCGTCGCGAGCAGGTACCGGCAGATTTCACCGATATAAATAAAGCAGGTTGCCCCGGCTTCACGTACCTCGGGAACAAAGGCTGTCGCTGAAAATTTGCGCCGCAGGAACAGGCTCGCACCCGTCAGGAAGGCCGCCCCGGCGCCTAGAAAAAGCCCCGTACCATGGTAGAGCGGCAGGCACAGATAAATGCAGTCGTGCTCATCGCAGCGCAAGCCCACAAGACTGGAGAGACCTGCCGATAAGAGCAGCCGTTTATTGCTGACCACACTGGCTTTTGGCAGCCCGGTGGTGCCCGAGGTGAAAATGTTGAGTGCACTGTCAGCGATGGTCACATCCTCGGTTTCCGCGAGGTCGTGGGATTCGCGCGCAGCTGCCGCTTCCCCGAGGTCCACTGCCCACTCCGGGCAGGGCGTTGCGCCGTGGTCCGCCACATAGAAGCTGCTGCGCAGTGCCTCGAGGTCCTCGCCCTGGGTGAGCTGATCCAGGGGAGAAATTCGCTCCTCGCCGAAGATGCAAAAGCGCGAGCCAGTGATCGTCAGGCAGTGGGCGAGCGATTTACCAATGAGATTGTGGTTGATCAGTGATGCGCAGGCGCCCAGTTTATTGATAGCCACCAGGCAGCTGAGATACTCGATCCGGTTCTCCATGAACAGGCTGACGGTGTCGCCCCGGGCAACCCCCGCGTGCTGCAATGCCCTGGCAAATCGGTTGGCCTCACGATTGAACTCACCCCACGTGCATTCTGTGCCCTCGAAGGTGATTGCCACATGATGAGGCAGTTTTTCGGCCTGTTGCTGGACTCGCATGGCAACACAGTCTCGCGCGGAGGCGGGCCTGGGCTTAATCATGCCGGGTAGTTTGGCGAGTACCGGAACGGCCCGGGCAATGCCGACTGCGCTTCTCATCTGATCAGGCTCTCTGTCAACAGGGAAGGGGTAACCTTAGCTATCATTGTCCGCGCATGCCAGTGCAAACACACCGGCCAGCGCGGCGTGATCTGAGAGGTCTCGCCAGTGCCCGCGGCACAGGCGATCACAGCTGAGCGGCGTGATACCTCGATAGTAAATACGATCCACGGGCAGCAGGGGTGCCCAGACGGGAAAGGTGCGCGCGTGTCGGCCCTGTAACTCGGCGAATAACTCAGTCAGGTTGAGATCGTCGTGCAGATGGTTTTCGGCCCGTCGGCGCCAGTCGTTGAAGTCTCCGGCAATAATCATCGGCTCGTCGCCCGGCACGTGTTGATCAATCCGGGCGGTCAGGGCCTGCAGTTGTTCCTTGCGCTCCTGCTCCAGCAGACCGAGGTGCACGCACAACGTATGCAGTGGCTTGGCGGCGCCAGGTATCTCGATGATGCCGTGCAGAATGCTGCGACTGGAGCGCGGAAATTTCGAGACATCGATATTTTCCCAGGCCACAAAGGGGTAGCGACTCAATATAGCGTTACCGTGATCCCCCTTGCGATAAATGGCGTTGCGGCCATAGGCATAGTGCGGCCAGGCCTGGTCAGCGAGGAATTCAAAGTGCGGTTGCTCGGGGTATGAAAACTTGCGTTTCTGGGCATCAGTTTGGATGGCAGTGCCGTGAATTTCCTGCAGAAAGACGATGTCGGCCTCGGTTTCGGTAATGCGATCACGCATCGACTCCAACATGAATTTTCGGTTGCCCGTGGTATAGCCCTTGTGGATGTTATAGGTGAGCGCTTTGATCTGGATGGCGGACATTCAACAACTCAGTAATTTTCATGCGCTGCCGGCGCGCATAGCTGGCGGGCCGTCAGTAGCTCCGGCGGCAGGCCCAGGAGCAGGCTCGAGTGCGCATTGGGCAGCCAGCGGAGCATGCGTGGCTACTGCCCGCTAACGATAAATGCAGCGAGTGCGCGTCGCTCTGTCTCGCTGAGCGGCAGTAGCGGCATAGGCGCCTGGGGTGCTACCAGGGCCCGTTCAACTGCGTCGTAGCTGACCTCGACCAGGGGCAAGGGGTTCTCGCCCTGTTCATGGCAAGTGGAACAAGCGTGCTGCTGGTAGAGCGCAGCACCTTGTCGAGCCAGTGCCTGTACATCGCTCTGCGCTACCCAGTCGGGTGTGGTCGTGTCTGCGGCAGTATTGAGCGCGTCGAGGGCATTTGGCCCCTGGGCTGGTGTATCTGTAGAGACGCGGTATATGGCACCGGCGTAATCGTCAGAGATATAAATGGCACCGTCCGGGCCCTGAATAACGTCGACCGGGCGTCCCAGTATATTGCCGTTCTGATTGAAGCCGCCGAGAAAGGTTCGTTCCTCGATACCATCGTCGCTGAAGTGCAGGGATACCACTTCATAGCCATCGGGTTCGCTGCGGTTCCAGGACCCGTGGAGTGCGACCAGGGCCACGAGGTCGAAGTCTCCGGGCCAGTCGCTGCCGTCCACAAAGCTGATACCCAGGGGGGCATTGTGGGCACGAAAGCCGTGCACGGGGGCGACAGGAAGTCGCTGCTGGGCGAGGGGATCGGGGCCCATGTCCTTGTCCGGAACGTTGTTGCCGTTGAAGTACGGCCAGCCGTAAAAATTACCTAACTCCACCCGGTTGAGTTCACAGGGAGGAAAGTTGTCGCCGAGCATGTCCCGGCCGTTGTCAGTGGCGTACAGCGCGCCGTCAACAGGCGACCAATCGAACCCGACACTGTTGCGCAGGCCAGTGGCAAATATTTCGCCGTCACTGCCATCGGCCCTGAAGCGCATGATAGTCGCTCTGCGCGGGTCGGACTCTACGCAGATGTTGCAGGTTGAGCCCTGGGCCAGGTACAGCATGCCATCCGGCCCGAAGCGAATGGTTTTGCTCCAGTGGTTACCGTCGCCGGTGAGGCTGGTGACAACGTCTTCGTAGTGGTCCACTGTCGCGCCGGCGTTGTGGTCGAAGCGGATACGACCAATGCGCTCGCGCTCAGCGATATAGAGCCATTCACCGTCAAAGTCCATGCCCTGGGGGCGATCCAGCTCGCTGATGATGGTGCGCCGGGCGTCGCTGTAGCCGTCGCCATCGCGGTCGGGTTCGAGGAGCACAATGTCGCCGGCGTGAGGACGGCTGACCAATAGATCGCCGGCCTGGGTGAAGCGCAGGAAGCGCGCCTTGGGTAAATCGTTGGCGAAGATCTGTACCGAGAAGCCGTCAGGCAGCGTGTAGTGTTGCTGCGCGGATTGCTCATCAATACTTGCCCCGGGGCGGCCGGTGGCAACATTAAGAATCATGGAAACACTGTAATTGGCAATGTTGCCACTCATGAGCAGACTGACCCAGGCGATCGCGAGTAAGCCGACGAATACCAGAACTCCGGCGAGCAGTTTTTTCAAGGGATGAATCCTTTTGTGTTGGCCTATCCCCAGATATTAGTCCGCATCGCTGCCACAAGCGAGAGCTGGTGTTATTCGGGCTGGTTACGCGTATCGCTGAGATTGTTCTTTACGGCTGCCAGGTGCTCGCCGAATGAATCACCCAGGCGCAGGGCCAGGCAGGTTGCCAGCACGTCGATGATGACCAGCTGGGCAATACGAGAGCTCATGGGGGTGTAGAGGTCGGTGTCCTCACCACTCTCCACGCCCAGGACCAGATCGCAGGTGTTGGCCAGTGGTGAGCCTGGGGCGGTCAGGGCTAGTACGCGGGCACCAGTGCCAGCGGCCAATTGTGCCAGCTCCACCATCGCCGTGGTGCGGCCGGTGTAGGAAATGCACACCAGGCAGTCGTCGCGGGTCAGGCCTGTGGCCAGCATGCGTTGATTGATGATGTCCGTATGGGCCGATACGGGCACTGGGAAACGCAGTAATTTGTGTTGCGCATCCAGGGCCACTGAGGCCGAAGCCCCCAGTCCGCACAGGGCGATCGAGCGGGCGCTGGCCAGGGCGTC
Source organism: Halioglobus sp. HI00S01 (assembly GCF_001635445.1). NCBI lineage: Bacteria > Pseudomonadati > Pseudomonadota > Gammaproteobacteria > Cellvibrionales > Halieaceae > Halioglobus > Halioglobus sp. HI00S01. The sequence goes on from NZ_LWEE01000006.1 coordinate 73,571, forward strand.
AACAGCTCGATGCAGTGACTCCAGCTGCAGGTGTTGCTGCGCACTGTTGAGGCTGGCCTGGGTGTGCTCAAACACCTTTGCCACGACCTGGCCGGCTGAGTCGTCGGTGTCGATGTCCTGGGTGATGCGGGGCTGGCGTCGGGCGAGCTCGCCCGCCAGCGCCAGTTTAAAATCCGGAAAGCCCTTATATCCCAGGCCAGTGCAGAAGCGGTTTACCGTCGGTTCGCTGACGCCGGCGAGGGTGGCCAGGGTGGCGGTGCTCATGGAAACCACCGCCTGCGGGTCTCCAGTTACGCAGGCGGCCAGCTTGTGCGCAGATTTGCTGCGTTTAACCCTGGGGTCGGCGAGATCGGCCAGTAGTGTCATGGGCGTACTCCGTACAATCCATAAATATGTAATAAAAATACATAAAGATGCTCATAATAGCTTGAATGATGCAAAAAATGGAACTAAAGTTCATTAAATGTAATAAAATTACACGCGAGTGAGCTCATGTTAGAACAGACACTGGCCGCAAGCCGGGTTTTGCCGGTGGTAACGGCAGGTGATATCAGCGCAACGATCAATCTGGCCCGCGCGTTGCAGCGAGGTGGCATGACTGCCATAGAAATCACCCTGCGCACGCCGACGGCGCTGGACGCTATCGCCGCGGTGCAGCGTGAAGTTCCCGAATTGTTGGTCGCCGCCGGAACCGTGAATACACCTGCAGACGTCGCCAGGGTGGTCGATGCCGGGGTGACGCTGGCGCTCAGCCCCGGGGCGACCCCGGCGCTGTTGCAGGCCGCTGCTGAGGCGCCGCTGGATTTTGTACCTGGTGTCGCAAGTGCCTCTGAGATCCTGCAGGCCCAGGCCTATGGTTTTGAGTTATTCAAACTATTTCCCGCGGTCACGCTCGGGGGGTTGGGCATGTTGAAAGCCCTGGGCGGGCCTTTCCCTGAGGCCAGGTTCTGTCCCACCGGGGGGCTTAGCCCCGAGAACTTTCGCGATTTTCTGGCCCTGCCCAATGTGGTGTGTTGCGGTGGGTCGTGGATGGTCGCTTCGAGTCTGGTGGCCGGCGGCGACTGGGATGAAATTGAAAGACTGGCGCGCGAGGCCATGTCGACAGACACACAGAGATCAGGAGAAAACACATGACACAGCGTAGGCCCATCCGAGTGGGCATTATGGGGTTCGGCCAGACCGGCCGCCAGATCTATCAGCTGGCTGCTGCCAGCGACGATCTTGAGGTGGTGGCTATCGCCGATATCGGCAAACCGGAAATTCTGCACTACCTCTTGTGCTCAGAGGGGTCTGACCCCGAGCAGCATAGACTCGAGGGCAACTTTCTGGTCAATCATCGTTTCCGGGCGCGGCTGATGGAAATTGATCGCCCGGCGGAGATGCCCTGGGATATCTTCGGCGTGGACATGGTCATTGATTCCACGGGTAAGTATCGCGATCGTCGTTATATGGAAGATCATCTGGGCAATGGCACGCCGCGCGTACTCCTGCGCACGCTGCCGACTGATGGGATTGATCGCATTGTCATTCCGGGTATTAACGAGCAGAGCGCCACGGCCAACGATCGCATGATATCCGCTGGCAGCGCGACGACCAGCGCGCTGGCCCTGCTGCTGGACAGCCTTGCCGGCCACTTTGAGATCGAGTGCGGCAGCATGACTACCGTCCATGCCTTTACCTCTGATCAGGCACTGCAGGACTATGCGGGCTCGGACTTCCGCCGCAGTCGTTCTGCCGCCAAGAATATTATTCCTAACAGCCATGAGGCCGCCCTGTGGCTCGGCAACATTCTGCCTCAGTTCGACGGCAAGATACTGACCTCAGCGCTGAATGTGCCGGTTCAGGAGGGTTGTCTGCTCGACGTCAATCTGGTGCTGGGCGATGCCTCCGTGGACGCCGATGCGGTCAACGAAGTTATGCGCGCTGCCGCCGCGGCAAAGCCGGGCATTCTCGGCGTTGCGGAGGATCCAATTGTGTCTTCCGATGTCATCGGTAGCCCCCTCTCGTTGCTGTTCGATGCTAAGGGCACCATCAAGGCGGGCAACAACACCATTAAAACCCTGAGTTGGTATGAAAATCTCGGGCACGCCTCGCGGCTGCTGGACGTGGTCAGGCTGTATGCCACGCTCGATGCGCAGAAGGAGGCCGCGTAAATGAAAGTTGCAATTAATGGTTTTGGTCGTATTGGCCGTTCGGTATTTCGTATTCTCGAAAGCGTCGAAGGTGTCGATGTGGTCGCCATCAATGATTTGTTCGATAACGATGCGCTGCGCTATTTATTGAGTTACGACACGGTCATGGGCCCCTTCGGAAAAAACCTGGCGCTGGAGGGTGACGAATTTGTCACCGACAAGGGGCGGGTGAAACTCCTCAAGGAACGCTTGCCTGCCGACTTACCCTGGCGCGAGCTGGGTATTGATGTGGTGGTGGAGGCCACCGGCGTATTTCGCGCCCGAGAACAGCTACAGCAACACCTGGCAGCTGGCGCCGGTCGGGTTGTGCTAACAGTACCCTCGAAAGATCCCGTTGACTACACCGTGGTACTGGGTGTGAATGACGAGGGCCTTGTCCCCGAGCATCGGATCATCTCCAACGCCAGCTGTACGACGAATTGCCTGGCGCCAATGGCGCGGGTGCTCAACGATGCCTTTGGTATTGAAGAGGGCGTCATTAACACCGTACACGCGTACACCAATGACCAACGTCTGGCGGACGTGCCGCACTCAGATTGGCGCCGCAGTCGGGCCGCTGCGGAAAATATTATTCCCACGTCGACCGGTGCCGCCAAAGCTGTCGGCGAGGTATTGCCCCAGTTGCAGGGGAAACTGCACGGTATCGCTGCGCGGGTGCCGGTGCCGGACGGTTCCGTGGTTGACCTGTTTGTGAAGCTGGGTAAATCGGTGACCACCGACGAGGTCAATGCGGTGGTGCGTGAGGCCGCGCAGTCCGACCGACTCAAAGGAATTCTCCAGTACAGCGATACGCCGATCGTCTCTTCAGATATTATCGGCAACTCACACTCTTCGATTTACGATGCAGGTTTTAGCGGCGTGACCGCCGATCGCTATCTGCGAGTGCTCAACTGGTACGATAACGAGTGGGGTTACTCCTCGCGGGTGTGTGACCTGTTGGGCCGGATCAGTCACTGGTAGCAGGAACCAAACATGGAAGCAGATTACGCAAGCTTGCGCGGCAATGTCAGTTTGCTGGGAAGAATCCTGGGTGAAACCGTGGCCAGTGCAGAAGGCGAGGACTTTCTGGCGCTGATTGAGCGTATTCGAACGTTGTCTCGCGGTGCCCGCGACGGCGACGTCGATGATCGACAGTCATTACTGGAGCAGTTGCGCGGGCTGGAGGGCGAGCAACTGGTGCCGGTGGCTCGCGCTTTCGCCCAGTTTCTGAACCTGGCCAATATCGCCGATCAACAGCATATGATTTCGCGGGGCATGGACCCGCTGCTGTCAGCGTCACGGAATCTCGACAGTAACCTGCGTGAGCTTGCCACGGAGGGAGCGTCGGCTGCGGATATCGCCGCTGCGATTGCCAATCTCAATATTGAGTTAGTGCTGACCGCGCACCCTACCGAGATTACGCGGCGCACGCTTATTCATAAGCACGGAGAGATTGGGCGTTGCCTGAGCCAATTGGAGCTGGGCGGGCTGGCTGAACGCGAGCGTGAGCATCTCCACGCGCGCTTGCGCGAGCTCATCGCCCAGATATGGTACGGCGATGATTTCCGCACGGAACGCCCCAGCCCTGTCGACGAGGCCAAGTGGGGTTTCGCTGTTGTCGAAGAATCGCTGTGGTGGGCTGTCCCCGAGTTCCTGCGGCGCCTCGATACTGCGCTGCAGGAACATGGCGATTGCCAGCTGCCGCTGGATGCGGCCCCGGTGTCATTCGTGTCCTGGATGGGGGGCGACCGCGACGGCAATCCCAATGTGACGGCGGCCGTGACGCGTGAAGTATTGCTGCTGAGTCGCTGGCAGGCGGTTGAGTTGTATCTGGGCGATCTCAATCGCCTGATTGAAGAGCTGTCTATGACTCGTTGCAGTGCCTCGCTACAGGCGCTGGCCGGTGGCGCCCACGAACCCTACCGTGCAGTGGTGCGCAATTTGCGCACGCTGCTGCGTCGCACTCGCGATCATATTGAAGCCCAGCTCAATGACGAGTTGCCCCAAGAGGGTGACATTCTCACCGACATCGCCCAGCTCTGGGATCCCCTTGAAGCCTGTTATCAGTCGCTGCTCGAGTGCGGTATGGAGATTATTGCCCGGGGCACGTTGCTCGATGTGTTGCGTCGGGTGCGTTGCTTTGGCGTGCACCTGGTGCGCCATGATGTACGCCAGGACAGCACCCGTCATACGGAGGTTTTATCCGAGCTGACCACGTATCTTGGTCTCGGGGATTACGCCGATTGGGATGAACCTGCGCGCCAGGCATTTTTGTTGCGCGAACTGTCCAGTCGCCGCCCGCTGGTGCCGCGCAACTGGCAGCCCAGCGCTGACGTTCAGGAAGTCCTGGACACCTGTGCCGTAGTTGCCCAACAGCCACCCGAGGCACTCGGTGCCTATGTGATTTCCATGGCCAGGCAGGCCTCGGATGTATTGGCTGTACACCTGTTGTTACAGGATGCCGGTGTTACTTACTCGCTGCCGGTGGCGCCCCTGTTCGAAACGCTGGATGATCTTTCCCGGGCGCGTCAGGTGGTCACAACGCTACTAGATGACAGCTGGTATCGAGGGCATATTGGCGGTCAGCTGATGGTGATGATTGGTTACTCGGATTCTGCCAAGGATGCCGGCGTGCTGGCCGCATCCTGGGCGCAGTATCGCGCCCAGGAGGAACTGCTGGAGGTGTGCGGGGCTCATCAAGTGAGCCTCACGCTATTCCATGGCCGCGGCGGCACGATTGGCCGCGGCGGTGCGCCGGCGCGCGAGGCATTGCTGTCACAGCCGCCTGGTTCGTTGCGCAATGGCCTGCGAGTTACCGAGCAGGGCGAGATGATTCGCACCAAGCTTGGGTGGACGTCACTGGCGGTCAAAACACTGGCCCTCTATACCGTGGCTATTTGTCGCGCGAATCTGCAGACGCCGCCAGCACCGAGCGATGCCTGGCGAGAGATCATGGACACCTTGTCAGAGCGATCCTGCGATGCCTACCGCGCGGTGATTCGTGGTGAGCCCGAGTTTGTCCCTTATTTTCGCCATGCGACGCCGGAACAGGAGCTGGCCAAGTTGCCGCTGGGTTCACGGCCTGCCAGGCGCAAGAGCGGCGGAGGTATCGAAAGCCTGCGCGCAATTCCCTGGATTTTTGCTTGGTCACAGAACCGGCTGATGTTGCCGGCATGGCTGGGTGCGGGTGAGGCCCTGGCGATGGCGGTGGCTGATGGCGAGGGTGACCGCTTGCAGGAAATGGCCGAGCAGTGGCCTTTCTTTGCGGCCAGGTTGTCGATGCTGGAAATGGTGTTTGCCAAGAGTGAATCGGGGCTGTCGGCGTTTTATGACGACCGCCTGGTGCCGGATGAGCTCAGACCGATTGGCGAGCAGCTGCGCGCCAAGCTCGCCAGTGACACTGCGACGGTGCTGGCGCTGACCGGTGCTGAATCGCCCATGGGAGAGGATTCCTGGGAGGCGGAATCATTGCGGTTGCGCAATATTTATACAGACCCGCTGAACTTCCTGCAGGCGGAGCTGCTGCGCCGCAACCGCGAGGCGTCTCGCCCGGAACTCGAGCGTGCGATTATGGTCACAATTGCCGGTATCGCCGCAGGGATGCGCAATACAGGCTGATGTTCTTGACCCGGGCGTGTCTGCTGCTGAGAATAGCCGCTGATAGAAATACTCTGAGGAAAATTCCATGTCACAGATTGTCCGTACGCTCTGCCTGTTTGTTGCTCTTGCCCTGGTAGGGCAGGGGGCCGTGGCGCAAGACAAATACGCCAAAACGCTCTCGGCGTTCCAAGCCGCCGCAGGTACGGCGCCATTTTTTAACAATGCCTATGGCTATGCCTTGTTCCCGACCATTGGCAAAGGCGGTATTGGCATTGGCGGCGCTCACGGCGGAGGCCAGGTCTACGTGGGTGGTCGCCATGTCGGCAACACCACCATGACCCAGCTGACGATGGGTTTCCAGCTGGGTGGCCAGGCGTTTAGCCAGATCGTTTTCTTCGAAGACCAGCGCGCATACCGTGAGTTTACGACAGGCAACTTCGAGTTCAGTGCCCAGGCAACAGCCGTCGCCCTGACGGCGGGTGTGTCGGCGGAAGCGAATACCGGCGGCGGTCTGGCGGCAGGCGCCTCGGGAGGGCAGAACGATGCCTCTACCTACAATTCGGGCTATCGCAAGGGTATGGCCATCTTCACTATCGCCAAGGGCGGCTTGATGTATGAGGCCGCACTCGGCGGACAGAAATTTACTTACACCCCGCTATAGCGCGGTGTCAGGATGACGATAAGCCCGGCCTTCGCGCCGGGCTTTTTTGTGGCTGGCCGAGGGTGATCAGCTGGCCAGCTTTGGCTTGGCCTTGGGCCGCGCTTTGGCAGGCGCTTTCTTACGCGCGGGTGCCTTTTTTACCGTGGCCTTCTTTTTCGCCGCTGGTTTTTTCTTTGCTGCGGCTTTCTTTACCGGAGCCTTTGCCGCCGCCGTTTTTTTGGTAGGCGCTTGTTTGGTGGCCGCCTTTTTCCCTGCAGGTGCTTTTTTCTTGGCAGCGGGCTTTTTCTTTGCCGCAGCTTTCTTTTTGGCAGCAGCTTTTTTCGCCGGTGCTTTCCCGGAGGCGGTTTTGCCGGCAGTTGTCGCAGGCTTGGCTGCAGCGCGTTTGCGCTTGCGGGCGTCAACCTTGCCCTCGGTGGCCTTGGCGTCGGTCGTGACCGCGGCATAGAGGTTTTCATAGGCCTCTACGAGGCAATCATGGTAAGTCTCTGGGTCGGGAATGATATTGCGATCGCCCAGCATCGATAGCGTCACCTTGCCAGAGTAGCTGAACACCAGGTGGAACAGCCCCACACCCGGGGTGAGTAATCCCAGACCGAAGTAATCCACCATGCGGGCCCCGGCGCAATACAGCGGGAAATCGGGTCCCGCGACGTTGGAGACCACCGTGGAAATGTTCGCGGGAACATAGGTGGAAAGCTCATTGCGCGCCCAGATTCCGGCAGCTGTTTTTGCCACGACCGGAGAGACTGCACCGGCAATTTTCAGTACGTCTACCAGTGGGCTGGCTTCGCCGCTGGTCTTGGCATCCTGTGAAGACTGGTGAACGGCGCGCAGGCGCTCCAGGGGTTCTTCAATATCCGTGTGCAGTGAACAGTACACCGAACCCACCTGGTTGTTGTCGTCGGTGACACCACGGCGAGTGCGCATATTCAGTGGAATACCTGCGGCCAGAGACCCTTCCTCGGGGGCATGCCCATGATGCTTGAGGTATCTTTGCATGGCGCCGCCAATAACGGTGAGCGCCACATCGTTGACGGTGACACCGGCGGCGTTTTTGATCGCCTTGAAACCGTCGAGTGGAAACTCCGCCGCGTCAAACACGCGGTGCGGTCCGACCGGTTGGTTGAGAATGGTTTTGGGAGCGGTAATGTCGGGTGCAGGGATTTCGTTGCGGGCGACATCCAGGGCATAACGTCCCAGATCCACGGCGTTTCTCACCGTGCCCTTGAGCAGATCGACGGTGTTCTTCACGCCATTGAAACTGGCCTTGGTGAGCAGTTCCGACACGCTCGGCTCTACATCGACCAGCATTGGCTCTTCATCTTCTTCGACGTCCGGACCTGGGTTGGCAACCAGGTCGTGAATCAGCGCCATAAACGAGGAACCGCCAGCGCCGTCAACCAGAGAGTGATGCATTTTTGTATAGATGGCGAAGCAGCCGCTGGGCAGGCCGGGAATATTGTCCAGGCCCTCGATAATATAGGCCTCCCAAAGGGGGCGGCTCATGTCGAGCGGACGGGCGTGCAGCCTGGCGACCTGAATGCACAGTTGGCGCCAGTCGCCGGGTTCGGGCAGGGCAATGTGCCGCAGGTGGAATTCGACGTCAAAGTTAGCGTCTTTGACCCAGTAGGGGCGATCCAGTCCGCCGGGTACTTCTATCAGGCGCGTGCGAAACATGGGTTGTTTGTTAAGGCGTCGCTGGAAGCTGGAGATAACATCCTTGAAACGCACAAAACCACCCGGGGCAGTCGAGGGATCGTAAATACCGAGGCCGCCAATGTGCTGAGGTGTATTGGTTTGCTCCAGATTGATAAAGGCGGAGTCGAGAATACCTAACTGCTTCATGAGTAAGTGCCTTGCCAGTGGTCTTGGGTCGGTAATAACAGGGGGAATTTCCTGTTTCCAAGGTGAGGCGTCGTTATATCATTGAATGTAGAAGGTCGCCAGAATGGTTGTGCAAATTTTGTCCAGTGTGTTGAATAGTTGTCCCCTTAAATGCTTTGCCGCGGGCATCGCACTGCTAGTGAGCGTGTCCTCTTATGCGGCTCCGGCCGCGTATGGGAAGTACTTTTTGCGGGCTGAACCTGGTGTTGATTCCGGGGTGGCGGCGCAGTCCGGCCCGGCCATTGATCGGGATAAGCTGCAACGCCTGTTTGAAGAGCGCGAGCTTGTCGGTGGACCCTATGCCGATACATTGACCGAACCACTGGCCCAGTTGGGCGATCAGTTATTCGCGGTGGGTGATTACCCCGCGGCTGTCATCGTGTATCGCAGGGCGCTGCACGTATTGCGCATTAACGATGGGCTTTACAGTGAGCGCCAGGTGCCCGTTCTAAGACAGCTTATTCTGGCGTTTCGCGCTACCCAGGACTGGCAGACCCTGGATGGACGCTACGAATATTTCTTCCGTGTTTATGGCCGGGGCAAGCCACCGTATACCGAGTTGCGCCTCAGGGCCGCGCTGGAGTATTTACGCTGGCAACGCGAAGCCGTGCAGCTGAAGCTCGGGGGTGAGCCCCGCCGATTATTGGATCTGGTGTCTCTCAACGGCGATTTGCTGAAGGCGACCATGAATGATTCGCAGGCGCCATACGCATGGAAAAAGGGCCTGGCGCAAAGCCAGATGGAAAACCTGTACCTCGTGATGGATGTGATTGAGCCGCTGGTGCGGCAGGCTGAATTCAGTAATTCGAGAGATATCTTCGGCGCCCAACCACTGTCAGCCGATCTCGACCAGCAGCGGATGAGCGGGCTGCTGCGCACCGCCCCGGCCAAAGGGCGGCAAATAGTGCAGGCGCTGCAACTTGCAGCGGGCGACGATACTGTGGAAATTGCTGCCCTCGATCTGGCACTGGGCGATTGGCACCACTGGACGGGTAATCGCTATCGAGCTGCGGAAGCCTATACGCGAGTCGAGCAAAACCTGCGCGAAGCGGGGGAAACTGCGCTGTTGAAGCAGTGGCTGGGAGCACCGGTGGCGTTACCCGCCAATAACGCGTTTGTTCGTCCCTTGCCCGATGAGAATCTGGTGCGGGTCAACGCCCTGTTTGACGTGTCGCGGCAGGGGCGCGTCAGCAACGTTCGTGTCGAGGCGCTGGACGACAAGTCAAGCAGCACGTCGCGCTTTCGTCGCCGTTTGAATGCGACGTTGTTTCGACCGCAGTGGGAGGGCGGCGAGCCGGTCGAGAGCAGGGTTGAACGCGAGTATAAGCTGCTGCCCTGATACCCCTTAGGCGTTCTCGACAACCATGATGGCGCCGTTGGCTTCGATCGATCCCCGGGTGCTCCACTCGTGTACTTCAGCGAAGTGTTTGTCCGCGCACTTTTCAGCGATCTCGAAGAACGGTGAACGCTCAGGGTCGGCGACCAGAATATGTTTGACGCCGGCTTTGACCGCGCGGTTGATCATGTTGGTGACCGGCTTCACCAGTTCATCCCAGAAGCAGATGTCTGCGGCAATCAGCATGTCGTATTGACTGAGCTGACGCGTGGTCAGTTTCTCAAAGCGTGACACGAGGTGCTCAGTAGTCACGCCATTCAGTTCGGCGGTGGCGCTCAGAAAAGGGAAGACGTCCGGGTCGGCATCCATGGAGGTGACTTCAGAGCGGAAATTTTTCGCACACCAGATGCCTGAAATGCCCCAGCCACAGCCCACGTCCAGCACCTTGCCCGTGTGCTCGGGCGGATGCTGTTTGAGGTAGTCGATAAGCAGGCAACTGGATTTCCACAGCTTGTTGCCGTGAATGGAGGGCTCAATGCCCAGACGTTTTACCTTGCGAATGGCGGGATGCGACGCGGTGGGTATGCGAACGCCGCGGAAGCGGCGTTCCAGAACAGGCTTGTTGGCCAAAACTATACCTCATTGGGATTAATCCATATCGGCGATGTCCAGGCGCGTTCCTGCAGAGTGGGGGCGTAGAACGGTTCCTCTTCAGGATTCAGGCAACAGCGGCCGAATACGTCGCCGATGGCACCGGCTTCATCCTGAAATATTTCCGTTTGCTGTGCTGCCTGCTCACTGCAGTTTTCAGCGAATGGATTAACGCCATAGGACTGACACTGTAGTGTGCTCCAGCGACAGGAGGGGTTTTCCAGCACTCTGACATAGTAAAACGCGGACTCGGCGGCATTGTACGCGGGATCGCGCCAGACCGTACATAGATTTTTGTGGCCGCTGCCAACAGGAGTACAGGTCTCGGGATTTACACTGGCGCTGTTATCGGCGCTGCCAGCGACATCAAACACCTGCTCGTGGGTGTTGCCATCGGCATCGAGCCAGCCTTTGATCACCTGAATGCGCTGCAAATCCAGGCCGGGGTTGGCTGCTGTGCCTGGATCTTTAGCGGCGCTGACGATAAAGGCCGGCGATGCGCCCGGGGCGGCTAACTCGCCACCCATGGGTACGCCGCTCGCATAGGCTTTCTCCAGCATCTGTGGGTCATTGCAAATGTCATCTGGGAAATCTTCGCCCGCGAAAAAGCGCACCATGGGGCGTGTGCCACTGGTGGCATAAGCCTCGCGGCGACGCATGCCTTCGAAGATCGCATCGCGCGAGTTCTCTTCTGCCCAGACAACGGCGAGGCCGCCCGGGTTATCGAAGAAATGATCCTGTACATTGCGATAGCCGGCGTCTCGGCGCCCGAGGTGGCCGGTGTAGTTGAACTCTTCAGCCCCGCCGGGAGATGCGCTGTGGGTGTCAGTACTGCCGATAAAGCCCGGTTTGAAAGGGTTGATACCCGTTTTTTGCTCCAGTGCCAGACCGTCCTTGAGTACATTGCGCATCATATTGCGCCGACCGTATTCATCCAGTGGCACAGGATCGGCCTCCGCAGTTTGTACTTCGCCGAACAAGGTGCCCAGCATCGCCAGGTTGTCAGCGACAACCTGTTCAAAGTCGCACAGTTCGTCTTCGGTATCGAGGCCGCGCCCCAGCAGGCGATCGAAGCGACATTCGCTGGCGGCCTTGTGTTGCACCAGCTCTACCAGGGGTTCGAAAAACAGACGTTCCTTGGCTTCCTCTTCCGACTGTGGGTCGGGGAACATCAGGCCGCGGCTGAGGTTGGAGTTATGCGGAATGGCCAGGACATCACAGCCTTTCTTGCCTTCGATACATTCCTCTCGCAGCCGTCGCCACAATTCGGGCACATTGCGTGACCCTGTGTCGTACGTGGAAATGGCTGTGTCGGTCACCTGGGCGTTCCGATAGATAACGTTGCGGTGCAGGTTGGAGTAATTGGGCGCGTCAGTGTATTCGTAGCCCACAAAGGTGGTGAAGCTGCATTCGGCACTGCGGTCGTAGTGTTCTTCAGCCGCATCCTGTACACCTTGCCAGGCTTCCTTGTGCGCTGCATCACAGTCGCCCATGGTGCAGACAAACGATTCTGCTTTGGTGCTGCTGTTGTCGACGACGCCAATCTTTGCCCAATAGTCAGCCGCCAGTAATTGGACGATGTACCAGTCGCTGCGGCCCATGATACACGCGGGAAACCAATAGGCGAGCTTGGAGGAATCCTGGGTACAGAGATTGATCGGTCCCAGGAATTCTGAGTGATCGGTCACCGCGGTAAAGTCCAGTGGCCGCTCTATCTGTGCTCGCAGCGTTTGCTGACCATCGGCGTCGGACAGCGTGATCGCCTCACCCTTAGCATAGCGATAGGCTGCTGAGGGCTCATTGCGCTGACTCGACACATAGCTGTCAAATGAGTAACTGGTGTGCACATGCAGGTCACCAAACATAGGCTTGCGCGTTTCACTGTAGTCGTGGCACGGCTCGCGCTCCTCGGTTCGCTCGAAAGCGCCAGCGTAGGAAGCGTTAGCGGTCGCCGTAATCAGCGCCAGGGCTTTAAGGGTCGGATGCATCGGCAACTCCAGTCTCATTCTTATCGATGTGAAGCATAGGGGGTGGCCTGGCCCGGCGGGATGCACTAGCGGGTCAATTTCGTGGTCTAAATAGATCCCGTGGACCGTTACATGTCGATATTACGTCCTCTTACGTTCGGTAGCCAAGACTCTCGACCTGAGCTAGGCTGATTGACACAGATTCGACAACCAACGCTGGTTGCGAACAGTAGGGGCGCCCATGACGACGACCAAACGACAAGTAGAGTTACTTGAAAAGAACCGTCCTCGCCAGGAACGGGCCAAGCGCACCTACGAGGCGATTATTAATGCGGCCGCAGAGTTGTTGGTGGAAGTGGGTGTTGAGCGAATCTCTACCAATCTGATCGCCGAGCGCGCCGGCATTACCGTTCCCGCGCTGTATCGTTATTTCCCGAACAAGTATGCCGTCCTCTATGCCCTGGGGGCCGTGCTTATGGATCGGCAGAACGAGGCATTTCAACGGTGGCTTGAGGAGTTCGCCACGCCAGGGACCGAGCCGGATGTGGCCGAGGCTATCTACAGCGTACTCAAGCTGACCTACGATGTGACCCGGGATATGTCCGGTGGGTTGGAGACATCATTGGCCCTGCGTGCGGTAGAGCCTCTGCGTGAGCTGCGTATCACGTCCAACCGCATGGTGGCGGAACAATTTGCCGCCTACCTGGCGGAGCGCACTGGTGTCAGTCTGGATGCTGAGCTACAGATGCGCTGCAGGCTGGGTGTGGAGATGGGTTATGCGGTCGTAGAGAGCGCACTGGAAGACAGTGCGCTGCCGGCTGATGCCTTGATTCGCGAAGGCGCGTTCATGTTGCACGCCTATATGCAGGCCGCCGTGGGCAACTGAGCCGCTTATTCGGCGACAACATCCTCGGCCTGAGGGCCTTTATCTGTCTGTGCTTCCACAAAGTTGACGCGCTGGCCGTCTTTCAGGCCGCGGCGATCGCCACCGCGAATGGAGCGGAAGTGCACGAAGATTTCATCGCCATTGTCCTTGGTGATAAAACCGAAACCCTTGGTGCCATTAAACCATTTCACGCTGCCCTGTTCTCTGGGGCCATTAGCCCCGGTGCTGGCGGGAGCGGCAGCTTCGCGGCTGTCGGAACCTGTTGCCGCTGCGTTGCCGCCGGGCAGTAGGGCGCTGGCGATAGCGGCGACAACGAACAGAGCGATGGTTGGNATTTGGGGGAGTGCTGTGCTAGCGGCCCAGCAGGCGGCGCCGATGGCGGTGGCGATGGCGACTTTGGCGAACAGGTTCATATTGGATAGCCTCTGGTTTCTCTGGGCAATAGTAAGCCGCGAAAGCTATCGCTTCCGCAGGGTGGTGACTGAACGAGGGAATCTCTGCCCGGGAGTGGGCGAATCCAGGTCAGTTACAGCTTCTGGACGTTCTCAGCCTGGAGCCCTTTGGGGCCTTCGACCAGTTTGAACTCTACCGTCTGCCCTTCATTGAGCGTGCGATAGCCATCTCCCTCGATGGAGCGGAAGTGAACAAATACATCGTCGTCGCCTTCCTCGCGGGTGATGAAGCCAAATCCTTTGGCGTTGTTAAACCACTTTACCGTGCCATTTACACGATCACTCATACCACTTTCCTCGGTTTTTAGCGTATTGCTTTTATTATGCTCCCGCGCCCGAGAGGGCGAAGGAGACTTGAAACCGTTTGCGGCTGCGATTACATCTGCTGGATCTGCGTCTGCTGCTCCTGAAGCTTCTCCAGCGCCTGTTGTTGCGCCTGCATTTTCTCCCGCTCTTTTTCCACAACGGCTGCGGGGGCCTTGTCGACAAATGCACTGTTAGCGAGTTTCCCTTTGACTCGTCCCAGCTCTTTTTCCAATTTGTCGATTTCCTTGGCAAGGCGCGCCAACTCTGCGTCCTTGTCTATCAGGCCGGCCATCGGAATCAGAATCTCCAGTTCACCTACCAGAGCCGTGGCCGCCACGGGTGCTTCAGCTTGTTCGTCCAGCCACTCGATGTTCGAGAGCTTGGCAAGCTTTCTGAGGAATGGCGCGTTTTCTTGCAGTCTGCGTTTATCTTCGTCGCTGCCATTCTTCAGGAGTACTGCGAGTTCTTTGCCCGGTGCGATATTCATCTCGCCACGGATGTTTCGGACACCCACAATGACACCCTTCAGCCATTCTATATCCGCATTTGCGGCGCTGTCCATAGCGCTAGTATCCGCTATCGGATAGGGCTGCAGCATGATGGTGTCACCTGACTTGCCCGCCAGTGGGGCAACGGTCTGCCAGATTTCCTCCGTAATAAAGGGCATAAGTGGGTGTAGCAGGCGCAGCGATGTCTCCAGTACCCGTATCAGGGTGCGGCGCGTGCCGCGTTTGGCTTCGACGCTGGCGTTGTCGTCCCACAGGACGGGCTTGGACAGTTCCAGGTACCAGTCGCAGTACTCATTCCAGATAAATTCGTAAATAGCCTGCGATGCCAGGTCGAAACGGTAGCTGGCGATGGCCCGCTCCACGTCCTGTTCGGTTTCCTGTAGGCGGCTGATAATCCAGCGATCGGCGAGGCTGCGTTCGATGGGCAGCGACTCGTCCTGGCCGCAATCTTCGCCGTCGCAGTTCATCATCACATAGCGCGCGGCATTCCAGATCTTGTTACAGAAGTTGCGGAAGCCTTCGATGCGGCCGATGTCGAACTTGATGTCGCGACCAGTGGATGCCAGCGAGAAATAGGTGAAGCGCAGTGCGTCAGTTCCGTAGGGGGCTATGCCCTCCGGAAACTCCTTGCGGGTCTGTTTCTCGATTTTTGCCGCCAGCTTGGGTTGCATCATGCCGGCGGTGCGTTTTTTCAGCAGGCTGTCCAGGTCAATGCCGTCGATCAGGTCGATCGGGTCGAGCACGTTGCCCTTGGATTTGGACATCTTCTGGCCCTGGCTGTCACGCACCAGGCCGTGTACATAAACCGTGTGGAAGGGCACTTCCTTGCGGAAATGCAGGGTCATCATAATCATCCGGGCAACCCAGAAAAAGATGATGTCAAAGCCGGTGACCAGCACGGAACTCGGATGGAAAATTTGCAGCTCTTCGGTTTCGTCGGGCCAGCCCAGGGTGGAGAACGTCCACAGTGCAGAAGAGAACCAGGTATCCAGTACGTCCGGGTCCTGGTGCAGGGCAATGTCGTCGGCCAGGCCGTGCTCGCTGCGCACCGCGGCCTCGGATTCACCGACATAGATGTTGCCTTCGCTGTCATACCAGGCGGGAATACGGTGTCCCCACCACAACTGCCGGCTGATACACCAGTCCTGGATGTCGCGCATCCAGGCGAAATAGGTGTTTTCCCACTGTTTCGGCACGAACTGAATATCGCCGTCTTCCACCGCCTTGATGGCGGGTTTGGCCAGCTCGCGGGCGTCTACATACCACTGGTCGGTCAGGTAGGGTTCGATCACGACACCCGAACGGTCGCCGCGGGGTACCTTTAGGGTGTGGTCGTCGATTTTTTCCAGCAGGCCAAGGGCATCGAGATCGGCGACGATTTGCTTGCGCGCGTCGAAGCGGTCCATGCCGACATACTGCTCCGGCGCTTCGCCGCCGATACGGGCGTCGTCGTCGAGGATGTTAATCATGACAAGCCCGTGGCGCTTACCCATTTCATAGTCATTGAAATCGTGGGCGGGGGTGATCTTCACGCAACCGGTACCGAACTCGCGATCGACATAATCGTCACCGATAATCGGGATCTGACGACCTGTCAGGGGCAACTCTACCATGCGCCCGATGAGATGCGCGTAGCGCTCATCTTCCGGGTGTACGGCCACGGCGGTGTCGCCGAGCATGGTCTCAGGACGGGTGGTGGCCACGGTAAGATGGCCTTCGCCGCCAGTGAGTGGGTAATTGAAGTGCCACAGGCTGCCCTGTTCCTCCTCGGAAATAACTTCGAGGTCGGAGATGGCGGTGTGCAGTACCGGGTCCCAGTTCACCAGGCGTTTGCCGCGGTAGATCAAGCCTTCCTTGTAGAGGCGGATAAATACTTCCTGCACCGCATTGGACAAACCTTCGTCCATGGTGAAGCGCTCGCGCGACCAGTCCATGGAGGCGCCCAGGCGGCGCAGCTGGCGGGTAATGGTGCCGCCAGACTCTTCTTTCCACTCCCAGACTTTTTCGACAAATTTTTCGCGGCCGAGATCGTGGCGGCTAATGCCCTGGGCTTCGAGTTGGCGCTCAACCACCATCTGGGTAGCGATACCGGCGTGGTCGGTACCGACCTGCCACAGGGTGTTGTAGCCCGCCATCCGATGGTAGCGAATCAAGGCGTCCATGATGGCTTCCTGGAAGCCGTGGCCCATGTGCAGGCTGCCCGTCACATTGGGCGGGGGAATCATGATGCTGTAGGCCTCATCGCCGCCCTGCGGGGCGAAATAGCCTCTCTCTTCCCATTCCTGGTACCAGCGGGTTTCGATATCTGCGGGTTGGAACGTTTTATCCATGCTCGAGTGAATCCGGGGGTCAAAATAAGGGGCGCGATTATACGCGAAGGTGCCCGGTTATTATAGAAGCAGGCAGAGGGTTTGATTTGTGCCAGGGGGCGCTTTGAATCCCGGCCTTCGGGGGAGTGTCGGGGCGTTACAAGTCGTGTTTTTCGAGCTGGTAGCCCCGGTCCTTGTAGAACATCCAGGACTCGCGCAATGCCGCCAGACTGTCCTCGTCCTGGGTGACAACTTCGGCCACACGCGCAAACCGGCTGAAAAACGCCGGGATGTCCAATTGCAGGTTGATCAACAGGTCGTTGTGATCACCCGGATCCTGCCCCCAGCCTATGCCAATGGGCTGCGCCAGGGCGTCGCCGGCCAGGGCATGGGGGAGAAAACTGCTGGGTCGGTAGCTCCACAGGAGCTGGTCGAGGGCCTCTGCCTGAGCTCGGTCGACCGCATTGATGTAGATACGATGCCCCTGGGCGAAAGCCTTATCAGCCAGGCGCGCGGCGACGGTGAGGCGCTGGGTCGCCTCAGCCGCCTGGACTACGTAGAAACCGACTCGGGTCATGCGCCGCGTTAGCCTGCGCGATCTTGCAGGTAGCGGGTCAGCAGGCTCACGGGGCGACCCGTAGCGCCTTTGGGTGCACCACTCCAGGCAGAGCCCGCAATGTCGAGGTGGGCCCAGTCGTAGGCCTTGGTGAACTCCGACAGGAAGCACGCAGCGGTGACACTGCCGCCGCCAGGGCCGCCAATATTGGCAAGATCGGCAAAATTGCTTTTCAGCTGGCGGGTGTAGTCGTCCCATAGCGGCATGCGCCAGGCGCGATCGTGGCTCTCGGTGCCCGCTGCCAGGAGCTGCTCGGCCAGCTCATCCTGATTGGCGTACAAACCGGTGGCGTGTGCCCCCAGCGCGATAACACAGGCGCCGGTGAGTGTAGCGATGTCGATGACTGCTGCAGGCTTGTAGCGCTCCACATAGGTAAGCGCATCGCACAGCACCAGGCGACCTTCGGCATCGGTATTAAGCACTTCAATGGTCTTGCCTGCCATGCTTGTTACCACATCGCCGGGCTTGGTTGCGCGGCCGCTGGGCATGTTTTCCGCGGCGGCGACCACGGCCACCACATTCAGTGGCAGGTTCATTTGGGTTACCGCTGTCATGGTGCCGAATACGCTTGCAGCGCCGCCCATGTCGTATTTCATTTCGTCCATCTTGGCGCCGGGCTTGAGGGAAATGCCGCCGCTATCAAAGGTAATACCCTTGCCGACCAGCACGTAGGGCTTGTCACTCTTCTTGCCGCCGTTGTACTCCATGACGATGAGTTTGGCGGGTTCGTCGGTGCCAGCAGTGACAGACAGCAGTGAACCCATACCCAGCTCACGCATTTTCTTCTCGTCGAGAATTTGCACTTTTACCTGCTTGTGGCTGCGGCCCAGCTTGCGAGCCTGGGCTGCAAGGTGCGTGGGCGTGCAGTAGTTGCCGGGAAGGTCGGCCAGATGGCGTGCTACGTTAATGCCCTCGCCGGTAGCGGCACCGGTTGCGAGCGCCTTTTCAGCCGCTGCTTTACTCATGGTGCCAGCCACAACCAATTTATTTAGCGCCATGGGCGGACGCGGCTTGGACACTGTTTCGGTATATCGATAGGCGCGGGACGTGAGATCCCGGGCCAACATATCCAGCAGCCAGGCTTCGTCGGCATCGGTGACAGGAATCTCACCGATGAGCAGCAAGGCGTCCTTTGCGTCCAGGTGGTTGAGAGCGGTGTACAGGCCCTTGGCAAAATCGCGTGCTGCGGCGCGGTCAAAGGACTTCTTCTCGCCGCAACCTATCAGCAGGACGCGCTTGAGCTTGCCGCAGCCCAGCAGCGTGTGGCCTTCGCCGGTTTTGCCTTTGAAATCGCCCAGTTCGATAGAAGCGCTGATCGCGCCGCCACAGGCCTTGTCCAGTGCTTTGGCCTGGCCTTTCAGGGCTTCGCCTTTGAACAGCGGCAATACGGCGCAGGCGCTGCTCGCCTTGCTCGCGTCTTCGACTTTGCGAGCGGAAAACTTGATGGTAGTCATAGGGGAATTGCCTCGTAGTATCAACGGGCGATAGTGTATGATGTTGTGCACATAAACTGAACCGAAAAAGCCCGCTGCAGCAGACGCCCCGGCATGAGAATTTTACGCTACCTAACCCGCGAAGTACTCACCCACATGCTGGCTGTGAGCTTTGTCTTGCTGGTGATTATTATCAGCGGGCGTTTCGTCAAGTATCTGGCCGAGGCCGCCGTCGGCGATCTGGCGGCCAATGTACTGTTGCCGGTGATGTTCTATCGCCTGCCCGGGTTCCTCGAACTGATAATTCCTCTGGGGCTGTTCATCGGCATTCTCATGTCTTACGGCCGCCTCTACGTCGAAAGTGAAATGGTGGTGCTCTCTGCCTGTGGCGTCAGCCCGTCCCGGCTGGCCCGCTACACGCTGGTGCCGGCAGTGATTGTGAGTGTGCTGGTAGGAGTGCTCAGCCTCTGGGTGACGCCCATGGGGGCATCGCGCTCCGAGGCGCTGCTGGACGACCCGGAATCCTCACAGGGGCTGCATGCCATGGCCGCGGGACGGTTTCAGAGCCGGCGCGCTAGCGATACCGTCAGCTATGCCCAGCGTATTGATCAGGACGGCACGATGTACTCGGTTTTTCTGTCCCAGCGCGAGCGCGACAGTAGCGGTAATCTGCGCATGGTGGTCACGGTGGCAGAGGAGGCCGAGATCATTCTCGAT
Organism: Halioglobus sp. HI00S01; assembly: GCF_001635445.1. Taxonomy (NCBI): domain Bacteria; kingdom Pseudomonadati; phylum Pseudomonadota; class Gammaproteobacteria; order Cellvibrionales; family Halieaceae; genus Halioglobus; species Halioglobus sp. HI00S01. The sequence continues at coordinate 93,069 of NZ_LWEE01000006.1, forward strand.
GGGGTCTCCGGCGCCCGTTACCTGGAGTTACGCAACGGCTATCGCTACAGCGGATATCCGGGCAACATGGACTATGATATCGCCCAGTTCGATACGTTTGGCGAAATGCTTCCCGAGCCGGAGGGCGGTATTCGCACCGCCGACCCTGTCGATGGTCGCGCAACCTCGCGGCTGTGGGCCTCCGACAGCCTGGAAGACAGGGCGGCACTGCAGTGGCGTTTGTCGATTCCCCTGATGGTGCCTATTGTGGCGGTCATTGCCATGTGCCTGAGCCGCACCGATCACCGCCGCGGCCGCTACGCGAAGATGGCTCCGGCGTTTCTCATTTACCTTGCTTACCTGATGTTGCTGGCGAATGCTCGAACGGCCTTTGCCGAGGGCGGTGGGGTGCCCGGCGGTTTGTGGTGGGTGCACTGCCTGTTCGCGCTGGTGGCGCTCGCTATGTTGTATGGCGACAGCCTGCGCACTCGATTCACCTACTGGAGGCGGAATCGTGCGTCAGCTTGATCGCTACATCGGAAAGACCGTGTTGATGTCCATTCTGCTGGTGCTGGTGGTCATCGTGGGACTGGACGGCATTGCCGCATTTATCGACGAATCCGAGGATGTGTCCGAGACCTACACCTTTGGCAAGGTCGCTCTCTACGTATTGCTCACCCTGCCAGGGAGTTGCTACGAATTTATTCCCTTTGCCGCGCTAATCGGCTGCATGCTCGGCCTGGGTCAACTGGCAACTTCCAGTGAGTTGGTGGTTATGCGTGCCGCCGGGGTCTCCATAGGACGGCTTACGTGGCTGGCGCTGAAGCCGGCATTGGTGATCGCGCTGGTGGGATTTGTGTTGGGCGAGTTTATGGCGCCGCGCACCGATCAGATGGCGGAAACCCAGCGTGCGCTTGCGCAGAACCCGGGAGAGAGTTTCTCCGGCAGGCACGGTGTTTGGAACCGTGAGGGAAATACCTTTTTCCATTTCAATGCCGTGGAACCCCAGGGCATTGTGCACGGTATCACCCTGTTACAGATGGACGACCGCAACCAGCTGCAGTCATCGCTGCGCGCTCGTCAGGCGGTGTATCAAGGCACGCACTGGGTCATGGAAGATGTGGTGCAAACCAATTTCAGCAGTTGGCAGACCAGTCGCGAGGAGCACGTCAGCCTGCGCTGGGATACGGGGATTACACCGGAGCTGTTGTCACTTGTGATTGTGGAGCCGGGGCAATTGCCGCTGGCGGACCTGTATCGCTATAGCCGCTACCTGCAGCAACAGGGCTTGGAGCCTGACGATTATCAGCTGGCCCTGTGGCGCAAGCTGTTTCAGCCGCTGGCTGTGAGCGCCCTGGTGTTGATAGCGATTTCCTTCATCTTTGGCCCGCTGCGCGAGGGCACCATGGGCTTTAGGATATTTGCCGGCGTGATTGTCGGGATCGTCTTTCGGACCAGCCAGGATTTGCTGGGGCCGGCCAGCATGGTTTTTGGCTTCCCGCCCATTTATGCGGCTCTGGGGCCAATTATTCTGTGTATGCTGGCCGGGATTCTATTGCTCATGCGCGCAAGGTAGGCCCCGGGGCCCTTTGTTTGGGTCAGTTGGCCTCGGGATTGAAGCCTACTTATCCCTGCTGGCTTTAGGCAGCAAGATCAGCTCCGTACCGGACAGGTAGTCGTGCCAGTAGCGGTGATTGCGATCCACTAGTTTCCACCAGTAGCCCAATCCCAGACACGCGGCACTGATAGCCGCCCCGAGGCAGCGCAGTACGACCTGGCCCGCGTTGATCCTGCCGCCGTCGGACCGCACCAGTTTGATACGCCAGGCCTGCATGCCCAGGGTCTGGCCACTCTTGAGCCAGAAGGCGCCAAAAAACAGTATCAGTGACAGAGCTGTGAGGACTTGTCCCGCCAGTGGCGGCAACACCTCCCGTTCACCGCCGCTCAGCTGTACCGCTACGCCCAGCCCGAGGGCGTTCACCACAAAGATCAGCGCGATGACCAGCAAACTGTCGTAAATCATTGAGGTGAAATGGCGTAGGATCGAGGGCGACGGCCCAGCTGGGCCCGTTGCAGGCGGCGGCTCGTTGACGATGTCTTTACTCATGGCGCAGTAGTCTACCACCATTGCGCTTCGATTAATGTTCGTTAATGGAGCCGGGGATTCGGGCTGTGCTACATTGCGCGTCGAGTAATAGAGTAATTCTTTATGCAAGTTTTGCTGGTTGAAGACGACCAGGCTCTGGCCGAGTTTATCGGCACCGAACTACAGCGCAGTGGCAGTAGCTGTGTGCACTGTGATGACGGTGATCAGGCCTACGCCACCGCGCTCGAGGGCGCGTTCGATGTCATGGTGGTCGACCGCATGCTGCCCGGACGTGATGGCCTGACCCTGATTCAGGATTTGCGTCGCCAGGGGCTGACCACGCCGGCACTGGTGTTGAGTGCTCTGGGCGAAGTCGATGATCGGGTGCAGGGCCTTAAATCCGGTGCCGATGATTATCTTGTGAAACCCTTTGCCATCGACGAATTACAGGCACGCCTGCAGGTTTTGCTGCGCCGAGGAACGGCAGGTGGCAATGAAACTGTGACCCGCTTGCAGGTGGCCGATCTCACCATGGATTTACTGCAGCAGCAGGTCGACAGAGGCGGGGTTTCGATTAATCTGCAACCGCGCGAATACCGCTTGCTTGAATACCTGATGCGCCACGAGGGCCAGGTTGTCACCCGGACCATGTTGCTTGAGCATGTCTGGGGCTATAACTTCGATCCACAGACGAACGTGATTGATGTGCATATCTCGCGACTGCGGCAGAAGCTCGACAAGGAGTTTGAGCAGCCGCTGCTGCACACCGTACGCGGCGCCGGTTATCGCCTCGGTCACGGCGCCGAGTAACCGCCGTGAATTTTCGCGAGGTTATCGCCAGCCTCACATTCCGCTATATCGCCAAGTATCTGCTGGTACTTAGCGCCGCAGTGACGGCGCTGATGGCCAGTCTCTACGCACTGTATAGCTATGCGTATTTCCATGATCTGGGCTCAAGTATTGTAGAAGAACACGAAACCCTGAAGCTTGTTTACCGAGGGCAGGGCATGGACGGCCTGGGCAAGTATGTCCAGGACCAGCGGCAGAGCTGGTATGTCGATCGCTTTCACTACCTGATTCGGGATGGCGAAGGGAACACCCTATTAGGCGATTTGCCTGCGGGCACCAGTTACAGCGAGTTTGAAGACGGCTGGCTGGGCTTTGAGCTGGCGCTGCTGGAATGGGGTGAGGAGGTTGGCGTTGAGTTTCTGGCCCGCCAGGTACAGTTAGATGAAAATGTGTTTGCACTGGTGGCGCGCAGTTTTGATGAAGCGGGCAAGCAGGGCAGGGTTGTCGTGGTCATGCTTTATCGCACCATGGCGGCGACGATTCTTCTGGGGCTGATCGGTGGCTTCTTTGCCGCGGCCCGCAGCCTGCAGCGAGTGGACTGGCTGAGTAGGGAGATGTCGCGGATTATTCGCGGCGACCCTTCCCAGCGGCTGGATGTAGACCGCGAGAAGGGCCAGGTAAAACAGCTGGCCCTGATGATGAACGAAATGCTCGACCAGACTGAGTCCCTCATGCAGGGGGTGCGCAGTGTATCGGACAATATCGCCCATGATCTGCGCACACCGCTGAGCCGCATGCGCAACCAGTTGAGCCAGCTGCGAGATAATGTGACACCGGATCGCAGTGCAGACGTGGAGCATCTACTGGCGGACTGTGATGCGCTGTTGACCTCGTTCAATGCCGTACTGCGCATTTCTGCCCTCGAGGCAGGTAGCCGTTATGCCGGTGGCACCGAGCTCGACCTGGCGGCGCTACTGGAGGATGTAGGCGACCTCTACGAACCGGTGGCTCACGACAAGGGCATCGAATTCAGCGTGAGCGCCGCAGGCCCACGCCACTGTGAGGGTGAGGCCGACCTGCTGTTTCAGATGTTTGCCAATGTGCTCGATAACGCCATCAAGTACACGCCGGAGGGCGGTCGTGTTGCGGTGAATCTGCAAGTGGGAAGTGGTGCCGAACTGCGGGTCAGTATCAGCGATACGGGGCCCGGTATATCAGCCGAGCACTGGGAAGATGTGTTCCGGCGTTTTTACCGGGTTGAACCCAGCCGCTCTGGCCAGCCAGGTCATGGACTGGGCCTGAGCATGGCGCAGGCCATTGCTCACTATCACCATGGCGCCGTGGATCTGCATGACAATCACCCCGGCTTGCGGGTAACAATCAGCCTGCCGCGTCGGGTCCGGAGCTAGTCTTTCAGGGCGATGTGATCGGTGTCAGGCGCGGTGGCGGTTTCCGTCCTGCGGAATTCTTCTTCCAGTACTGCACTGCCTTCCGGTGCGAGTACGATCGACGACAAGTCCAGATCCGGGGCCTCGGCTTCCGGGGCCGCACAATCGGCAAAATCGGTACCCTCGGGAGACAGGTCGAGGTCATCGGTGTTGGGTGCCAATGGTGTCTCGTCCGCAGCCAGGGTGGGGATCTCTTCGCCTGCGTCACCCATACTCAGGTGGGAGGTGTCCGGCGCAGCTGGTGCTGCAGCAGACGGCTCACTCAGGCGTGTCGCCGCCGCATCAACGGCAAGCGTACCGGTGTCGATATCTCTGGCTTCAGTCACCGTGCGCTCTTCGGGGCGCAGTACGTCACTTTGGGGAGGGGCGAGTGTGACGCCATCTTCATCCGCAGCGGGTGCGGATGGCGGGGCTGGTTGCGAGATGCCGGCATCGGGGGCCGCAGCGAGCGCGGCAATGCGCTCCGCTGCGGTTTGTGGAGGAGCGGCCGGCGGTGGCTCCACCGGCTGTGGCGCGGCGGCCGGCGATGCGGCGGGTTTGGATTGGGGCGGCGCAGAGGCATCCGCTGGATCGGCAGTCTTGATGACCGGACGCGCCCCGACTTTCTCCATGGCTTGCTTGTATTTGAGCGCCGTGGGCTTGTCGCAGTCGCGCTTCACCATGTGCATGCGACCGTTAAAGAGCTTGTTCACCATGGCTTCGTTGGCCTTGAACAACTGGCCAATACCCTGGCGAACTTTGGCCGGGTCCTGACCGGCGAGGACTTCACCGGCGAAATAAACGTTGTAGCGCGTATCCATCATCCTGACTCCTGTCGATGACACGTTCCAGTATACGCAGATTGACCGTTGGGGTCTTGCCGCAGAGCACCGCTGATCTGGTAATATGGCGGTTTGCAACTTGCTGGCGTTTCCGGTTTGAGCGATAGCGTCCCCACTCGTTTTATGAATACCCTGCTGCGCATGGTGAATGCCCGCGGCTACGATTTCAGCGCAATGCTCGCTGAGGCGGGCATTGAGTTCAATCCATTGGATGAGCACTCGCCAGGATATCGAAGCGAGATTACCGCAATGCAGTACTCGCAGGTCTATCAGCAGGTATTGCGGTTGCTGCAGGATGAGACCTTCGGCGTTACGGGCAGTGAGTTGGTGGCGCCAGGCGCCTTTCGCATGATGTGTTACTGCATTATTTCCTGCGACAACCTCGGCCAGGCCATTCAGCGCGCATCAGAGTTTTACCGCACCTTCTTCGATGAGCGTAGTCAGCTGTACGCGAACTTTTCCCAGGTTCATGCCCGGGTAGGTTATCGCACCATCGATCGTCGAGAGCGTCCCCAGGTGGGGCCTGCTGACGCCTATGGACTGCAGGTCTGGCACCGTTTCTTCGGGTGGCTCTGCGGTCGACCGATAAAACTGCACCGGGTGGATTTTACCGGTGAACCGCCGGCTAATCCCGACAAGTATGAGGAGTTGTTCTACTGCCCGGTCTACTACGGTCAGCCCAACGACTTGCTGTATTTTGACAGCGAGTGCCTGGCTTGGCCTGTGGTTCACACTCAGCATTCACTGCGTGAATTCCTACGCACCGCGCCCTATCAAATGCTGATTATGGACAGCCACCCGGGCAGCGATAATTTGTCGGCCCAGGTGCGGGCCATGATTGGCCACGATTTCAGCGCTGGGTTTCCCAGTTTTGAAATGATCTGCAGTGCCCTGGCGATGTCGGCACCCACGCTGCGCCGGCGTCTGAAGCGCGAGGGAACCACATTCCAGCAACTTAAGGATGACGCCCGCTGTGAGGCGGCCAAGCTGTGCCTTAATCGCCACGATCTATCAATTAACGAAGTTGCACTGGAGATGGGGTTTACCGACCCGAGCGCATTCCATCGTTCCTTCAAGAAATGGACAGGGCAGACTCCGGGCCAGTTCCGCGCCACTTTAAAACGCGATTGATGGCCCGTAAACGCGTATAATGCGGGCCTCTTTAGAGGTATTAGCATGATAGTCCAGACCGAAATTGAATTTATTCTTGGCGAGCAGTTCCAGCCCGCTCACCTGCAGGTGGAAAACGAGAGCCATATGCACAGCGTGCCACCGAATTCGGAAACCCACTTCAAGGTTGTCATTGTCACCGACGCTTTTGAAGGTAAGCGTAAAGTGGCCCGGCACCAGCAGGTTTACGGTGCGTTGGCGGCCCAGCTGGAAGGCCCTGTCCACGCGCTCGCCCTGCATACCTATACGGCAGCCGAATGGACTGAGCGCGAAGGCGCACCGGCGTCCCCCGATTGTCTGGGCGGTTCCAAGGCGGAGGCGCAGTAGGTCGTGGGTGAGTTTGTAGTTGCGGCACTGTACCGATTCGTCACTCTCGAAGACTACCGAGATATGCGCGAACCCCTGCTGGACACCTGTATCCGCTACGGCATTAAAGGCACTTTGCTGCTCGCTGAGGAGGGCATTAACGGCACGATAGCGGGGTCTCGTGAGGGTATCGATGCGGTCCTTGACTACCTGCGCCAGGATCTACGTCTGGCAGCTCTGGAGCACAAAGAGTCGGTGGACGATGTCATGCCGTTCTACCGCATGAAGGTGAAGCTCAAGAAAGAAATTGTGACCATGGGCGTGGACGGTATCGACCCGAATAAAGTAGTCGGCACCTATGTCCAGCCCAAGGACTGGAACGCACTGATCGATGATCCCGATGTGTTGCTAATCGATACCCGCAATGACTACGAGTTTGAAATCGGCACCTTTCGCGGCGCAGTCGATCCCCACACCGACAGTTTCCGTGAGTTTCCCGAGTATGTGCGCAGCCATCTCGATCCATCCAAACAAAAGAAAGTGGCGATGTTCTGCACCGGCGGTATTCGCTGCGAAAAAGCGTCGGCATTCATGCTTCAGGAAGGGTTTGAAGAGGTTTACCACCTCCAGGGCGGTATTCTCAAATATCTCGAGGAAGTGCCGGCCGAAGAGAGTGCCTGGGAAGGCGAATGCTATGTCTTCGACAATCGTGTGGCAGTCAATCGCGAACTGGAAAAGGGCAGCTACGACTTGTGCTTCGGTTGCCGCATGCCCATTACCGATGAAGACAAACACTCGGAGCAATATCGGGCCGGAATATGCTGCCCCCGGTGCGCAGATCGCTTAACGCCAGAGCAAATGGCCCGCTTTGAAGAGCGCCAGAAACAGACACAGCTGGCGGCCGAGCGCGGCGAACGCCATGTCGGTGCCATGCCCCCTGCGCGGCAAATCAACGAAGCGCCAGATTAAGCGGCGAGCGAAAACCTTCCACGGGTACGAAAATGCTGACGCCAGCGCTGTCCCCACGCGAGATGACGCCGGTGAGGCGTGCCTGCCCCTGATCATCAAGTTGAATGACTGCGCCCCCTGAGGCGCCCTTATAGGCCTGGCAATTGCTTGTGCTGGCGCCAGGCTGTTGTGCGGTAATCCGGCAATCGACGTGGTATGTCATTACCTGTCCGTCCTGTCCCAACCCCTCGTCGCCTGAATAACCAGCCATCACCACGGCCCGCGTAGCATCTGCCCGAACCGGGTCTATCGTCAGTCCGCGCACCGTAGTGGCATCGACGGGCCTGGCCAGCTGCAGTACTGCCCAATCGGCATGCATATCGCCGCCGGTATCCAGTCGTCGTGCCTCGAGGGTGATCGGCTGGTGACTATTCGGCAGAAGGGTGAACAGAATGGGCCGGCTGAGGTCCTGGTAGTACTCCAGACAGTGCCAGGCGGTGACGACAATATCTGCGCGTCGGCTGTCCGGCGCGCTGGCCACCAGGGTGCCACTGCAGTCTTCGCGCTTGTGACGACGATAGCCATTTTCGACGCGGCTGCCCGGAACCTCGAGTTTACCCACGGCCTGGAGCCATGCCGGTGACGCTGTGGAATAGGCGAGGCGTTGCTCTGCCTGGGCAGGCAGTGCCAGGCACATTGCAGTGAACAGCGAGGGCAGGGTGATACAACGCACGGGAAATACTTGCTCCGGGTTTAATGCATGAGTCCAGTCGAGCTTGGCGCTGGCACGGCGCGGCCCTAGGATGAAGTGATACTAGAGAAACAGGCATCGCCGGTAAAGGACCCAAAGAGACTCACCATGGAGCAACAACAAAACATTGTAGCGCTGGTCACAGGTGCTAGTCGGGGTGCCGGCAAAGGGATTGCGCTGGCGTTAGGCGCCATGGGAGCGACGGTTTACGTTACCGGCCGTTCGCGCGAAGAGGGTTACGCCGCTTTACCCGGCACTGTTGACGCCACCGCGGCAGCGGTTACTGGTGCCGGTGGGGCGGGCGTCGCGGCGTACTGTGATCACGCCGACGATGCGCAGGTTGAGGCGTTGCTGGCGCGTATCGACGATGAGCAGGGCAAGCTCGATATTCTGGTGAACAATGCCACCGCATTACACGATGCCCTGACTGAGGCCGGACCCTTCTGGGAAAAACCACTGGCCCTGACCGAGATCTGGAATGTGGGCATGCGATCGCACTACACCACCACTTATTTCGCAGCCCCGCTGTTGCTCAAAAGTCAGCGCGGTCTGGTGGTGAACACCTCTTCCTTTGGTGGGCGCATCTATATGCACGGTCCGGCCTATGGCGCCGGCAAGGCCGCCATCGACAAGATGGCCCACGACATGGCCTACGACTTCCGGCCCTATGGTGTGGCGGTTGTCTCTATCTGGATGGGGCTGTTGCTGACTGAGCGCAGTCAGCGCGTATTTGATGCCGAACCGGACAAATACGCTGAGCTTATCCCCACCTGTGAAAGCCCGGAGTTTACCGGCAGAGTGATTGCTGCGCTGTATCGCGATCCGGCGCTGATGTCGCGTTCGGGCAAGGTCTGGGTAGGCGCCGAATTGGCCGAAGAGTTTGGCGTTACCGATACCGACGGCCGCCAGCCGCCATCGCACCGGGCGTTTTTCGGGCCGACGACCTCGTTCGGCGACGCGGTAATCGAGTAGCGCTAAATACCCTAAATGGAGGATGCGGACGCTTTCCTACGAGCGTACATTAGGCCACACATGCGGTCAGCCGCTCTGGCCATCCGAATCTTGGAACAGGTAGAAAGATTATGAATGAATACGGACTTGAATCCCCCCGCGCCCAGCAACTCATTGAGGCAGCACGTGCCATGGGGCCTGCCTTGGTTCAGCGCCGTGCCCAGGCCAAGACGGAGCGTCGGGTGCCTGACGCTACAGTCCAGGACTTCCACGATGCGGGATTCTTCAAGATCCTGCAGCCGGAGCAGTGGGGCGGTTACGCCATGGATCCGCAGGTGTTCTACATGGTGGGCTATGAAGTGGCGCGTTTCTGCCCCTCCAGTGCCTGGATCCTGGGCGTGATTGCAGTGCACAACTGGCAGCTGGCGGTATTTGATGACCAGGCTGCGCAGGATGTCTGGCAGGAAGATCCCACGGTGCTCATCTCCTCTTCCTATGCGCCAGTTGGCAAGGTCAAGGTTGTCGATGGTGGTTTCCGCCTCAGTGGTCGCTGGAGTTTCTCCAGTGGTTCCGAGCACTGCAAGTGGGCATTCCTGGGTGCAGTTGTACCGACGCCGGAAGCGCCCTTTGATATGGCCAACTACCGCACGTTCCTGGTGCCGATTGAAGACTATGAAATTGCTGACAACTGGGATGTGGTTGGTCTACAGGGCACCGGCAGCCACGACATCGTTGTTGATGACGTGTTCGTGCCTGAGCACCGTACCCACAAATCTATGGATGGTTTCCTGTGTGACAACCCGGGCAACGCTGTTAACGACGCACCGCTGTACCGTATGCCGTTTATGCAAGTGTTCGTGCGCGCAGTCTGCACGGCCACGCTGGGCGCCTGTGAAGGTGCTCTGCAGTCGTTTATCGATGTGGCCAAGACCCGTCAGGTCGGTCCTAACAAGATGAAGGACGATCCCTTTGCGCGCCAGTTGGCCGCCGAGGTACGTACTGAAATTGAGGAAATGAAACTGGTGATGGTGCGCAATTTCGACGCCATGATGGAGCGCTGCCGTGCCGGCGAGGCGATCGCCGTGGAAGACCGTATCCGCTACCGCTACGATTCGGCGATTGTTGCCGATCGCTGCCTCGCCCTGTCCAGCCGCATGCTGAAAGCGTCGGGTTCCGGTGGCGTGCGTCAGGGCAGTGAATTGCTCGACTACCACCTGGATATTCTGTGCAGCCAGGCACACGTGGCAAACCATTCGGTTCCGTTTGCCAACAACATGGGTGGTGTTATGTTTGGTGCCGAGAACATGGATTACGCTATCTGATTGACGGGCAGGGAATGACGCCAATGAAAATGAATGGACTGCTACCCGAGGCCAACTACGCCAAGTGTGCGAACGGCCACACCATCCACTATATCGATGAGGGACAGGGTGATGTCGTGGTATTCCTGCACGGTTCGGGCCCGGGAGCCAGTGGGCATTCCAACTTCAAGGGAAACTATCCTTTCCTGGTAGAAGCGGGGTATCGCTGTATCGTTCCCGATCATATCGGCTACGGTTTTTCGGATAAGCCCGACGATGTCGATCACCCGCTGTCGTTCTTTGTCGAGTGCATCAAGCAGACCTTGGACGTAGCCGGTGTTGATCGCTGCACCCTGGTGGGTAATTCGCTGGGCGGCGCAGTGGCCTTTGGCCTCGCCCTGGAGCATCCTGAATTGGTGGAACGCCTGATTCTGATGGCGCCGGGTGGGCTTAACGATCTGCCTGAATATCAGGCCATGCCAGGCATGCAGCAGGTATTCAAAGCCTTTGGCTCCGGTGAGCCGGTGACGCCTGCCACCATGAAAACGCTGTTTGCTACTGGCCTCATGTACAACGGCGATCTCGCAACCGATGAACTGGTGGCGGAGCGCATGCAGATTATGCAGATCATGAATGGCCACGTGATGGCGACGATGCAAATCCCGAATCTGGTGGATCGGTTGGCCGACATCACGGTACCTTGCCTGGCGTTCTGGGGCATGGATGAGAAAATGATGCCCGAGAGCGGCCTGCATAAAATGGTCAAGGGAATACCGCATCTGCGTACTATTCTGGTCAACGAATGTGGCCACTGGGTTATGGTTGAGCACGAAGGTATGTTCAATCGCGCCTGTCTGGATTTCCTGCAGTACGGCTGAGAACTCGCAGCCGGACAATCAATTTGAACCCGCCTCAGGAGCAGGGGAGTGTAGAATAGCGCTCTCCTGTCCCGTTTGTGACAACGCTATGGAACAACAGAAAATCGAACAACTAGGCGACGAACTGTACGCCGCCATGCGCGAGTGCCGCACCCTGGCACCGCTGACAGATCGCGAGAGTGATATTACTATCGAGGATGCCTATCACATCAGCCTGCGTATGTTGAATCGCAGGCTGGACCTCGATGGCGAGAAAGTTGTTGGCAAAAAAATCGGTGTTACCAGCAAGCCGGTGCAAGATATGCTCGGTGTGTTTCAGCCGGACTTCGGTTTTCTCACCGACGCCATGGTTTACCCTGACGCCGCTGACATTCCAGTGGCTGGAAACCTGATTCAGCCCCGTGCCGAGGGCGAGATCGCGTTTCGTCTGAAAAAGGATCTGGTGGGCCCGGGGGTGACCGAGGCGGACGTACTTGACGCCACTGAGACCATCATCCCCTGTTTTGAAATTGTCGATTCGCGAATCGATGACTGGCAGATCAAAATTCAGGACACCGTGGCCGACAATGCCTCCTGCGGCGTCTATGTGCTCGGTGAGAGGGAAGTGGATCCCAATGACTTCGACTTGCCGAACCTCAAAATGAAGATTTACAAAAACGGTGAATTCCATTCTGAAGGCCTCGGCAGTGCTGTGCAGGGCAATCCGCTGACTGCGGTGGCCTGGCTTGCCAATACCCTGGGTGAGTTCGGGATACCCTTCAAGGCCGGAGAAGTGATTCTTTCGGGCTCATTGGCACCATTGATTCCGGTGGTTGCTGGCGATGAAATGCGCCTGGAGCTGGAAGGCATTGGCGACTGCAGCTGCAAATTTGTGTAGGTCATCAGCGGTGCGTGATCGGAGTATCCGTGCCGGCATGCATCAGGCCTACCGCAACCCATACATTGAGAGAGTGATATGACCCAGAAAATCAAGGCAGCTATCATTGGCCCAGGCAATATCGGCACCGACCTGCTGATGAAGGCTATGCGCAGTGACGTCATTGAGCCGGTCTGGATGGTCGGGGTAGAACCTGATTCACCGGGCCTGGCCCGCGCCCGGGAAATGGGATTGAAGACCACTCACGAGGGTGTCGATGGCATGGTGCCGCACATGCAGGCGGACGGTGTGCAGATTTGTTTTGATGCCACTAGCGCCTACGTTCATGCCGAGAACAGCCGCAAGGTGAATGAGCAGGGTGCGGTCATGATCGATCTGACGCCAGCGGCCATTGGCCCGTTTTGTGTACCACCGGTCAACCTCGCGGAGGCGGTAGCGCAGAAGGCCATGAACGTGAATATGGTGACCTGTGGCGGCCAGGCAACGATTCCCCTCGTGGCCGCTGTTAGCAGGGTTCAAAAAGTTGCATACGGCGAGATTGTGGCCACCGTCAGCTCCAAGTCTGCCGGCCCTGGTACCCGCAAGAATATCGATGAGTTCACGCGTACCACCTCCCGCGGTATTGAGATCTGTGGCGGCGCCGACAGCGGCAAGGCCATTATTATTATCAATCCGGCAGAGCCACCCTTGATTATGCGAGACACCATTCACTGCCTGACTGAGGATGCGCCCGATGAAGCGGCGATTACCCAGTCGGTGCATGACATGATTGCCGAGGTACAGAAGTACGTGCCCGGCTACACCCTCAAGAATGGCCCCGTATTCGATGGCAAGCGCGTATCCATCTACATGGAGGTTGAGGGGCTGGGGGACTTCCTGCCCAAGTATGCCGGCAACCTGGACATCATGACTGCGGCGGGCCTGCGTACCGCGGAAATGTACGCCGAAGAAATTCTGGCGGGCAACTTCGTACCTACGGCGGCATAACCCACATCCAGCAGTGTGGCAATTGCGAGTGGCCCACTGCCAATAGGTAAATTCGAGAGATAGAGCAATGGACCTGAAAGGAAAGAAAGTAACAGTTCACGATATGTGTCTGCGTGACGGCATGCACCCCAAACGCCACCAGATTACGGTGGATGAAATGGTTGCCGTGTCCAAAGCCATGGACGAGGCGGGCGTGCCCCTGATCGAAGTCACCCACGGCGACGGTCTTGGCGGTACTTCGGTGAACTACGGTTTTCCCGCGGCTACCGACGAGGAATATCTCACGGCGGTATGTAAGGAGGTGAACAATGCCAAGGTGTCAGCGCTGCTGCTGCCGGGGATTGGCACGGTCGATCACCTTAAGATGGCCGTGGATTGCGGTATCTCCACCATTCGGGTCGCCACCCACTGTACCGAAGCGGATGTCTCGGAGCAGCACATCAAGATGGCCGCTTCCATGGATGGCCTGGATACCGTTGGCTTTCTGATGATGGCCCACATGATTGAGCCCGAGGAGCTGTTGGCACAGCTGAAGCTGATGGAGGACTACGGTGCCAACTGTGTCTACATTACCGATTCGGCCGGCTACATGCTGCCGGACGACGTCACTGCCAGAGTTGCACTGGCCAGGGCAGAGCTTCGTCCGGAAACCGAGATAGGCTTTCACGGGCACCACAATCTGGCGATGGGTGTGGCCAATTCCATTGCCGCGGTGGCCGCCGGGGCGAACCGGATTGACGGCTCCATGGCGGGCCTTGGTGCCGGCGCGGGCAACACGCCGCTGGAAGTATTTATCGCTGTCTGCGACCGCATGGGTATCGAGACGGGTGTGGATACCTTCAAGGCCATGGATATTGCCGAGGACCTGATCACGCCCATGATGGATGAGCAGGTGCGTATCGACCGCGATGCCCTCACGCTCGGTTACGCAGGGGTTTACTCGTCGTTCCTGCTGTTTGCCAAACGATCAGCGGAAAAGTACAACCTCTCCAGCCGCGACATTCTGGTGGAACTGGGACGGCGGCGCACTGTGGGTGGCCAGGAAGATATGATCGAAGACCTCGCGCTGGATATGGCCCGGGAGCAGGGCACCATTTAGGCGGTATTCGCCCCAGACTGCGATTCGTCGCAAAGCGCTGGACCCGCGGGCAGTATTCACCAATACTGCCCGTTTTGGTTCTGGAGCCTTGCACGTGAAAATAATGACAAGCCTTGGCAGCGTTCTGCTGCTGGTTGTATCCCCGCTGGCCGCGCTTGCCGCCAAACCCGTCATCGAAACCCAGGATGACCTACCGCGCCATACCTACGACCTGGAATTAAAGGTCGTCGACCTCTATGCCAGCGAAAATCGCGAGACTCTGCTGGACCTCGCCGATCAGGTGCAGGCCGATATCGAGGGTGATCTTGAGAAGTATGATATTCGCGATGACAACACGGTTAAGGGTTTCTACTCTGTGCTGGGCACGATCGCGATTCTTGAAGGTCGCTGGCAGGACTACCTGGATTATCTCGGCAAGCGCCGTGAGCTCGAGAGCAAGGAAGCCAATCGCCTGACCATGGGCTTGTTCGGCGAGGCATTGGCGACGGTAGAAATTGCCGGTAAGGGCGATGATGCCCAGGCCCTCAGAGCGGAGCTCAAAAGCCTTGTGGAGGCGCTCCCCTATGAGACAGTCCAGGACAACGTGAAGAGTGGCAAGGGCAGGGCGGAGATCCTTACCGAGGCGCTGGTCCTTGGTAATCTGGAGTCGTCGTTCCAACCCGTGGTCGACAATACTGGCGGCGAAATCAGCTACGATGTGGCATCCACGCTGGTGTCGGTCAGTTTTACCTTGGACGAGTTCATTCCCAATCGCGCGGTGGTCGGCGAGGTGTATGCCGACTTTATTGCCGCCAATGATGTGGCCAAGGAGGATATCTGGGCTGCGCGCGAGGTTGTGATTCCTGCGGATGCAGATGCGACACCGGTGATTGTGTCTGTGTGGGACAGTGGTGTGGACACGGTCATTCCCGGCCTGGCACAGCAATTGTGGACTAACAGCGATGAGATCCCCGGCAATAACATCGACGACGACAAGAATGGCTTTGTCGATGATGTGCATGGTTTTGCCTATAACCTTGATTCCGAGAAGGTGACGCAACTGCTGCGTCCGATCGAGCAGGACTTCGGTGTGAATCCCGCGGACTTGCAGGGGCACGCCAAAGGCCTGGGCGACAACAGTTCCAATATCGACAGCCCCGAGGCCGCTGCACTGCGCAAGTATATTTCCGGCCTGCCCCAGAACGAGGTACAGAGCTTCCTCGAAAATCTCAGCCTGTATGGCGGCTATGCCCACGGCACCCATGTCTCGGGTATTGCCCTGGCGGGTAACCCCTTCGCTGAACTGCTGGTGGCGCGGATGACCTATAGCCACACGCAAATGCCCCCCAAGCCGAGCATTGAACAGTCGGAACGCGATGCTGCGATGTTCCGCGAGGCAGGCCATTATTTCCGTGACAACGGTGTGCGGGCAGTCAATATGAGTTGGGGCGGAAGTGTACGCAGCTACGAGACCGCGCTGGAAGCGCACAACATTGGTGAGTCTCCCGAGGAGCGCAAGGCGCTGGCGCGGAAGATCTTCAAGATCGGCGACGCGGGTCTCAGAGAAGCGATTGGCGGTTCTCCGGACATCCTGTTTATTACCAGCGCAGGTAATTCCGACAACGATGTGACTTTTGACGAGTTCTATCCGAGCAGCTATGAGTACCCCAATTTGTTGACGGTAGGCGCGGTTGATATCGCGGGTGATGAGACCAGTTTCACCAGCCTCGGCAAAGTGGATATCTATGCCAACGGTTTTGAAGTGGAAAGCTATGTGCCAGGCGGCGACAGAATCCCCTTTAATGGCACGTCCATGTCCTCGCCCCAGGTGCTCAATCTCGCCGCCAAGCTGTTGGCCATGGCGCCGGACCTCAGTGTCGCTGAACTGCGCCAGTTGATTCTGGACGGTGCCGACGAAAAGCAGCTGGAAAGCCGCACCATTCTGCTCATGAATCCCAAGGCATCCATGGCCTTGCTGGAAAAACAGCTGGCCAAGTAACCACGGTGGGGGTTGAGTGGCTGCTGCTGCCGATTGCCTTTCTGACCTCGGCACTCGCCGCGGTCATGGGGCTGGGGGGCGGCATGCTGCTTATCGCGGCCATGCCGGGATTGCTGCCACCCCAGGCAATTATTCCGGTGCATGCCTTCACCCAACTGGCCAGTAATGCCTCTCGTGCAGGCTTTGCCTGGCGCCATATCGCCTGGGAGATAGTGCCCGCATTTACCCTCGGCGCTGTCCTGGGCGCCTGGCTGGGCGGTGAGATCTACGACCAGCTCGAGCTGAGTTGGTTGCCTGCCGTGATTGGTGTTCTGATTCTACTAGTGACCTGGGTGCCGTTGCCGCCGGTGCCCGGCGGCGGACAGGTGGCGCTCACCGTACTGGGCTTTTACCAAACAGGGCTGGGCATGATTGCCGGTGCTACCGGGCCGCTGGGAGCCTCCCTGCTGAAGCGACGCAATTCTGAGCGCGATTGGGTGGTGGTGAATACGGCACTGTATATGGCCCTTAACCATGCGCTGCGCCTGGCGGCTTTTGCGTTACTGGGTTTCAGTTTTGGCCCATGGTGGCCGTTGATGTTGGCCATGGCGGCAGCGGTCATTGTCGGTTCCTGGGTAGGAACGCGGCTGCGCGCTCGCATACCACAGCGAAATTTCACTAGACTCTTCAAAACACTGGTAACTGTGCTGGCTTTGCGTATGATCGCCATGCCTTTCTTCAGCTGACGGATCCGACATGTTTGCCACAATGAGCGACCAGCAACGCGGGGCTGCCTATGGTGTTACCGCGTATCTGATCTGGGGTTTCGCCGCACTTTACTGGGTGCAGACAGAGCCCGTGGATCCTCGCGATCTGCTCGCACATCGGGCCCTGTGGTCCGTGCCGTTTGTGTTTGTCTGTCTGTTGTTCAGCGATCGACTCAAGGCTGCGCTGGCGGTGTTCAAACAACCGCGCGTGCTGGGCATAATGGCCATAGCGGCAGCACTTAGCGGCACCAACTGGCTGGTTTTCCTGTGGGCTATTAGTAATGGTCAGGCGACTGAAGCGAGCCTGGGATACTTCCTGTTGCCGCTGCTCAACGTGGTCATTGGACTCACCCTGTTTGGCGAGCGCGTTGATCGGGCGCAGCAGGTGGGCATTGCGTTTGCGGTCGCGGCAGTGTTGTTACAGATCTTTCATCGCGGCGGTCTGCCTTTGGTATCGCTAGGCCTGGCGTGTACCTTTGGTTTATATGGTGCCATTCGCAAGAAGGTCAGCGTGAGCTCGCTGGAAGGTCTGTTTATTGAGACCTTGATGATGTCCCCCCTGGCGCTTTACTGGATGCACACCCATGAATGGGCGGGCCTGGGTGCGCATGGCCTGCGGGTGGATATGTTCTTGCTCGGGGCCGGCGCTATGACCGCGATTCCGCTGATCAGCTATGTCGCTTCGAGTCGCTTGTTGCCGCTGACCGCACTGGGACTGATCTTTTATATCGGCCCCACCGCGCAGTTGCTGGTGGCGCTGCTAATATTCAAAGAGCCATTCGATCTGGTTCAGGGCATTGCATTTGGACTGGTCTGGTGCGGGCTTGCTTTTGTGACAGTCGATGGCATCAGGCGCAGTCGCAAACGGCGCGCTCATCTGGACGTCAACAGGAGAGATTCGTGAATAGGTTTATTTGTAGTGTGGCGTTACTCGCGCTGGCGGGCTGCGCCACTTCCGAAACCCACACCCCGACCAGCACCGGCAGCACCAGCAATGACTTCCAGCCTGACGCCCGCCCGATTGCACAGACCTACGTCTACGAATGCACAGGAATGGATTTCATGACCCGTGTAGGCCCTGGTGAAATGGCTATCTGGCTGGAAGATCGCTACCTGGTGTTATCCCAGGTGCGCGCTGCTTCAGGCAGCAAGTATGTCGAAGGCGATGTCATGTTCTGGAGCAAGGGTCACGATGTGCTTCTGGAGGTGGACGGGATTCGCTACAGCGATTGCAGTCTCAATCCGCAACGTGCCCCCTGGGAAGACGCCCGCCGGAGGGGTGTGGACTTCAGGGCAGTCGGTAACGAGCCCGGTTGGGTGGTGGAAGTGCGCGACGGGCAGAATATCCTGTTTAAAGGAGACTATGGCGCCACCGTGTTGTTGTTTCCCGATCCGGCCAAATCGGCGACAGGTAATGGCAGCGAGTACACTGCGCAAAGCGGTAAACACAGCCTGCGCCTGACTATTGAAGATGCCTTCTGCGCGGATACCATGGCGGACATAGAGTATCCCACCACGGTACAACTTGTTGTCGATGGCCGTAGCTATGCCGGTTGCGGACGCGAACTGGATTATCCCTGGGAGTAACAGGCCGGGAATCCCCGCTTCACTCGGGTTCTGTTGACCCGGTTCAATGTTACGAATTACGCTCCCTTCTACGATATCCGTAAATATCGAGGGGACGACTATGCTTATTGGTGGATGTCCATAGTGAGGAGTAACCCATAAAAAATGTAATCACCCTAGCCGCTGCCGTGGCACTTGCCGGCAGTACTGCGGTGGTACAAGCCTACGAGGCTGGTGATTGGATTCTGCGGGCAGGTGCAGTGACCGTGGCCCCGGATGCAGACAGCGATATTGTCGACGAAACGCTGCCGGTGACGGTCGATGTTGATGACAATACCCAGTTGTCGATTATTGGCGCTTCTATGGTCGATCCCAACTGGGGCATTGAGCTGCTGGTAGCGACGCCTTTCAGTCACGACATTGACGTGAACGAAGTAAACGCGCAGGCGGGTGAGACCAAGCATCTGCCTCCAACGCTCAGCGTGCAATGGTATCCGCGCGGTGCAGCCAGTGGCTGGCAGCCCTATGTCGGAATCGGCATCAACTACACCCATTTCTTTGATGAGAAGGCGGACAGCGACCTGGAAGGCATAGTTGGTAACGCTGACCTCGATCTGGACGATTCCTTCGGCCTGTCGGCTTCTGCAGGAGTCGACATGCCCCTGGGTGAGCACTGGGCCCTGAACGCAGGGGTCTGGTATATCGATATCGATACGACGGCCACGGTCACGCTCAAGGACGCGGGCGATAGCAAGGTCAGGTTTGACGTGGATATCGATCCCTGGGTGTATAACGTCGGCATAGCCTACAAATTCTGAACCCCAGTATGGCCCGCTCACCTAGGGTCATCTGGCGCCTGGCCCGGCTCTTTTGAGTCGGGCTTTTTTTGTTTTTTTCCACCGGTGATGGTTCGGGCGATGTCGGTGCCGTTTGCGAAGGGCTATGCCGGTGTTATGGTGGTGTCAAAGCAATAACAACGGAGTACCAGCATGCCAGGCCAGAAGACCGTTCCCTTTTTCGTGTCCACCACACTGGCGGGAGTTCTGTTGATAGTGCCCGTGGCGTTGTTGGCCGGTGTTTTATTTTACGCTTACGGCCTGTTGGTAGAGCTGGCACAACTGTCGGGCCTGCAGTTGCCGTTCAGTGATTTCCTCAATGGTTTGATTCTCGGTCTCGGTGCGCTGGTCAGTTTAATCGTTATATGTTTTTTGATTGGCCTGGCGTTGCGCACCAGTATTGGTAACGTCATCGAACACAAGTACCAGGGACTGCTGGACAAATACGTACCCGTTGTCGGCATGCTGCGCGGCCTGGTTATGCAAATTGTAGGTGGCAACGACGCCGTGGCGAAATTACGTCCCGCAGAGGTGTGCCTGCACGGGGGTGCAAGTCGTCAGTACGGTTTGATTGTTGAAGAACTGCCCGACGGGCGCGCAGTGGTATTCGTGCCTACTGTGCCGGCTGCAACCATTGGTCAAATTTATGTCTTAACCGCTGACGCGATCACCGAACTCGATACTCCCGTTCAGGATATGCTCAATGCGGTCACTCAATGGGGCGCAGGCGCCACATTGATGTACAAGGGCAACGAGGATTAATACTATGGTTCGTAGATACTGCCCGCGCCAAAGATGACACATTCCGGTATGCCGATTTTTCCACGACTTAACTCGGTGATTGCTGTCATCGCAATGCTTCTTGTGCTGATGTCGCCAGGCAGTTGGGGATAGGAGGGCGGCTTCGCCGACGAATGGAAGTTAATCATCAACTTTCCCATGTTGTGGCTGCCGGATATCGAGGGCGAGATCGATGTAGACGGTGAACTGATTAACGTGGATACGCCGATTTCCGACACGCTAGACAATCTTGATTTCGGTTTCATCGGCGAAATCTATGCGCGCCACGGTCCCTGAATGCTCGGTTTGCGGGTCATGCATCTGGATACCTCCAGTAGCTCGCGTATTGGTCCAGTTGGTCTGTTGCCGGGCCTGCCTCCACTGGTGGGTGAATACGATGTGACGGTGGAGTCATCGCTCTTCACTAGTGACGTGATTGGCGGTTACACGCTGAACGACTACATTGCCCTTTACACCGGGGTGCGGCGCAGTGGACTGAACATGAGAGTGAGAACCCCTGCCAACGAAGAAGGCAGCGGGATCGTCGAGTTGCCCGGCCGGGTGACGATTACCGATGAGGCATTGTATGACTGGATTGGTGGCGTGGCGCTGACAGCCCCTCTGGGCCACAGTGGCAAGTGGCGGGCGGTTCTGGAGGCCGATACCTTGATTGACGGTGACAACGACACGAATTATCAGCTCAATGGCTTTATCGCCCATCATTTCAATGAGCGTCACAGCGTCTGGTTGGGCTACCGTTATCTGAATATGGTGCGCAGCATGCGAGTTGAAGGGTCCCGGGTGGAAACCGATTTCGTGCAAAGCGGGCCGACCCTGGGCTGGGCCTTTACGTTCTAATTAAGGGGCGGGTTTGTTCGACCAGTCAACTTAGCTGAGGCGGCGAATAACACGGCGGGCTAGTTGCTCACTGTAACTGTTAATCTTCCAGTGGCCCGGGCTCCAACCCTTCACAAAGCGATGAAAATCTGCCCAGGCGACGTCGTAGAGCTCTCGCCATTGAGCTTCCAGGGCGCGATGATCGATGGCGGGATGTCGTAACCGCGCGTGGGTGCCAAGTGCGCCAAAATAGTAGTCCAGCAGGGCAGTTTCCAGCGCGGCACACTGTGCTTCATCCAGGCAACTGCCGATAAAGTAAGCCACATCCTTCATGCCACAGCCGGCGCCAACATACTGGAAGTCCACGGCGGCGACACGGGGTGTGCCACCTATGGTGGCAAAGCAAAAGTTGGCCAGTTTGGCATCGCCGTGTACCAGCGTCTGGAAGTCGCTTCTTCTCAGGACCGCGTCGATGTGTGGCGCCGCTTCGCGCAGCGGAATATCGGTTAGAGCCGCCAACTCATCCGGGCGGGTATCGAGATGCCAGTATGTGCCGCACTCCCAGAGCCCAATGGCGTCCGAGCCCAGGAAGGTTGCGTGAAAGGCCGCCAGCCAGTCCAGGCATGCGTGTATATCTGCGAGGTCAACCGCCTGTTTTCTATCATCAAAGCCCGCGGCATCGAGGTCTGTCAGAAGCAGTAGAGTCTCGTTGTCACTGGCTTCTACTGCAAGGCAGGTGCAGTCGCTGTGGAGCGGTTACGGAGAAATACTCAGGGTATCG
>NZ_LWEE01000007.1:0-220 GCF_001635445.1 Halioglobus sp. HI00S01
ATCCCTCTGTCCTATGCCGCCATACTGGGCGGTACGATGACCCTCATCGGCACCTCAACCAACCTGATTGTCAGCAGTTTCCTGGAAGATGCTACCGGCGAGGGGCTGGCGTTTTTCGACTTCTTCCTGGTGGGCCTGCCTGTCACATTGATCGGATTAGTGGTCATTGTATTTAGTTCTAGATTGCTGCCGAGCAGCAGCGCCGAGCAAATCGATATCA
>NZ_LWEE01000008.1:0-219 GCF_001635445.1 Halioglobus sp. HI00S01
AGGATCACGCCGGTAAGTGGCAGCGTCTCGCCAAACGCCTTGGCAGTATTGGCGGCGTCCTGGCCGGTCATGGCATCAACCACGAACAGGGTTTCAATGGGGTTAACCGCTTTGTGTAGTTGGGAGATTTCTTCCATCATCTCCTGGTCAACCGCGAGGCGTCCTGCGGTATCGACAATAAGTACATCGGAAAAATTCTTCTTGGCGTGGCTGATAGCC
>NZ_LWEE01000009.1:0-502 GCF_001635445.1 Halioglobus sp. HI00S01
TGACAAATGCCCGAAAAAAGTGCACAACAACCACCGTTTACCGATACTCACATGCCCATTAAAATAGGCGCCCTTATCGTTATNCCCAATTTGGAACCACAATGCGCACCAGCAACTTCCTGATCGCCACCCAGAAAGAAACACCCGCCGACGCTGAGGTCATCAGCCACCAGCTAATGATAAGGGGAGGAAGGAGGAGGAAGGGAGAAGAAGGAAGAGAAAAAGGGAGAAAGAGAGGAAGGAGGGGGAGGAGGAAGGGAGAGAGGAGGGGGAGAGAAGAAAGGGAAGGAGCGGGCGCCCAGGAAGTCAGTATGCCGGTCGTGCAACCGGCAGAACTGTGGGAAGAATCGGGTCGCTGGGAACAGTACGGCCCTGAACTATTGCGCATCCACGACCGGCACGAGCGCGATTTCTGCCTTGGCCCCACGCACGAGGAAGTCATCACCAACCTCGATGCCGCGTTTGATTTGCAACGTGCCCTGGCCGTCCGGGCTGAGGTCGC
>NZ_LWEE01000010.1:0-202684 GCF_001635445.1 Halioglobus sp. HI00S01
GGAGGGGTGGGGCGGGCCTTGATGAAGCGAGCGGAGGTTCACGCCCGCAAAATGAAAGCCTGTCGTATCGATCTGGAAACCGCCAGTGACAATATCATCGGTCAGGCTCTATACGAAGACCTGGGCTACGAGCGCGAGACCCACTTCTACAAGTACTCGCTGGAGCTCTAGATTTACCCCAGTAGTTCTTCCTGTGCTTTTAGCAGAGCCTTGCGCAGCGCGCTCACCAGGTCGTCCACTTGCTCGCGGGTCAGAATGAGCGGGGGCGACATGATGCAGACGTTAATCAGTGGGCGCACCAGTAATCCGAACTCACGACAGTGGCTGTCGATCAGGTCGCCCAGGTGGTAATCCTGCTCTAGAAGGGCTTCTCCCTCGGCGTCGCTTCCCAGGCTCATTTCTACTGCGGCCATCATGCCCATGCCCCGCACGTCGGCGACCAGAGGTAGGTCCATCAGGGTGCGCAGCTGGGCCTGGAAATACGGTCCCACATCGCGAACATGTTCCAGCAGCTGTTCCCGTTCAATGATATCCCAGCTCTCGAGTGCTGCGGCGCAGGATACCGGGTTGGCCGACCAGGTGAAGCCGTTGCTATAGCAGTTGCCCTCGGCGTTGTCGCCACTGATTTCTGCCATGAAGGCGTCGGATACGGCATAGCCGCCGAGTGGCAGGTAGCCAGAGGTCACACCCTTGGCAAAGGTGATGATGTCGGGCACCACGTCGAATAGGGTTTCGGATGCAAACCAGTGCCCCAGTCTGCCGAATGCGGTGACTACTTCATCGGCAATATAGGTGATTCCGTGGCGCTTCACGACTTCCCAGCAGCGCCGGTTGTACCCTGTGGGTGGTACCAGTACGCCCCCTGATCCCAGTATCGGCTCGGCGATAAAGCACATGATGTTCTCAGGGCCCAGCTCGGCAATCTTGGTTTCCAGTTCAGCAATCAGGAAATCACAGAATGCTTCCTCGGAGGCAAAATCCTGTTCCTGATAAAAGGCGCAGGGTGCGGTGAGAAAGTGCACCAGGTCGACGGCAGTGTCCATGGCGGTCTTGTCCCGCTCTTTGCCGGTGACGGATGCGGATAGATAGGTACTGCCGTGGTAACCCTTGTCGCGACACAGGATGTGTTTGCGCTGCGGCTCGCCGCGAATGTTTCGCGCCAGTTGGCATAGGCGCAGGGCGGAATCCACGGCGGTAGAGCCGCCGGTGGTAAAGAACACTCGATTGAGATCGCCGGGGGTTTTCTCGGCGATGCGTTGGGCGAGTTCGGCCTCGAGGGGATTGATGGTTGAAAACGCGGTGCTGTAGCCGAGTTCGACAATCTGGGTGGCTACTCTATCCGCTATCTCTTGCCGGCCGTAGCCAGTCTGCATGCACCACATGCCGCCCGGGCCGTCGATCATGCGCTGGCCATTGTCGTCATAAATATAGACGCCTTCGCCGCGGACGATCACCGGGGTGCTGTCGTCTTCGCCCAGATTGGGCAGGTCCGCCCACGGGTGGAGCAGGTGCTGGTTAAATGTATCGCGTACAGACATGGTTGTTACGCCGCCTTGGAAAGGTTTTTGAGATACCACTCGACGAAGTGCTGAAGTGTTTCTTCGTACTCCGGGTGGTAGGGGCCGGGCTCGAAAAAGCGTGAATTGGCGCCTTCGGAGTTGCGGTTGATGATGTATTCATCTTCCATTGTGGTGTGATGCCACAGCCACGTGACTTTGTCTCGCTCGTAGTCTGTTCCTTCTACTGCGTCTCCGCGCACGAACCAGACTACTTCCATGTCTGTTGAGGTCAGGCTGCGAGGAATGAAGCGGTATAAGACGCAGTGATCCGGGTAGTTCAGCATGAATGTGAGGGGCCCCAGCTGGAAGTCACCTGCGCCGCCGTCGTAGCCCTGGATGTTACCCATCAGGGGTGCTACAGGTTGACCGTCCTCGCTACCCGTCAAGTAGCCGTCGAACAGGCCATAGCGGGATGTGTAAGCACAGCAGCCGAAGCCTTTGGCGTCATTAAAGATGGCATAGTGTTCTTTGCCCATGCCCGTTATGCCGGTGACTTCTTCGGTGCGGTCAAGCATGGCCTGCACCACGTCTTCGACCTTGCAGTACAGATCTTTCAGAGTGTGCATGCGCGCGTAGGCGCGATGCGATGTGGCGCAGTGGTAGCACTCCAGATAGTTCTCCAGAACAAACTTCCAGTTGGCGTCAACCTTGTAGGTCTGTTTGTGGGCGATCTTGGCATTCTCAAGATCATAGGCCCCCAGCGGCGCCTGAAGAGGCTCTAATGCGGGCAGGAAGTCTTCGGCCTCTGGGTCGCAATTGATGAAGATCATGCCCATGTGCACCTGAACCCGGGCCTGCTTTAGTCCGTAGTTGGAGGTGTCGAAGCCCTCCAGCATTTCCATATCGCGGGCGGCTTTGAGTGAGCCGTCGGTGCGGTAAACCCAGCCATGGTATGGGCAGACAAACGTCTTGCGTTTGCCGCTGGCCTCCTCGCAGACGCGAGCGCCGCGGTGGCGGCAGACGTTCATCAGGCAGCGCACCTGGCCATCGTCGTCGCGCACGATAATGAGTGAATCCTCGCCGATCTCGAACAGCAGATAGTCGCCGGAGTCCGGGATCTCGGAAATGTGCCCCGCGTAAAGCCAGCTGCGGAAGATCAGTTGATCGAGTTCGCGCTGGTACACCAGGTGTGAGCGGTAAAAGTAGGGGTCCATGGCCCGCCCGTGGTTGGCGATGGATTCCTCGAGCTTCTGCGCCATTTTGGTTGCGGAGTCATCGACGTCGGTGGCGATGAATTTCATTGCGGCTTACCCTGAATTAAATGTCCGTTCAGGATACTAAATGGTCATTTAAATTGAAAGCATTGCTACAGCGCGCGCAGATACCACTCGTAGTCCTGTGTGGGGATTGTCGTGTGATACATCGCTTCCTCTGCGCGCCGCATACTGCTGTAGCCACGGCAGAATTGTTGCCCAAGGTAGGCGGGCATGATTGAGGATTGGCTGAATTTTTCAATTGCGGCGAACCAGCGGGTAGGGATGTGTACTTCCCTGGCGCAGTAGTCGCTGAGTTGTTCCACCATGGGGCCTGGGTCGGTCTGCGTTTCCATACCGTGCAGCATGCCTGCCAGTACGGCAGCAACGACGAGGTAGGGGTTAGCATCCGCACCGGCGACCCGGTGCTCGAAGCGCCGGTTCTCCGGTCCTGACACTGGGATGCGCACAGCGACTTCACGGTGATTGTAGCCCCAGCGTGGCTCCAGTGGCACATAAGCCCCTTCGACAAAGCGCCGGTAGGAGTTCGCATTGGGGGCAAATAGCAGGGTGTTCTCTGCCATGGTGGCTAGAACGCCGCCCATTGCGTGGCGCATCGTGTCAGATATGCCAGGTTCGGTGCTGCCTGCACCGGCGAACAGATTGTTGCCATCTTTGTCGTACAGGCTGGCATGCAGGTGCATGCCACTGCCAGGGTGTTCGGCGAAGGGCTTGGCCATAAACGTAGCTGCCAGGCCGTGGCGGTGAGCGACACCTTTGACCAGCCGACGCAGTAGCAGCGTGTCGTCACAGACTTTCATAATATCTGAGCCGTGACGGGTGTTGACCTCCCACTGGCCCGGTGAAAATTCAGAGTGCAGTGTTGTCAGGGCGATCCCCTGAAGCTCGCAGGCCGTGCGCAGGTCGTCGAGAAAGCCATCCAATTGCCATAGGTCATTGGCTTCTACGTATTGTGTGCCGTGCTGTTCGAGGCCAGTGCCAGGTATGCGGCCGAGTAGGGGGCGTGGCCTGTTGTCATCGCCGGGGGCTATCAGGTAGAACTCCAGCTCGGTGGCGACAACGGGCGACAGTCCATGCTCGCTGAACTTGTTGACGACACGCTGCAGTGCCTGCCTTGATTCTATCCAGCAGGGTGATCCATCGAGCTCGACGTGTGAGGTCAGTACCTGACCCGTGGGAGAGTCCAGCCAGTTGATCCTCGCCAGCGAGCCGGCGATAGGGCTGAGGCGGACGTCGCGTTCGCCTTCCATGTCGTCGGCGTCGATATCCACGCTGTACTCACCCATAGGGGTGATGACGGGTAGGGTAATCGGGCTTTTCTGGTTGCCCTTGAACAGGCCTTCCATTTCATCGCGATGCAGCCGCTTGCAGCGTAGAATACCGTTCAGGTCCGGCATCATGACCTCAAACATTTTCAGGTCGGGGTTTGCCGCAGTAAATGCCTGCCATTCTACAAGGGTGGCCTGTGTCATGGTTCGTCCTAAAAGAGTGCGGGCGGCGTAAGGCGCCGGCGCGCTGGGTTGAAGGGCACTTTGTCCACTACCCGGCAGGGCGCCAGCTCACGGGACCAATGCAGCTCACGCTGAAAATAGATCTCCGCAGTATAGCGCTCACCGACCTGGCCAAACGGGTCTTCCAGTTGGGCGAAGGCGATGTTGGTCTTTGCGGTGGGGCACCAGGCAGCGGAGGTTACGGTGCCGATCACACGTTTGCCGTGAAAAATAAATGAGTTGTGAGCAGGTTTGTTGCCCTCGACATCGAGTACTGCGAAACGATAGCGAGAACCCGCTTGTTGTTCCTCTAGTAGTGCTCTGCGGCCGTTGAATACGGGTTTGTTGAAATCCACCAACCAACCCAGACCGAGTTCGAAGGGGGATCGTGAGCGGCCTGCACGTACTGCATTCAGAGCAGGCACGAAGTCCACGCCCGCCTGAATAAATCCTGCTTCAATTCGCGCCAGGTCCAGCGCGTCGGCACCAATGGGCTTGATCAGGTTGTAGTCGGTCGATTTGAACAGCGCGTCCCATAGCGGCTCTGCGCCCGAGGGCTCAATCCACAGTTCATAGCCGAGGTCACCTGTAAAGCCGGTTCTACTGACCATCAGGGGCAGTCCGGCAAAATCAAATGACATCATGCCAAACGGTTTTAGCTGGTCGAGCCCAGTCAGTCCCATGTTGAGCAGGTTGGCGCAGGATGTCGGGCCCTGAACCGCGAGGGCTGCGACCTGGGCGGTCTCATCTTCAATGCTGACGTCAAAGCCCAGTGCGGAGCAGAGCAGCCAGTCCAGCCCGCGGGCCCATGCGCATAGTCGGAAGTCGTTCTCGTCCAGCCGAAATATCGTGCCGTCGTCCAGTNCCTGCCCCTGTTCATCACACCAGACTGTGTAGCCGACACGGCCCACCTTGATCTTGCTTACATCGCGTGTGACCAGCCGATTGAGATATGCCTCAGCATCCGGGCCGCTAATCCGGTACTTGTTCATGGGGGACAGGTCGAACACCCCAGTCGTGCTGCGAATCGCGAAGTACTCGAGCTCTACGTCGCTGTAGGCGTTGGGGGTGGTATATCCCTTCCAATCTCCCCAGCAGTTGATTTCACAAGCGGCAGCAACCCGGCTGTGGAACGGTGTGTGCAACATCATGGTGTCGTCGCTGCTCATCATTTCTCTCCCTGCCTGAGGACCTGCCGCGCGGCGTTGCGCCCGGCCAGGCCCATGAGTCCGCCGCCGGGGTGAGTGCCCGCTCCACAGAGGAACAAGCCGTCCACCTGGGTGGCATTCTGGCTTGCTCCGGGGAAGGGTCTGTTCATCAGTATTTGGTCCAGGCTCATCTCGCCGTGATGCCAGTGACCGCCAGCCATGCCGAAGCGCTGTTCCAGATCCTGCGGTGTGAGCAGTTCTGCGGCGGTGACCAGATCGCGGATGCCGGGGGCATAACGTTCCAGTAGTGCCAGCAAGCGATCGATAAAGGGCTGTCGATGTTGGCCCCAGCCGCCGTCGGGCGAATAGGGCGCGAATTGCACGATCGCTGAGAGCACATGCTGGCCAGTTGGTGCCAGCGCGGGATCATTGTGCGTGGGAATGCTTATGTCCATAACGGGTTCGGCGGAATATTCGTCGTACTTGATAGCGTTAAAGGCGCGCTCGACATAATCGAGGTTGGGGGCGATAACCAGTCGTTGACCCAGCTGCTCGCCAGTGAGGCCAGTGAAGTTGGGTTCAGCGCTCAGGGCAAGATGCAGCTTGGCGGTGCCACTGCCATGGCGAATCTGGGTTACACGTCTCGCGGTGCCCGCCTCGATACGCGGGTAGCCCACCAGGTCGCGGAAGGTGGTAACAGGGTCGATATTGGATATGACCGTCGATGCGCGGACACTCTCGCCGGAGTCGAGGCGCACACCTACCGCTTTGTCGGCTTCCATGTCGATGGAGTCGACCCGGGAGGCAAGGCGAATGTCTGCGCCGGCGGCGCGGGCACTGTTGGCCATGGCCACGCCCAGCTCACCCATGCCGCCCTCAATCTGGGCGACACCCGTGAAACCAAACTCGGCTGAAAGTTGACGATATAGGTACGCGAAAACACTGCCAGGAGTACGCGGGCCGCTGCGTGAACCGAGAACGGCATCCATGCTAAGGAGAGCTTGCAGTGCTTCGCTTGAGAAAGTTTCCTGCATCAGATCATACATATTCATGAGCACGATGCGCATGAACTCGCTCATATCTTCTTTGCCGAGTAGCTTGAGGCCAAGGCCCAGCTTGAGCAGCGAGAGGCGATCTATCAGGTTGGCCTCAGTGAGTCGGGGAGAGCGTTCAGCAAACAGCTTGGCAAGCAGGCGTAGGTAGCGTTTGTTGCGGGTGTTAAGCACCTCGAGTGCGGCCTGGTCATCGGCGCTCGCGCCGCTGAGCTGGTTCCCCGACAGCACCAGATGCGAACCGCTCTCTGAAAGCGAGATGCTCGCCAGGTCGCGAGCGGCCCATTTCAGGCCATGGGCCTCCAGGGCCATCTCTTTGGCTACAGTGGGATGCAGTTGGTACAACCACTGTGCACAATCCGATACGGTAAAGCCAGGTGCGAACTCTCGGGTAGAGGCGCAGCCTCCCGGTTGATCGGAGGCCTCCAGTACCAGTACTTTGCGGCCTGCTTTCGACAGGTGGGTCGCGCACACCAGGCCATTGTGCCCTGCACCAATAACAATGGCGTCATAGTGATCAGTCATCGGAATACCCCGCTGGCACAATGTTGGGTCGTCGCAGGTCGCGCAGGATTTCCCGCGCTGCGTTGGCACCTGGAGCTGCCATCACGCCACCTCCCGGGTGCGTGGCAGAGCCGCACATGTAAAGACCGCCCAGCGGGCCTCGGTATTGTCCGTAGCCGGGGAAGGGGCGATTGAACAGTAGCTGGTCAAAGGTCAGTTCTCCCTGGAATATGTTGCCTTCGGTGAGGCCGACCTCAGCCTCGATTTCTTTCGGGGTGCGAGTCTCGCAATGCAGGATGAGGTCCTTGAAGTCGGGGCTGTACTGTGCGATCTGGTCAATGACGGATTTTTCAAAGCCGGCCTTGTCTTCCGCGGTCCATTCCCTGCCTTTAATCAGCGGCGGGGCGTACTGCACAAACACACTCATCATGTGCTTGCCTGGCGGTGCCATGGTCGGATCGGTCTGGGTGGGAATTAGCATGTCCAGATAAGGATCTTGAGACCAGGTGCCATCCTTCCAGTCGTCGTAGGCGCGCTCCAGTCGCTGCAGATTGTCTGTGAAGTGCATATCACCCAGCATCAGTACGCTGTCTTTTTCGATACCTTGGAACGTGGGAAGGCCATCGAGGGCGATATTCAGTTTTCCCGACGAGCCGCGAATCTTGAAGTTCTCAGCCTTATTGACGACGTCAACCGGGAGGTCGCCGGGGCGCATGATATCCAGGTAGGTGCGCTTGGGGTCCAGAGATGACACGATAACATCTGCATCGTATTCGTCGCCATTGCGCAGGGCGACGCCTACTGCTCTGCCGCCGCGTACTTTGACGTGACCGACATCTGCATCGCAAATGATCTCTCCGCCGAATGATTTGAAGGCGCTTGCCAGAGCACCGGATACGGCGCCCATGCCGCCGCGGGCAAAGCCCCAGGAGCCCACATTGCCATCCACATCGCCCATATAATGATGCAACAAGACATAGGCGGTGCCCGGCGAGAATACGCCAAGCGCTGTGCCGATGACGCCGGATCCTGCGTAATGCGCGCGTATCACGTCAGATTCGAAGTATTCGCTAAGGTAGTCTCCGACACTCTTGGTCCAGAAGCTGACAGTGTCGGCCAGGCCTTCTTCACCCATTTCCAAAAATGCGCCGGCGAACTCGGCCAGGTCGCGCAGGTCGCGCAGCTTGAGCGATGTTGGATCGGGCGGCCGTTTGAGCAGAAATGGCCGGATCAGACGGGTCTGCTTCTGGGTGTCGGCGGAATAACGCTCGTAGGCATTGGCATCGCGTATCGAGTGGCGCGACATTTCCCGGTAGCGGCGATTACGGTCATAGTAGTTACCGTAGTGGTCGCCATTCTGCATGAATGTAATGCCACCTCCGTAGGGCACAACCTGCAGCCCGTGGCGCGGTAGCTCCAGGTCGCGCACCAACTCGGGGCGCAGGAGGCTGCAGACATAGGAACAGTTGGAGTACTTCCAGCCTTCGTGCAGTTCACGGCTTACCGTTGCGCCGCCGATGTAGGGGTTGCGTTCCAGTACAGCCACCTTGAGACCGGATTTGGCAAGGTAGGCAGCATTGGCCAGGCCGTTGTGACCTGCGCCGATGATAATAGCGTCAAATTTACTCACACCGCTCTCCAGCTTTTGCGGTAACCAGGGATGAGCCGAGCATGCCATGACGCCCGGGGCATGTCCATGCATGAATGAATGATCATTCATTTGAGATTTTTGTTGATCCTGTCACTGCTATCATCTAGTGTTGACGGTAGTAGTTCTGCACAGAATAACCAGCCTAGACAATTACGGAGCGAGCGGCTTGGGAAGTGGCGAGGACAATACAGCGGGGCGGCGGCGCGCCCAACCACGCGAAGTCAGGCGTGATCAGCTGATCAAGGCGACCATGAAGTGCATCGCCGAGAACGGCCTGTCCGGTGTTACCATGGCAAAGGTAACAAAAACCGCCGGTCTCAGCCTTGGCATTGCCAACCTACATTTCGAGAGCAAGGAAAAATTGCTCCTCGCCACGCTGGACTCTGTTACCCGAGAATACAACGACGGGCAGAGCGGGATTCTGACTGACCCCGGCTATGCCACGATTCCCGACCGGATTGACGCTTTATTGGCGTTCGATTTCGGCACCCAAACTACGGATAAATCCAAGCTGGCCGTCTGGTATGCCTTCCTCGGCGAGGCCAAGTCGCGCCCTACCTATCTGGCCAGTTGTTCGCGCCAGGACATCAAGGCCGAGCGTCTGTTGACGAGTCTGTTTGAACAAGCTCTGGTCGACGGCGGATATCGCAATGTTGATCCGAATCTGCTCGCCGCAGGCTACATCAGCCTGGTGGACGGACTGTGGCTGAACGTTCTGCTGGCGCCGCGCCGGCTCAGTCGCAAAAAGGCCATGGCGGCCGCCCGTCAGTACCTGGCCAATGCCCTTCCTGGCCACGTCAATCCGGGGGAGAAAGCATGAATGCCGCTTTAACTGCCAGCGACAACGCCGACAAGTTCAAGGCAGTTCACGGTCAGCTGTTGGCGGTGATCGAGCGCGACCCGAGTGTCGCTAAACCCTACTCGGATCTGGGCGAGTTACTGTTGCAGTCGGGCAGGGTGGTAGAGGCATTATCAGTCTTGGAGAAAGCGACAGATCTGGAGCCCGGGTTTGCTGCCGCCCACTACCATACGGCACGAGCTCTGACCACGCTGGGGGCGCACAGTGACGCGGTGTTTGCCTATAGACGGTGCCTTGACGTGGCGCCAGAGCACGCCGCGGCCTGGTTGGGCCTGGGGCATGCCTGCAATGTTCTCCGGCAGCGCCAGGACAGCATTGCCGCCTACCACCGCTGTCTTCAACTCGATCCCGGGCATAGCGATGCCTATTACAGTCTCTCCCGGCTGGGTTCATACCGGTTCAGTGACAGCGAGATTGACGAGATGGGTCGGCAGTTGCAAGACGATGAGCTGCCAGAAGCTTCCCGTGTGAAGTTACTCTTTTCCCTTGGGCGTGAATTTGAGGCTCGAGGACGCTACCGCCGTGCCTGGCGCTTCTACCGGCAGGGCAATGCCGCCCAGCGCAAGCGGGTCAATTACGATCCGGTGAAAACCGAAGCTGTTGCGGGCAGCTTGGTGAATTTTTTCGGTGGTGATTACTTTAGTTCAATCGCTACAGGCGCTTGCCCGGACCGGGCGCCTGTTTTTTTGGTGGGAATGCGCCGCTCTGGTGCTTCGCTTGTTGAAAAGATCATCGCCGCCCACAGTCATGTTGAGAGTACCGGTGAATTGCCCCACCTTGCCGAGATTGCCGAGGGTTTGGCTGAGGCCGCTGACACAAATAAACCCTTCCCACATGGTCTAGCGGACCTGGATGCTCGGCAGCGCTACGACCTGGGTGAACGCTACGTGCAGATGGCCAGGCCTTATCGCCGCGAGATAACACCCTATTTTATTGATCGAGCGCCTGGAAATTTTAAGCTGATCGGTTTGATTCACAGCATTCTTCCTAACGCGAAAATTATTGATGTCAGGCGTCACCCATTAGATGCCTGCGTGCGCAACTTGACCGAGCTATTCCCCCGGGGACAGGCTTTCAGCTATGATCAGGTCGAAATGGGCGAGTACTACCTGCAGTATTCGCGTGTTATGGATCACTGGGATGAGGTGCTTCCAGGTAAGGTCCTGCGGGTCGATTTCGAAAATCTGGCCCAGGATCTCGAGGCGGAGGTTGTCAGGATTCTGGCGTACCTGGACTTGCCCTGGGAAGACAGTTGTATGAACTTTCATGAGAGTAGCCTGCTAATGCGAGCGGCTCGGAATGAAGGGGCAGATACCGGTAGCGCTGTGGGAGTCGGTAATTGGCGCCGCTATAGAAGAGGATTGATAGCGTTGACAGAAGTTCTCGCACCGGTACTGGGCGGGGCAGCAAAAACCACATAAACCCTATGCGCTGCTCGCAGTGCTGCAACATTTAAAATGGCTTGGTCCACAGCAGGTAAGGAATATGAATAAGAACGTAGACGGTTACCTCGACGAGACATCTGCGGCGGCACTGCCTCCGCGCAAAACAATGGCGTTGCTGGTGTCGGCGGCACTGGGCACGACCGCCGCTTCCCAGGCGCATGCGCAGGCGGTGCTCGAAGAGATTATCGTTACCGCGACCAAGCGAAAATCGAACATTCAGGACTTGCCCCAGTCGATCTCAGCCTTCTCGACGGATGACATTCAGCGTCAGGGCTTTCTCGGCATGGACGACTACGCGGGCAAGATTCCCAGCCTGTCAGTTTCCACTCGGGATCCTGGCGCAACCACCGTGGTGTTTCGTGGCGTAGCTGCCTCGGGTATCCAATTCGGAACTACGCCATCCTCAGGTGTCTACCTGGACGAGCAGCCGATCACCGCCGCTGGTACGAACCCGGATCCACGCCTTGTAGATATTGAACGTGTTGAAGCGCTGAGTGGTCCCCAGGGCACGCTGTTTGGCGATGCCTCTCAATCCGGCACGTTGCGGATCATCACCAACAAACCAGACCCTACTGAATTCAGCGGCTGGATAGAAGGGTCATTGGGAGCGGTCGAGAATAGCGATGATCTGGACACAGACCTATCGGCGATGGTTAACATCCCGCTGCTTGAAGACAAGCTGGCGATTCGTCTGGTGGGCTTTACCGCCGAGGAAGCGGGCTATGTCGACAACGTGCTGGGCACCAATCAGCCCGACCAGTGGGAAGAAAACCGTATTGCTGCGGGTCTTCCGGTGCGCGATCGTTTTGACAATGCCGATAAGATAGAGGATGACATCAACTCCTCAAGTATCAGCGGCGGACGCGTAGGCCTGCGCTGGTTCGTAAATGAGGACTGGACCGTCGATTTGGCGGGTATTGTTCAGCAACTCGATGTGGATGGCTTTGGCGACACCAATCTGGCCGTTGGAGACCGCGAGCAGGTCCGTTTCGAAGACGAATCGATGACAGACGATTGGTATCAGGTGAGCCTGACGCTGGAGGGCAATCTGGGCTGGGCGGATACCGTGTTGACCACGAGTTATTTCAGTCGCGATTTCACCTATGAGGCGGACGCTACTGATTACCTCCACGATTTTGACCAGAAATATGATCCTGCCTATGCGGCTCCGGGTTACTATCCTGCAACGATTTACGACTTTACCGGTGCGCCGCGCGCCAATGCATTTGAAGAATTCGAAGACGAGCGTTGGTCGGTCGAGGGACGTCTGACAACCCCGGCAGATTCCGACAGTCGCTGGAGCGGTCTGGTTGGCTTTTTCTACGGCAAGACGGAGCGGGAGGAACTCTTTACCGCAGACATTCAGGGCTTTAGTGACACCGATTACTATGCCAACCAGGGTTATACTTACCTTAGCTACCTGGCGAATTCACCTTACTACAATCCCAACTACGATACCTTCCACAATACCGACAGCGATAACTTCTTCTTCGGTACTTACGATCTGGAAGTGGAGCAGGTGGCGCTATTCGGCGAAGTGACCTGGCAGGCAACTGACAAGCTCAGTCTGACCGCTGGTGCCCGCTGGTTTGAATACGACGAGGATTTCTCCCTGCTGCAGGGCGCTTTGCTGGAGGGTGACGAACCTGATCTGGAACGCGATTTCTTCAGTACCGCCGAGTCCACATCCATCAAGGATGATGACTGGGTGCCAAAGTTTAATGTCACTTACAACTTCACCGACGATATCCTGGCTTACGGTACATACTCAGAAGGTTTCCGTCGCGGCGGTGGTAACGCCATTCGTGCCAGCTCCATCCTGCCCAGGAGCTATGGTCCAGACCTGCTGAAAAACCATGAATTAGGCTTTAAGAGTACGCTGCTGGACGGCTCGCTGCGCTTTAATGCAGTCGCTTATCACATGGTCTGGGAGGACATGCAGATTCAGGTAAATGACCCTACGGTATTTTCCCTGGGTATTGTGAATTTCTCTGAAGCAGAGGTGAATGGCTTCGAGGCAGACGTCACCTGGGCGGCCACTCAGAACCTGGAGCTGTCTGCGAATATAGGCCTGATCAGTGCCGAGATCTCCGAGGACAACAACATCACCACGGACGATGGAACCTTGATCGTTTCTGTGGACGACGGCACCCAGTTGCCGATTACCCCGGAGGAGCAGGGCAGTGCTTCGGTCCAGTACACTTTTGATAACGAACTTTGGGGAGGCGAGCCCTACATTCGCCTGGACTGGGTTTACGTGGGCGAGTCCGTTAACTCCCTGGCGGGTACGGAGTCCATTGTATTCACTCAGGGCACCACAATTCAGCCTTCCTATGACATAGGCAACCTTCGCGCAGGTATAGATGCCGAGCGCTGGAGTGGCACGGTGTTTGTCTCCAACCTGACTGACGAAAACGCCAAACAGTTCTACAACAATCGTTGGGGCAGTCAGCAGCGCGTTTCTATCAGCAAGCCGCGCACCATTGGCATGACGCTGCGCTGGAAGTTCTAACCACCGAAGTACTGATTTATGCAACAACGGCGTGTACCGCGCAGCGTATTCGAAAACATTCTCAGTGAAATCAAGGAGGGCCGAACCGAACAAGGTTTGGC
Source organism: Halioglobus sp. HI00S01 (assembly GCF_001635445.1). NCBI lineage: Bacteria > Pseudomonadati > Pseudomonadota > Gammaproteobacteria > Cellvibrionales > Halieaceae > Halioglobus > Halioglobus sp. HI00S01. Next base: position 13,536 of record NZ_LWEE01000010.1, read on the forward strand.
CCTCTGCGAGGCTGCGCTGGATGACTATCCCGAAGACATTAATCTGCTCGGCTTGTTAGGCATGGCCCAGGGTGACCTGAGACAGTTTGACAAGGCAGAGAACACGTTGCGGCATGTCATGGAGCTCGCTCCTGGATTTGCCAAACCCTACGAGGACCTGGGTACCCTCCTGTTGAAACAGCAACGGACTGAGGAAGCCGTCCCCTTATTGAAGAAGGCCGTCAGGCTCGACCCAAAGCTGGAAGCCGCGCACTTTAATCTGGGTAAGGCGCTTGCAGCGGTCGGGGAGGGGCAGCAAGCAGACGCGGCCTTTGAACGCAGCTTCGAGTTGTCACCACTAAGGGGCATGATGGCCCGCGCCGCGGAACACCATAAGGCCGGCCGTATTCGTGAGGCTGAGCAACTCTGTCGTCAGGTACTGCAAAAACAGCCACGGCATGTAGACGCGTTGCGCATGTTGGGCCTGATCGCCGCCGCGGCAGGTGATTTCGACGAGGCAGAACATCTGCTTAGCCAGGCCCTGGCAGGCGCGCCGGATCATGTCCCAGTGTTATTTGAGTTGGGGCGGGTGCTCAAGGAGTTGGAGCGCTATGAAGACGCGATCGAGATATTTCGCGAAATAACCCGACTGCAACCTGACAATCCCAAAGGTCACTATCGCCTTGGGGGCGTGCTTGGGCCCGCCGCGCAGACCGAGGAATCCGCCGCTGCATACCGCCGCTGCCTCGACCTGTCCAGCAATCATACCGGCGCATGGCTGGGGCTGGGGCATATGCTCAAAACCCTGGGCCACCAAGACGAGGGGGTGCGTGCCTACCAGCGTTGCCTGGAACTCGAGCCAGATTTTGGCGAGGCCTACTACAGTCTGGCCAACCTCAAGACCTACCGCTTCAGTGATGACCAGATCGACGACATGGAGCAACGTGTCGACAGCGATGAGCTGCGCGACAGTTCCCGGGTAAACTTTATGTTTGCGCTGGGCAAGGCGTTTGAGGATCGGGAAGATTACGACAAGGCATGGCATTACTATGAGGGCGGCAATCAGACCCAGCGTATGCTGGTCAGTTACGACCCGGTGCACACAGAGTCGATTAACGACGAGTTGGTGGCTTTTTTCAATGCTGACTTCTTTCAGCAATTGGGTGAGGTGGGTGAGCAGGACCCCGCACCGATTTTTGTTTTGGGGATGCCGCGCTCCGGCTCCACCCTGGTTGAGCAGATTATTGCGAGTCACAGTGCCGTAGAGGGCACCAGCGAGCTGCCCTACATCGGCAGGCTGACCAAATCCCTTAATCGCAACCGGGCAGACGGTATGCGCTACCCAGGGCTGCTGGCGGAGCTGGAACCACGTCATTTTCAGCGTCTGGGTCGCGATTATCTGCAAATGGCGCAAATGCACCGCACCGAGGGGACGCCTCACTTCATCGATAAGATGCCTAACAACTTCCCCTGTGTCGGCTTTATTCACGCGATTCTGCCAAATGCGCGCATTATCGATGCTCGGCGCAATCCGTTGGATGCCTGTGTTGGCAACCTTCGTCAGCTCTACGCTAGGGGCCAGACATTCAGTTACGATCAGTCGGATATTGGCGAATACTACCTGCAGTACCAGCGTATGATGGATCACTGGGATGAGGTGCTACCGGGCAAGGTATTGCATGTGCAGTACGAGGATACTGTGGCCGACCTCGATACCCAGGTCAGACGGATTCTGGATTTCCTCGAGCTGCCCTTTGAGCAGGGCTGTGTCGATTTCCATCAGACCGATCGCGCAGTGCGCACTGCCAGTTCAGAACAGGTACGCCAGCCAATTTACAGTTCCGGTATAGGCTATTGGCGCCGCTATGAAGGGCACCTGGATGAGTTGAAGGATGTGCTTGAGCCGATCCTGGATCAATACCAGATCGGCTGACATGGCCGTTGATCAATAGGGCCAGACTTCCAGCCCGTGAATCGCATTGCGGATATCGTAACTCAGGGTGACCAGGCTGCGAGTTTTGACCGTTTCGAGGTCATGGATGGCAATCGTCGACGGTGAACATCCAGCGGCTATCAACCCTTCACCCAGATCACAGAGGCCGCGACCAAAACCTGCGCGGGCAATACGGGAATCATCCAGCGTCGTGTGGGTTAGTCGCGCAGGGTCAATAGCCGGTACGTCGAAGGAAAGTTCGCGATCCGGGTACACCAACCGTACCTTGTCTGATTCGGTATCGTTGAAGAGCACACCGTCGCCGTAGGGTTGGGCGTTATGCACACCCTGGGGCAGGCGCACACTGCGCGTCACGGTGCGACCGTTAAAGCGAATAACCCCGGCGGTTTTTAGCCCGGAAATGTGCATTCCCTGCGCATTGCAGTGGACGTTGTTAATATGCAGCTGATTAGTTTTACCTGGCCCATTGTCCCCCTCTGGATCAAACGGCGCGCCCTGGAAGCTGCTACCCACTCGGACCAGGTGTAGTCCGAAGCAAAAGCGGTTTTCATCCAGGTCAAAGCCGAGAATGGCGTCGTGGCCCGTGGAGGTGAGGTACAGGCGCCGTTGATACACGGCAATTTCATGGCAGTGCATCAAGTAGGGATTGCGATAAGAGGCCAGCAACTGGAAGTCGGGGCTGTAGACAAACAACTCATTGCTCGCCGCAATGAATACTCGCTCACCGTCGAAGGCGATGCCGCGAAGCCCCCGGTCCCAGCCGCGCCCCTGCCAGTCGATGTCCGGTGCATTCCAATCGATCACCATATTTACCGACTGTTGTTCGAAATCGACAAGATAGACGCCACCGTGGCTCTCCCCCTGGTGGCTTCCCCGAACAACGGAGGTTGCAATGAGAGTCGTCACCTACTGGCGGCCTCGTCGGCGAGGCCGCTTGCGCCGATGTGTTGGGGAGGCACGTAGTCAAAGATGAAATTAATCCGGCCTTCCTGGCCCTTGTTCATCACGCTGTGTTGCATCTGGTTATTGATCTCGTAGACCTTGCCGATCTCCATGCGGTAGGGACGGCCATCAATAGTGAACCTCACGCGGGGGTTGCTAACGATGGGAATATGTATCCGGTGCCCATAGTGGAAGGAAGGGTGCTTGTCGCGATGTGGTTTAATAATCCCGCCGGGCGCCAGCCTGGCGGCCATGGCGCGGATGATGGTGCCACCTGGAGGGTAGTGGTCTTCAATCAGCTTTTGCATAAGCGGCAATGCCGTATCGGCCAGCAGCTCCCAGCCGCGTTCCCGGGTGACCTCAATCTCCGGCCAGCCAGCCCCATCGGTAAAAATCAGTACCACTGATTCCGTCTGCCGATGCACATCGTACTCCTGCTGTCGATAGGTATTGTCTTTCCAGACGGGCTCATCCAGGCCCAGAATCGCCTCTCTGAGTGGCGCAATATCGTACTCGCCAAGCTCCTTCAATGGGACTTCTATATCCATAGTTGTTACTGCGTTTTTATATGTTTGTATATTCGCACAGTCGCGTGATTTTTGCGAAACTTCCCAGTGTTTCTACTAAATGAATGATCATTCAGTTGCTAATGCCGATTCTCCTTTATTTTCCTGTCGGCATTGGCTATAAATTCACGCAAGAGTGAACGTTAGGGGCAAGCCGTTGAAGCTGGCCGGAGTTTCCCGCATGTCGAATATGAGCACGTTTCAAGAGGGCTATTCAGGGCTGACCGAGGGGCGGGAATCGCTGCCCTCTACCTGGTACCGGGATGCAGATCACTACCAGCGCGAGTTGCGCGCTATCTGGTATCGGCAGTGGATGTATGTAGATCGTGTCGACAGCCTGCCCGACCCTGGCAATTATCGCATTGTCCAGATCGGTGACCAGAGCATTATTGTGCTCCGAGGTAACGACGGGGTGTTCCGCGCTTTCCACAACACCTGTCGGCACCGCGGCGCTGAGTTGCTATCTGAGCCATATGGCAATCTGCCGGGCAATATAGCCTGCCCGTACCACGGCTGGAGCTATGATCACTGCGGCGACCTGCTGCGGGCGCCGAGTAATTTCCGACAAACTGATTTTGAGGAAGAGGCGCTCGGCTTATATCCCGTCGCGATAGAGGTATGGCGCGGTTTTCTCTTTATCAATCTGCGTCCCGACGCCCAGCCGCTGACAGAGGGTATGGATTGTGGCGGCCAGGCGCTGGCCAACTGGCCCCTGGAGGGCGTGGTGGTTGGCCACGAATACCGCGAAGAGATCGCCTGTAACTGGAAGTTATTCTGGGAAAACTTCAGCGAATGTCTGCATTGCCCTGGCATTCATCCCGAGTTGAGTGATCTGGTACCGTTGTATAAGCGGCGCATGATGGAGGTACAGGACGATCCGCTATGGCAGCAACACCAGGCAGAAGGGAATCCCCGGTATCGCCCCGGGCTTCGAGAGGGCAGCGCCACATGGTCCGCGGACGGACAACCCTGCGATACCCCGTTTAGTGGCCTTTCTCCTGAGGATTTGGCGCGTGGCCATACTTACGAGGTGTCATGGCCGACTGCATTTATGGTGGGGCATGTAGATTACGTGCGCATCGTCTGGCTAAGGCCGCTGTCGCCCGTCAAAACCGAGCTGTGCGCCCAGTGGTTGTTCCGGCCGGAGACCCTCGAGATTCCACACTTCAATCCCGCTGAATTCGCGCATTATGCAGAAATGGTACTGGGTCAGGACGCCCGCGCGGCGGAGATGAATCAGCGCGGACTTAGTTCTATCGCGCACCAGACGGGCCGGTTAATGGCCGAGGAATACGAGGTACACGCCTTCCAGGAATGGGTGCGCGCGCAATTAGCGCAAGCTGAAGAGTCGCTATAGCGGATTGCTAGCGGCCTGGTCGGCGGGCCAGCAGGCAGAGCTGCTGCACTGCAATCGTCGCGCCAGCCAGGGCAGTGATCTCACTGACATCGTAAGCCGGGGCAACTTCCACCATATCCATGCCCACGAGGTTAATGCCTTCTAGACCGCGCAGTATTTGCAGTGCCTGGTGAGAGGAGAGACCGCCGACCACGGGTGTTCCGGTGCCGGGAGCGAAGCTGGGGTCCAGGCAATCGATGTCAAAGGTCAGGTAACAGGGTTGGTTGCCTACAATTTCCCGTACCTGATTTGCGATGGACTTGCAGCCCTGCTCATGTACCTCGGCCGCGCCGAAAATATTAAAGCCGTGGGTGCTGGCATTATGGGTGCGAATACCAATTTGCGCTGACTTTTCAGGAATGATCAAGCCTCCTCTTGCCGCGTGGTAGAACATGCTACCGTGATCAATTCGCTCTTCTTTTTCTTCCCAGGTGTCTGAGTGGGCATCGAAGTGAATCAATGCCATGGGGCCGTGCTTGTCGTAGTGCGCCTTGAGCAGGGGGTAGCTAATGAAGTGGTCGCCGCCAAAGGTGAGCAGGGCAACGTCCTGCTCGAGAATGCCTGCGGCATAACGATAGATTTCTTCCGGTACCTTGTGCGGCTCGCCCGGGTCGAAGGGGCAGTCGCCGTAGTCAACGACAGCCAGTTCGTCGAAGGGGTTGAAATCCCAGCCGACCACCGACTCCTCCCACGCCAGGTTCGCGGAAATAGCGCGCACGGCACGAGGGCCCAGGCGTGCCCCTGATCGGTTTGAGGTGGCCAGATCATAGGGTACACCCATTACCGCCACATCGACACCCGCCAGGTCGCGGGTGTAGCGCCGTCGCATAAAGCTGGTAATGCCTGCGTAGGTCGCTTCGTCTCCCGCGCCGTAATGGGAATCTCGGGTAATTGCTTGGTCGTTCATTGCAGCTCCCTTGATCTGCTTGATAGAGGGTTCAGGCAATGGAGCTTCACACAGTTACTTTCTTAAAGCAAAGCCTGTTGTGTGTATTGCTGGGAGGGCTGCGTTGATGGCAACGTCAGAACAATGAGTGGTGCTGCCCGCCGTCGATGACGATGTTCTGCCCAACGATAAAGCGCGATAGTGGGCTGCACAACAGAGCAGCCATCGGTGCCATGTCATCCGCGTCAGCCATGAATCCGGCGGGAATTTTATTGTGCTCGATAAAGTGATTCGTGATCACTTCATCTTTATGCTCCAGGCCAAAGGCATCGGCATAAATGGGCATGAGCTCGTTCGCACCTTCCGTGGCGAACATGCCGGGCAGTATGTTGTTGATGTTCACGCCGTACTGCGCGACCTCTCTTGATACGCTGGCGGTATAGTTGATCAGCGCAGAGCGTGCCGGGCCGGACATCAAGCGCCAGATCATCGGATTCTTGGCGGAAAAGGTGGCGATATTCACAATGCGGCCAAAGCCGCGATCCTTCATCCCTGGTATGTAGTTGCGCATGATTTCAATCGGGCCGATCAGCGCTGTTTCGACCGACTCGCGCCACATCCCCGGCGTGACCTTGAGGAAGTCGCCATTGGGCGCGGGCGGTTTGATGGTGATGGCGAGAATATCCGGATCGGGACAGGCCTCGAACAGGGCTTGCCTGCCTTCTTCCTTGGAGGAATCGGCGACAATCGGAGTGACCTTGGTGCCGTATTTCTGTGCAATCTCTTCGGCTGCTTTGCGCAGGCGTTCTTCACGGCGGGCAGTGATCACAAGTTCAGCGCCGGCTTCAGCAAGGCGCTCTGCAGTGGCGCGGCCCATACCGGCACTGCCGCCGGCCATTATGGCTTTTTTGCCCTTGATGAGTAAATCCATGCGTCGTCTCCTGCGTTAGTTCTTGTTATTTCCTATGTCCGTGTTCGCATGGTAGCGCACGGTGATGGGAAGCCCCCTTAGCGCTCCCTAAATACCGTAGACTGCTCTTTTTTAGATGCCAGGGTCAGAGTTAACCTGCTCTCGCCATTGCTCAGGCGCCCAGGCAATGATGGCATCAGCATCTGCCTGGAGTAAGAAGCCGGACTCAACCGCCGCATTGGTAGCTTCAGTAACAGCAGCGACATAGCCTGCCTCGTCGATGTACAGGCTTGCCATCTGGGCGGCGTCAAACAGGGATGTTGTGCCAAATAGGAAGCAGAATCTGTCACCGGGGTTCTCGTTGCCCAAGAGAATTGCGGAGGGGGCATCAACGTAAGGCGTGCGAATCCCGCCGAGCACATTACCCAACGCATCGTAGCGATAGTCAGATTCATCGTCGTTCAACGTAAGTCGTGGCGATGTCGGCGGTAGTATGCCATCCGATATCCACTCGTTCAGAGCGTGCACCGCCGTGTTGAAAACGTAGTGATGGGGGCCGTTGTTGATCGGTAGCCCACAAGTAATGAATCCGAGTACAGTGTTTTCTTCGCGGACTGAGGCAAACTCCGGTGCCCCGATATCGTCGTTGCGGCCGGTGACAAAAGTATACAGGTCGCCGTGCGCGGTGCCGGTGACTTCCCAGGTTCTGATGAGGTCTGTATCGGGTTGGCGTGCGCGTGCGTGGCCGAGGAGTAGTACATCGGTCTCGGTTTTGAACTGCAGCACGGGTACGTTGACGTCGGTACGAATAAGGGCCACGTCTGGTGTTGGTATGGAGGTGAGCGGCTCCTGCGCCAACGGAGCGCCACTGTCGCCCCGCGAGTGCACCATGAATCCATCGAAGATCTGATACAGAGGATGTATGGCGTTAATATAGGTAGTCAGTCTGCCCGCCGATTGCGACTCGCCGTAGGCGATGAGGTTCTCTGCTACCAGGCCTTCTAATGGGTCGATGCCCTGAGGGGAGCGGATCGCCTGGGCTACCTGCTGATAGATATCGAACGAAAAACTATCACCCGGATGCAATAGCGACCCATAGCGCTCCGGATTAGCCGCCTTCAGGTGAAGTGGCAGTAGCGAGCTCTCACTGCCTTCAATGCCGATGAATTGAGCAGAAACGCCCACCCAGGCGGAACCGCCGCGGCGCATTTCCAGGTGCCCCGTGCCCCAGCTGGGAGGGGTTTCGAATCCGGCTGTTACGTTAAGCCATTCGATTAACACGTTGCCGTCAAAGTTGGCGGGGTCAATCGGTCGATAAACGACAATGCGCACGCGGTACTCCGCCGTCTCGGCGGGCTCCGCTGACCAGAAGCCGTCCTCACCTAACTCACTGGTGTTCCTGAAGGCGCTCGCGGAGCCTTCCAGGAAAAACTCAGATTGCTGGTAACCTACCTCATTCAGATCGATATTGAGTGCCAGCAGGTTGATGTTGCCGACATCCGGAGGCAGCGATACTACCGGGTCGGAAACCGGTAGCAGGGTGTCGCCGCCAGCATCGCGGTCTCTACTGTTGTCTGAGCAGGCGGCCAGAGTGATGGCGAGAGCAGCTGAGCATAGCAGTGTGGAAAGGCGCAGTGTGTTTACGAACATGGAGGAGCCTCTAGTCTGACCTCATTGGTCTTGATTTATTATGAGTAGCACTGACTAGCAAACATCAGTTGTTCGTTGATAGTCAAACGGTAGTTGAAACTTAGTCGAAACTTAGTCGTACAGGAGCAGTACAGTCGTGCCGAAGAGCAAGAGCAGCAACAGTTGCACAATGGCGCCGATCCTCAGCAGGTGGCTCGCCAGCGACAGGAGCGAGAATAGCGTAAAGCTCAACAGCAGCGTCAAATAGAAGAGCAGGCGCTGCGTCAGGAGCAGCAGAGGGCCGACAACGAGCAGCGCCACAAGGAGGATAGACTGCGGCACGCTATGCGCGAAGCGACTAATTAACCTGGGCTGTAGTGGCGAGGGTCGCCACCTGTGAAGTGTGTGCCGTTGTCAGTAGGCTCCACAGTGCGGCCCGGTAGGCTCTTATATGCCCCGGCAGAGTTACAAAAGCCTCACTCGTTGGGTGAGGCTTTTGTAGCTGCCCCCCCGGACGCGATTCGAACGCACGACCTGCCGCACAGGAGGCGGCTGAAACGCTAACGTAGATTAACGCAGTGAAATGTAAGGACTCACAAGTGCTTGAAATATAGGGTGTTCGGCTAGATCGTGGTTAGATAGCCAATTTCTGGCTAAACGCTGGCTAGACGCCAAAAATCGGTACTGCATTGTGGTCTTGGTGAAGAACCGCGATAAAAAATTGCTTTATATATAGATTTTTATGGCCCGCCTGGGCCGATTCGAACGGCCGACCTGCCGCTTAGGAGGCGGCTGCTCTATCCAGCTGAGCTACAGGCGGGTAGTGGAGAGGGGAGGCATTAAACCCGGTGAAGCTGCCGTTCGCAAGAGGCAGTTAGTTAATCAGCATGGCGCGAATGACTTTGCGCAGCAGAATCTTCTGGCGGCGCACGTTGTCCGATGACGTGATGTCGCCGTCGACGAGGCTTTCGAAGATTCTGGTGGAGAGGAAATAGCCGGTGACCAGGTTGAACATGGCGATGACATTTAGCGCCAGGGTTTCCTTGTCGGATTCGGCACCGCCCATGTGTTCAATGCTGGCCATGCCCTGGATAAAGAGGTTGTCGAGCCAGCCCTGTACCAGCTGGTTGCCGACTGAGTCGGCATTGCCCTGCAGGGCCTGGTGGAACAGGGCGGCCATTTGCGGGTGCTCCAGTAACAGATCGGTCATCTTTGCCGGCAGGTCGGTGTAGTCGCGCAGACCGACTGCGGCGCCGAGTCGTTCGGTCATGGCCTCGGCCATGGGATTCAGGCCCCGGAACAATACGGCTTCATACAAACCCTGCTTGCTGCCAAAGTGGTTATACAGCCCAGGCTCCTGAATACCCGCACCTGCGGCGATCTGGCGCAGGCTGGTGCCCTCATAGCCTTGCTCGGCAAACAGGCTCTCGGCCACGTCCATAATCCTTGCCGCGGTGCGCGCACCCTTGGTCAGGTTTTGGTCAGTCGGTTCAGTCATTAGAATAAATTATCATACGATCGCTAAAAAACGGCCAGCTCTCCCGAAAATTCGGCCTAAAAAGCCACCAGATCTGACCTATACTAGCTGATAAATTAGGAGTTGATAATTTTTGGATTAGCTATGGCTATTAATTTCGCGGCACTCGTCAACGACGATGCTTCCCTCATCAGTCGTCGCTGTTGGTCCGATCAGGCGGTCTACGAAGTGGAAAAACAGGCCATTTTTGGCAAGGCGTGGTTGTTTCTTGGCCACGATAGCCAGATACCGAATCCCGGCGACTTCGTGCAGGCGTATATGTGTGAAACGCCGGTGATTCTGGCGCGCGGGCAGGATGGTCACCTGCATGCGAACATCAATAGCTGTACTCATCGCGGCGTGCCGGTGTGTCGTGCTGACCACGGTAATACCAAGCGCTTCGTCTGTCCCTATCACAACTGGTCGTTCTCAGTAGAGGGCGATCTTGTCGCCATCCCCCAGGAGCGTGAAGTGCAGTGCGCGCCGGACAAGAGCCAGCTGGGGCTGAAGAAGGTGCCCCGGGTCGAAACCTGGCGCGGCATGGTGTTTGGTAGCTTCAACGAAGACATAGAGCCGCTGGAAGACTACCTCGGCGATATGCGCTTTTACCTTGATGCTTTCTTTGAGCGTTTCCCCGGCGGCGAGGTAGAATTTGCGGGCAGCCCCCATCGCTGGGTGCTGGATGCCAACTGGAAGTTGCCGGTGGAGAACCAGCTGGGTGATGTCAACCACGGCGCGTTTCTACACAGTGCGCTCATTCCCCGGGAAATACAGGACACCATCGCCGAACTCGGCCACAGCGTGGTGACCACACCCGGGCATGGCGCGACCTTCCGATTAATGCCTGAGGACTGTCCGGTGGAAGAGGTGGCCTGGGGGTTTGAAGGGATGGCCGGCGCACTGGGTGGTGACGAGGTGCAGGAATACCTGCGCGAGATTCAAGCCCACGCCAATGAGCGGGTTGGCCCAATCCGCGCTCGCATGAAAGGCCTGACCTACGGCGTATACCCAAACCTCTCGTTCCTCTGGTCGAACTCGTCGTTCAAGGTGTCCCACCCGCGCGGCCCTGGCAAAGTGGAGTATTGGTCCTGGCCGGTGGTGCCGGCATCGGCGCCGGAGCACATCAAGACCAAGCTGCGGCATAACTACAATTCGTTCTTTGGCCCCGGCGGCATGGTGGAGCAGGAAGATGCGGAAGTGTGGGTGCAGCAGTTCCGTGGCGCCAATATCGATTTCGCCGATGACCGACCTTTCTTTTACGGCCTGGGCATGGGTGAAGAGGGGCCGCACCCCGATCTCCCAGGACAGGTGAGCGTCACTGCCAACGAATTTTATGCGCGAGAATTTTTTAAACGCTGGCGCGCGGATCTGGAAGCGGCGGAGGTGCGGGCATGAGCGATGTTTCGATAGTGACGACACCTGAAGAGCAGCGCGAGCTCGAGCGCTTTTACTTTCACGAGGCGCGCCTGCTCGATAGTCGCCAGTTTCAGCAGTGGCTGGCGCTGGTTACGCCCGAGGTGGAATATCTCATGCCGGCCCGGGTGAATACGCAGGTGAATAACCGCGATCGCGGTAGCGAAGCCATGCTCAGTGTGGAGCGCGAACTGGAGGGGCTGGGAGAGCAGGGCAGTCCAATCCGCGAAGAGGGCTATATCCACCTGATGCTGCGAGTGGAGCGGGCGTTCAAGATCAATTCCTGGTCGGAAAACCCGCCGCCGCGCACCAGGCGTATTGTCGGTAATGTGGAGCTCATGGCCAGTGAGGGCGATACCCGTCAGGTGCTCAGTAATTTCCATCTGCATTACGCGCGCCCCGGGGGTGTTGATTTCCTGTATTGCGGTCAGCGCCGCGACACCCTGCAGCAGACCGAGGAAGGTTTGCGGCTGCGTCGACGGGAAGTGATTCTGGATTACAGCGACATCGAGTATCCGACGCTGGGCCTGTTGTTCTGACGCGCAGCCGCCGGCCCCGGATCAACATCCGCGGTGGGGCTGGTGATCGATAGTCGCCGTACCGTGCGTGGCGGCGATTATTTTTCCCGGCGGCTATTGCAATGGTGCGCCTGCAGTATCAATCTAGAGCTTCATCCCGCTGTGATTGAGAGGGTGCTGGTTCATGCGCTTCCTCGCGAGTTTTACCCTGTTTTGTTGCGCTGCCACGCTGGGCACTGCGCAGGCGTCGTTGCCGTCAACGGAAGGGCTTGCGGCTGATCGCCAGGCCTATAGCGAAGCGGTAGAGGCCATCGACAAGGGGCGATGGACGGAATATCGACAACTGCGCCCCGGCCTCGACAACTACCCGCTGGCCATTTATCTCGACTACTACCAACTGACGCGGCAACCGAAGCCGGTGCGCGCCAGCGAGGCGCGCCGGTTTGTCGACTTGAGTGCCGATACGCCTTTGCCAAACCGTTTCCTGTCCAATTACCTGACCCGCGCTGGTCGCGAGCGTCGCTGGGACGATTTCCTGACAGTGAAGCCCGACGAGCCCAATAGTGTTGAGCTCAAGTGCTATTACTTCCGTGCCAAGCTCGGCACTGGTGACCCCCTGGCCGCCTGGGAAGGTGCCGAGCGGCTCTGGGTTCACGGCAAGTCCCGCCCCAAGGAATGTGATCCGTTATTTGACGCCTGGCTCAAGGCCGGGCAGCTGAGCGATGAAGTGGTGTGGGCGCGGTTGATGAAAGCCTTTGAGGCGCGCCAGGGCTCACTCATGAAATACGTTGCGCGTAAGGGTACGACGGAACTTGCTTCCTGGAGTGCGCGGGCCCTGGCAGTGTACGGATCACCTTCTAGAATGCGCAGCGTCACGCTGCCCGCCGGCGATCCGCGCTCCGCCGAGATTGCTGCACACGGTTTGGTCTACCTGGCGCGCTATAACCCGGGCATGGCGCTGGACTACTGGTACAGCTACCAGGATGAGTTAACGTTCAGCGACGAGCAGTCACATCAGGTTGAGTATGAAATTGCCCTGCGCACGCTGTTTGCCGAAGCCGAATCCAATATGGCCTGGCTGCCCGGGGCACTCGCTCGCCTCAAGGAAGACAAGCTGGTGGAAATTCGCCTGCGCCTAGCCCTGCGCGAATCCGACTGGACCGCCGTGGCGAGCCACCTGTCACTGCTGAGCGCTGAGGGCAGGGAACAGGAGGGTTGGCGATACTGGCAGGCACGGGTTCTGCAGGAAGAGGGTGAGAAGGAAGAAGCCCAGGCCATTCTTACGGTCCTGGCTGGCGAGCGCGATTTCTACGGCTTCATGGCGGCCGATGCCCTGGGTAAACCCTACGCCTTTAACCATGAGTCCCTGGTGCTGGAGAGCGCCCGCACCAAGCCCCTGCAAACCCTGCCTGGGGTGCAGCGGGTGGGTGAGTTTTACCATCACGAGGAACAGCGCAATGCGCATTCGGAGTGGTACAAGATGCTCAGCGATGCGGAGGATGCCGAAGCCAAACAGGCTCTGGCGCAACTGGCCGCGGAGCAGGGCTGGCACAGCCTGGCGATTAACGCCGCAGCCAAAGCCAAGGCCTGGGACGCCCTCGACTGGCGTTTCCCTACACCGCACCAGGAAGTCTTCAGCCATCACGCCACCGTACAGCGAGTGTCTCCCACGGAGCTAATGGCCATTGCCCGTCGCGAAAGTGCGTTCTTCCCTGAAGCCCGGTCGCCGGTGGGAGCTCGGGGACTGATGCAGGTCATGCCCGCCACCGGCAAACAGGTGGCTGCGAGCCTGGGGCGGCCTCATACCCGGGCCGATTTATATGAGGTGGAACACAATGTGCTGTTGGGGAGCGCCTATTACCGCCAACTGCTGGATCGCTTCGGCGGCAATCGCATTTTCGCGCTGGCGGCCTACAATGCTGGCCCGCATCGGGTGGATCGCTGGCGCCGGACCAGCGGCGAGACGCTGCCGGTGGATGCCTGGATAGAAACAATTCCCTTCAAAGAAACCCGCAACTACGTGAAAAACGTATTGTCCTATAACGTGGTATTCCAGTACTTGCTGGGCGATACTCATGCGCTGCTGACCGAGGCTGAAAAGTCTGCGGTCTATTGACCCAAAGTCATCGGTACAGGACAACTATGCAGGACACACGCCCGCTCTTAATACAGACGGATTTCCCCCCACTGGCCCGCGGTGAATTGGAAACACTGCAGGTTAACCTCGGCTACAAGTGTAACTTGAGCTGTGTGCACTGCCACGTGAATGCAGGCCCCACTCGCACCGAGATGATGTCTGATGCCACCCTAGACAGCGTCATTGGATTGCTAGAGCAGGGCGCGGTGTCGGTGCTTGATTTAACCGGCGGCGCACCGGAATTACATCCCCGCTTTCGCGAACTCGTGCGCCGTGCGCGGGCGCTTGGCATACGCGTTATGGACCGCTGTAACCTCACCATTTTGTTTGAGCCGGGGCAGGAAGATCTCGCCGAGTTCCTGGCGGCCGAAGGTGTGGAGGTAGTCGCCTCACTGCCATGCTACCTCGAGCAGAATGTCGAACAGCAGCGCGGTAAGGGTGTGTACAGCGACAGTATTCGCGCGCTGCAGGCGCTGAATGCCCTGGGCTATGGTATTGATCCACAGTTGCCACTCAGCCTGGTCTACAACCCCGTGGGCCCGGTACTGCCGCCACCCCAGGGGCCGTTGCAGGATGACTACCAGCGTGAATTGGGTGAGCGCTTCGGGATTCGCTTTAACCATCTGTATACTATTACCAATATGCCCATCAGCCGCTTTGGCGCGGTGTTGTTATCGCAAGGGCAGTTTGAAGAGTACATGGATTTACTGCGGGCCAACTTCACCGAGGCCAACTTGCCGGGCTTGATGTGTCGCTCGCTGATTAGCGTCGACTGGCAGGGCTTCATTTACGATTGCGATTTCAACCAGATGCTGGACCTGCCTATTCTCGCCAGTGACCAGCGGCGCCATGTTGCGGATTTGCTCGATGAAGAATCGCTGGCCGGTTGGGCGATTGCCACCGCTCAGCACTGTTACGGCTGTACGGCGGGGCAGGGCAGTAGCTGCGGCGGCGCGCTAGGCGCCTGATGATGGCATCCGTCAGTTTTGTGCTGCCGGTGCTGAATGAGTCAGCGGCAATCGCCGCTCGGCTGGCCGACTTGAGAGAACGGTTTCCCAGCGATGAATTGATCGTCGTCGACGGCGGCAGCGACGACGATACGGCGGCGCTTGCGAGCCCGCTCTGCGATCAACTGGTGCAGTCAGCGCGAGGCCGCGCCTTACAGATGAATGCTGGGGCCGCGGCTGCCCATGGGGAATATCTGCTATTCCTGCACGCCGATACCCGCCCTGGTGTGGATGCCCAATCTCTCCAGCATTACCTGGTGCAGCGCCCCGGTTGGGGCTTTTGCCGGGTGCGCCTCAGTGGTGAAGAGTGGTGGGCGCGCGTGATCAGCCGGTTTATGAATACTCGTTCTCGCGTCACCCGGGTCGCCACAGGCGACCAGATGTTGTTCCTAAAGCGAGAACTGTTTCACGAAACGGGCGGCTTTGACTCGATTCCTTTGATGGAGGATGTAGCGTACAGCAAGCGCCTACGCCGGCTCGCTGCACCCTGTGTGATTCACGAGCCGGTCACGACGTCCAGTCGTCGTTGGCGGGAACAGGGAGTTCTACGCACCGTGGTGCAAATGTGGTGTCTGCGATTGGCCTACGCACTGGGCGTGTCGCCGCAGCGACTGCATCATCATTACTATGGAGGGTAATACGTGCAGGAAGCACTCATTATCCAATTCGCCAAGGAGCCGGTGCCCGGCCAGGTGAAAACCCGCATGCTGCCCGCGCTCGATCCCGAGCAGGCGGCAAAACTTCACTGCGATCTGGTCTTCTGGACAGCGCAAACCCTGACCTCTGCCGCGGTCGGTGATGTGGAATTGGCCGTCGCCGGCGCCGTTGAATCGCCATTGTTTGAACAGTGCCGCAAGCTGGGAGTTCACGATATTCGCCCCCAGCAGGGTGTTGGGCTGGGCCAGCGTATGTTCCACGCACTTAAGGACGGTCTGTCGCGGTACAGGTATGTGTTGCTGGTGGGGAGTGACTGCCCGCAGATTGACTCAGCTTATCTGCGTCAGGCGCTGGCCGCACTGGCAGACAGCGATGTTGTGCTGGGTCCGGCCGAAGATGGCGGATATGTCCTGATTGGCGTGAAGGCCGTAGCCTGGTCGTGGTTTGATGGCGTGCACTGGGGAACCGATAGCGTTTATCGGCAAACGGTGGCGAGATTGGAGGCGGATGGTGTGCGCTGGGATGCGCTTCCCGTGTTGCAGGATATTGATCGCCCTGAAGACCTGCATCTCTGGAGACGCATTGCGGGTGCCCTGTAGGCGAGGCCGAGCGACAGCAGGGGCACTTTGGTGCCCCTGTTCAATCAGGCGGTGACGGCTTCTTCGCTGACGGTGTCTTCCACGGCAAGCCCAGCCCGCTGGTAGAGTAGCCAGGCAATAGCCGTGCAGTAGCTCAAATTGGTTTGCAGCTCGCTGTCCGGATCGCTCAGGAATGCGCGCTGACTGGCTAGTCCGCGTACGCGGCTCGCCATGTCAGGGNTGAAGGCCAGATAGCGGTCCCACAGGTCGCGGTGTTGTGCCGCGGTAATGTGGAACAGCCCCAGGCCGTCATTGCGTGCTGAGAATAGCCCCAGTTCAGGGGCGTCAATTGCGGCGTCGAGGAGAAACGTCTCACTCGACGGCGTCCATTTACCCAGGTATTTCAGGGTAGGTCGGATAACCTGATCTCTCAGGTGGTCTGCGGTTATATACATGGCCCACTCCCTCGCAGGATGCTAATTCCGTCAGATACTGCCGTTTCACGTTATGGTTTTATGTGGCCGGATTTTTATGGTGCGAGAACTATCCCATTTCCCCGCAGTTCCGTGCTCACAGGTTACTTTTTAGCACAGGAAAAAATAAAATCCAATAAAAATAACGGTTTGCGGGGTTAATTTAATAAAATTTTCGGGAAGAGGGTGTAACTGGGATAAGAAAGTGAATTAGAGAGCGTTCCACCTACGTAATTCTGCGTATAAAAAGCGCAAAAAAGGCGACAAAAGTCGCCATGTTCTTGAAAAGTAGATTTTTGAGCCTATCCGCCCGTAGTTTTTACCGTGTAGCCGCGTTTTTCTAACTCAGCCTTTAGCGTATCCCTTTGGTCGCCCTGGATTTCAATCACATCGTCTTTAAGTGCACCACCCACGCCGCATTTCTGCTTGAGGGCCTTGGCAAGGGCCTTGAGTTCGACACCTGCCAGCGGCACGCCTTTCACCAGGGTCACGGCTTTGCCCCCGCGGCCCTTGGTCTCGCGGTGCAGCCTGACAATGCCATCACCGGTGTAGGCGGGTTTGTCCTTGCCACAGACGCAGTCCCCTACCGGCCGGTGGCACTGAGGGCACAGCCGTCCGCCGTCGGTGGAGTAGACCAGCCGCTGTCCTTTTTTCTTGCTCATGAGGGGTGATTGCCCGTGTCATTCTTGAAAGCGGGGCAGTATATTAGTTAGCTTTGGTAACGCAAGTGGCCGCCGGGAGTGGCCGATAGGGAGTTTCATGTCCGAGCTGGAGCAACTGCAGCAGCAGGTTATCGACCTGCAGAGCCAACTCGCCTTCCAGGAAAATACTATTGCCGCTCTGAATGAGGCCCTGACCGAACAGCAGCAGGAGATCCTGGTGTTGCGCCGGCAGATGACCCTACTCAAGCAGCGCCAGGACGAGCAGGCGGCCTCAATCGAGGCGGGCAGCGGCGCTACCGTGCAGGAGAAACCGCCGCACTACTAGTCAGTACATCCTCTTTTAACCCACATCCGTATTCACCATAACTTTATAAATAGGAAGGAGAAGCCATGTCAGCTGATCAGCAGAAGGACACGCCTGAACAGGCAGAATACAGGGCCCACGCGCAGGCCTGGTTGGCAGAAAATACCCCTGAGCCACCCACCGTCAGGTTGCCGCAGTCACCCCTGGAGATCATGACCACCGATCAGCTGAGCTATCTGCAGGCCTGGCAGAAATCTGCCTACGATGCGGGCCTGGTGGGCTGCGATTACCCCGTGGAAGTGGGCGGCGGCGGTCGACAGAATTGTCAGCGCATCGCCAACGAGGAAATGCGCCGTGCGCGCACGCCCTTTATGCCCAATGTGATCGGGCTGGGTATGGCGGCACCCACGGTGTTTTATCACGCTCAGGAGGAGCTCAAGCAGCGCCTGCTGCCGAAGTTGTTTTCCGGTGAGGACATCTGGTGCCAGGGCTTCTCTGAGCCGGGCGCGGGTTCCGATCTCGCCAGCGTCCAGACGTTCGCCGAGCGCAAGGGCGACAAGTGGGTGATCAACGGGCACAAAGTCTGGACGTCGCTGGCGCATTTTGCGGAGTGGATGATTTTGTTGCTGCGGACTGACAAGTCGGTCAAGCACGACGGGCTCTCGTATTTTGTGGTGCCGATCAAATCTGCACTGGGCAAGGGCGTAACCGTTCGCCCGCTGATCAAAATTACCGGCGAGACCGGTTTTAACGAGGTGATCTTCGAGGATTTGGAGGTGGACGACAGTTACCGGCTCGACGAGCTGGGCAAGGGCTGGCAGGTCGCCATGACCACACTGGCGCACGAACGCGGCGCGGGCGAGCTGGTCACCCCGAGCTCTGGTGGCATGAAGAGCGAGTCCACCCACAATACCAGCGCGATGGCGCTGATCGATCTGGCGCGACGTACGGCCCGCAATGGCGCCACGGCGGCAGAAGATCCCCTGGTGCGTGACCAGATCATGCAGCAGCTGATTCGCGAGCAGGGGCTGGCGGAAAATAACCGGCGTGGACGGGTCACTGAATTGCTGGATCATCCCATGCGCCTGGCGCTGCAAAACAAGCTGCTGATGAGTGAAATCATGCAGGATTCTGCTGGCATCGCCATGGACATCGAGGGCGCAGCCGCGTCGCTTTACCTCGGCGATGGTAGCGCGCCCGATGGCGGCCAATGGCCTATGGCCTACATGAATTCCTTCGGCTTCACTATTGCGGCAGGCACCAGCGAGGTGCAGCGCAATATTCTCGGCGAGCGCGTACTAGGCATGGCGAAATCAAAATAAGGATAACGACAATGACACAACCTGATAATTTTGGTTTCACTGAAGAAGCCGCATTACTGAAAGATTCTGCGCGCAAGCTGCTGGCAGAGAAATTTACCGCAGATGTACTCCACGGCATGGTTGCCGGCGATCCTACCCCTGAGCGCGGCCCCGCACTACATTGGGATGAAGCGCTGTGGGCGCAGATGCAGGAGCTGGGCTGGGGGCTGCTGGCAGTGCCCGAGGCACAAGGCGGCGTCGGTATGCCGCTGGTGGCGGTTGCCGGCCTCTGTGAAGAGCTGGGGCGCGCGGCGTTTCCCTGCCCGCTGTTACCAACACTATCAGCGAGCTATCTGCTGGGCGCCGCTGGCGCCGGTGGCGAGGCACCGCTCGAGGCGATTGCGGAAGGGGCGACTGCCAGCCTGGCTGTGAGTGATGCCAATGGCTCCTGGGATTTGTCCCAGACGCCGGTTGAATGTATCGACGGTAAACTGAATGGGACCGCCTGCTTTGTCCAGGATATCGGCAAGGTAAGTCATTTATTGGTATGTGCCCGCAATGGCGATACCACCGGGCTCTACTGGTTGGCGGTGGACGCGCCGGGTGTTGACGTGCAGGCGGATGCGATTGTCGACCTCAGTCGCGATCAGGGCAGGGTGGTTTTTGCCGGTGTCGAGGCGATGCAGGTCTGCGCCGATGCCAGCGCGGCATTTGCGCGCTCGATGCCAGCGATCTGGACGCTGTACGCGGCAGATATGGTGGGCGCGGGAGAATGGCAACTGCAAACCACCGTGGATTACGCCAACCAGCGTCAGCAGTTCGATCGACCTCTGGGATTCTTCCAGGCGGTCAAGCACCAGCTGGTGGATGTCATGGTCGATATCGATCGGGCCAAGTCTCTGGTGTACAGCGCAGCCTGTGCCTGGGATACGGAGCCGGAGGAAGCGGCGCGCTACGCCCACATGGCGCAGTCCGCTGCCAGTGATATGGCGGCCTCTGCCAGCAGTCGCTCTGTCCAATGCCACGGTGGCATCGGCTTTACCTGGGAGTGTTTTGTGCACCTGTTTTTCAAGCGCCAGAAGCACAGCCAGATGTTGTGGGGCGATGGCCCCTGGCACCGGGCACGGCTCGCCAGCATCGTCATGGGCTAGCGGCGTATCCTGAGTGCCCGGCGGTCGTTTACACTGGCCGGGCATTCCGATATAAATAACCAAACGGCACGGACGCAATGGATGCTCCGCGCGGTTTGCGACCAAGGGGACATAACAAGCAGGCCATGTACCGCTACAGTGTTGATAACGCCGTAACCTATACATCAGAAGACCTCGTTCTGTTTCGCGAGTCTCCCTTCGCCTGCTGGATGGAACGCCTCCATCTCGAAAACCCCGATCACGGTATTCCCCCCGACGCTGGCACTACTGAACCTGGCGACACAATGACCCGTCAGGATGACGTCGCCGAGTCTCTGCTCGCCGAGGGAAAACAGGTCACGCTCATCAATTGGGATATCCGCGAACCCCAGCGCCGCAGCCAGACACTGCAGGCCATGCGCGACGGGGTCGATTTCATTGTCAACGGTCAACTTGCACTCGGCCCCTTGTCGGGTTCGGCTAATTTACTGATGCGTACCAGTGGTTATTCCGAACTGGGCAATTTCCTTTATATACCCTGCGATACCCAGGGTAAGACGACGATTCACTCTGCATTCCGGCTGTGCTTTCTGGCCGACTTGCTCCACGGGCTGCAAGGGCAGCTGCCGCCAAAAATGCTGGTGATTCGCGGCGGCGATTTACTGCCGCTGACCACCGACGATCACATTTATCACTACCGCGCAGTAAAACAGCGTTTCATGAATGCGATGCGTGACTTTCGCAAGCATCGTATGCCTGATCCGGCGGAATCGTCGCACTTTGGACGCTGGGCCGATTGCGCCAACGAGGTTATGCGCCAGCGTGCTGAGCGGGATGAGATAGAAAACTCACCTCTGCAGGCCGAGAGCGAGGCAGTGGCGGATAACGAACCATTGCAGCCAGAGGCCGGCGAAGAAACCCTGCAGGTGCAGTTGCAGAACCCCATCCAGGCGCGGCTGGCGACAGGGCGCGGGTTGAAAGTGAGCGGCACGTTGGCTGACCAGGCGCGGGCATTACAGGTGCAGGTGGTGCCGGATGTCGAGACTACTGAGCCGCAAGCATCTGCTGAGGCCGCTGATCCGGCGCTGGACAACCTGTCGTTTATCGGCCGGGAGCCATCGTCGAAGCTGGAAGATATGGACGCCGGGTTCGACGTCGATTGCATAGATGATTCGGACTATGCGTTGCCCGATTCAGAGGTGGCAGTTAAGCCGGTGCCTCGGCCATTTAGCAATAGCCTCAACACCGGCGACGACTTCGATCGCTAGCGCATTTTGCGAAAGCAGGCGCGCACCTCGTTCACAAAGACTTCCGGTTGCTCCATTGCGGCGAAGTGGCCGCCGCGTTCGAGCTCATTCCAGTACAACAAATTGCTGAAGCGTTTCTCGGCCCAGCGCTTACTGGTGCGCATGATTTCGCGGGGAAAAATTGAGCAACCCACCGGCATATCGATAGGCCCCAGGTTGGGGTTCTTAAAACTCTCCCAGTAGAGTCGTGCAGAGCTGGCGGCGCAATTGTTCAGCCAATACAGCATGACGTTGTCCAGCAACTCATCGCGTGTAAGCACGTTCTCCGGGTGCTTTACGCCATTTATCTTGTTGTCGGTCCAGGCGTAAAATTTCTCCATAATCCAGGCCATTTGTCCGACGGGTGAATCTGCCAGGCCGTAGCCCAGCGATTGCGGGCGGGTCGATTGCTGTTTGGAATAACCCGAGTCCCAGTCATTGTAGAAAGCCAGGTCCGTCAACGCTTGTTGCTCGGCCTCGGTGAGATCATCCATGGTCTCAGGGTCAGGGGCTGCAATGGGCATGTTTACATGAATGCCAGCACAGTGTTCGGTCTCTGACTGCCCCATGGCCTGGGTGACGATGCTGCCCCAGTCGCCGCCCTGTGCGAAATACTGGTCGTAGCCCAGGCGGTCCATTAGCTTGCCCCACAGGCGACCAATGGCATCCGCGCTCATGCCGGTGCGAGTGGGTTTGCCGGAAAAACCATAGCCAGGCAGGGAAGGGGCTACCACATGAAAGGCATCGGCAGCGTCGCCACCGTGAGCGACGGGGTCGGTGAGAGCGTCGATAATTTTGTGGAACTCAATAATGGAGCCGGGCCAGCCATGCGAGATAATCAGCGGGCGCGCATCGGGTTCCTGGCTGCGCTGGTGAATAAAATGAATGTTGAGGCCGTCGATCTCCGTGGTGAAGTGATCCCAGCGGTTGAGCATGTGCTCGCAGCGACGCCAGTCATAGTCTTCCAGCCAGTAGCGGGCCAGCTCACGGGTGTAGGACAGGGGAATTCCCTGATCCCAGCCCTCGCAGGTCTCTGCCTCGGGCCAACGCGTATTGCGCAGGCGGGCACTTAAATCGTCGAGTTCCTGCTGATCGATAGCGATACTGAACGGTTGAATATCCAAGCTGCTGATCTCCGTATTGTTGTTTTCTGTAGTTTTAAAAGTATTTTGTGATTTAGCGCATGGTGTAATGGCGAGAATGGTCTACATTATTGGAAAACAAGATCATGCTGAACAGGGAGCCATGATCTAGGGGCGAGAAGGATTCGTGGATTTGTCACAATATTTGAATAAACTAGCAACATCTCTAGAACCTACTAGAATAAACAAGAGATCTATCAGGGGATAGCGACACATAATATGAGTGTTCGTCCAGCGTTCATCCGCGTCGGTGAAGCTGCCAGTTATGTGGCAGGGGTATTGTTGCTCGGTTTTTTTCTGGTCCAGTTGGCCCAGGGGGAAGTAGAGCGCCGCGGTGCTATCGATGCGTTCCAGGAACAACTTGCGGTTGCCCAGGCTGCCAGCGAGGTCGCGCCTCCCGTCCCTGCTGTGCCTGAGAATCCTGCCGATTTCAAAAACGTTGGCGCCCCCGACACCACCCTCTGGGCCCCTGGCCGGGTGGCCGATTACCAGGCCAGCCTTCTCGAAGATCTGCCGCCGGTACTCGGTGTACTCGAAGTGCCTAGCGTGAACCTCAAAGTCCCTGTTTACCAGACCAATACCGAGTTGGTGATGGACCGCGCTGCAGGTGTAATCGACGGCATGGCCTACCCGCACGAAGGTGGCAATATCGGTATTTCCGGTCACCGCGATGGCTACTTTCGCGCACTCAAGGATATCAAGGTCGGCGATGCGATCGTGTTGCAAACCCTAGAAGGGGAGAAGCGCTTTGTCATCGACGAAACACACATCGTCGAAATCGACGACACCCGCCTGTTGAAAGAGACCCGTGATCAGACAGTCACTCTGGTCACCTGTTACCCGTTTTACTTTGTCGGGCATGCGCCGCAGCGATTTATCGTGACGGCGACACTCGACGAACCCTATGTCAATCAAAACTAAGGAGGAATTGACATGCAGAAGAAGATGGTAGTTGCAGTAGGTATGGCCCTGGCTCTGTCCGCGGGCTCCACAATGGCACAAGACCGTACGGAGAGCAGCGTTACCTGTGCTGATCTGAACTGGTCTGCTGAAGTTCTGGCAGTCAATCCTGACATCGCCCAGACCTGTCAGTCTGTGTACGAGAAAGACGGCGAGCTGTATGCCAAGGCTGTGATCGAAGTGGTTCGCGTGCGTGGTAATCGCATGACTTTCCGCACCGTTCACACCGACGGTACTATGGGTGACAGCCGCTCAGTACAGCTGGATAGCAGCTGGCGTGCCGATATCGGCGGTCGCAGCTATCGTGCATCTGACCTGATGCGCGGCCAGCAGCTGAACGTTTACCTGCCTGAGGATCGCTTTGCACTGGCGGTTCACGACGAGGACGGTCCCGATGCGGCTGATATGGTTGTGATTGAGGAAGAAGTGGTCGAAATGCCCACTACTGCCTCTCCGCTGTTCCTGATCGGTGCAGCCGGTGGTGCCTTGCTGGCCCTCGGTGGTGCACTCACAGGTCTGCGTCGCCGCTCCTGAGCAATACCTCCTGAAATTTAAGGGGCCCCTGTGGCCCCTTTTCTTTTGCCTGCAGCGCCGGCGTTGAGACTGCTATGCCTGGCTAATCCTCAACCCACACCTTTCTCAGTGGTTCACCAAAATCGTCGTAGATAATCTTGCGTCGCGGTTTGCGCAAACGCGAGCGCTTCGGTGCGGGAGTGCGCTTTAGTCGTTCCTTGCGCCGTGCCTCAATCGCCGCAACCACTTCGGGTACGAGCGTGCGCGGCGCACTGGGCTCCACAAACAGGCGTCGATTAAGAAACAGGGGGGCGTCTGCTGGGTCTTTGCCGCTGGTACCTCGCGGCACATTCTGCACCTGGCCGCCCTCGGTCAGGAAACGTTTCGTTTCCTGCTCAAGCTGGGCGCGGATGTCGGCCTTGGAGACGGGCTTCTTCATGGCGTGGCAACGTCGTAGCCGGCAAGGGCAGCCATTCTGGCGAACAGTTCAAATACATCTGATGCGGCCTGTTCACCGCGAAACTCACGGTACAGTGAGTCCACATTGACGGCGATGCGCTCCGGGTCTGACCAGGCCGAGTACTCGGCCAATTCGATATCTTTGGCAGCGTCAAAGGCGCTCATGCCAGCGTCGTAGCGCTGGCGTGCCTGTTCGTGTACAAACTCGAGATACTGGCGCACCGCCGCAACACCGTGCTTGTCGGTGATGGGGCCGTGGCCGGGAACAATGTGATCGACATCCATCGCCTCGATCCGGCGACAGGCCTCGGTCCAGTTGTTCACGGGACCCTCCCAGATAATTGGTGTGCCCTCGATAAACAGAATGTCGCCGGTGTACACCACCCGGTCCTTGGGGGAGTGGACGAGAATGTCGCCGCGGGTATGGGCGGGGCCTACCTCTATCAGCTCCACGGGTTTATCGCCCACCTGCAGGTGTAATTCCCCTTCGAAGGTCTTGGTCGGTGGGGTAAAGGTAATGCCCTCGAACTTGAACTGTCCGAAGCAGTCGAGAAAGTAGCGACCCATTTCGCCCATGTCGGGAGCCATGGCGACAATCGCAGCCATGGCTTCGGGCGGTAGCTCGGCCATCTCTGCGGCTGAGGCGGACGAGGCGATAATCTCTGCGCCGCATACCAGTTCATTGCCGTGGCAGTGGTCGCCGTTGGCATGGGTGTTGACCAGAGTGTCGATGTTGTTCGCCAGGGGCTCGGCGTCGCGCATTTTTGCGAGCATTTCGTCGGTCAGCTCCAGGTCGTAGAGCGTATCTACTAGCAGGCTTTCCTCGCCGTCACTGATCAGCCCGGCATTGCTCCAGCCCCAGCTGTTGCCCGGAGCCAGCCAGGCCCAGGCGCCATTGGCCGGTGGGATTAATCCTGATTGGGGGTTCCTGTGCACGCCATTGCTCCTGAACGTCCAGCAAACCCCATATATTACAGCGGCCATCAAGGCTTAGGGAAGCAGGTATCAGGCTGCGTACAGGTTTTCTCAGTGGGCCTGCTCTGGTTTAATGCACCCCGTGAGTCTTCTGAGGTACTACATGAACGCATTTCGATCGCTGCTGGTGTTCACCTGGTTGGTGGTGTCACTCATCCCCATGGGCCTGGGGTTGCTGATATGTTCCATTTTCGTTGGTGACCGGCTGCTGTGGCGCTGGTTCGGCGTGCCCTGGCTGAGCGGCGTTATTGGCGCGGCCCGCATTGTCGGTGGAGTCAAGTACCGGGTGCGCGGGCAGGAGAACCTGCCTACACCGGATGATATGCAGCGCACTATTCTTTGCCCCAAGCATCAGTCCACCTGGGAGACGTTTTTCTTTCCGGCCTGGATGCCGCGCATGTTGGCCTATGTGTTCAAGCAGGAATTGCTGCGCATTCCCGTGTTTGGCTGGGCCATGGGGCGCCTGAACATGATTCATATTGACCGCAGCAAGCGTTCGGAGGCCTGGACCAAGGTGGCCGGGCAGGGCGAGGTGCTTATGGACCAGGGCAAGTGGATTATCATGTTTCCTGAGGGCACCCGCTCAGAGCGCGGTTCGCAAGGAAAATATAAAACCGGCGCCACTCGCCTGGCCACACTGACAGGCGCGTCGATCATCCCGATCGCTGTGACCTCGGCAAAGTGTTGGCCAAGGGGAACATTCTGGTTTATTCCGGGTACTATAGATGTGTCTATCGGTGCGCCTATTCCATCTGAGGGGCGCGACCAGGACGAGATGATGGTCGAGATAGAAGAGTGGATTGAGTCGGAGATGCGTCGCCTCGATCCTGAAGCCTACCAATAACCTGTCAGCGAGGTAGCCAGGCCATGGGTGTTTACGATAAGTATATTCTGCCTCGCTTTATCAATTGCGCCTGCAGCACCAAGCCCATGATGAAGCAGCGGGAGAAAGTGGTGCCAAAGGCCGAGGGCGTGGTGCTGGAGATCGGTATCGGCACCGGACTCAATCTGCCGTACTACGATGCCGCCAAGGTCGACAAGGTGATTGGCCTGGACCCGTCGGAGGAATCCTGGAAGCTGGCAGGCGAACGCGCTCGTGGCCTCGATTTTGAGGTGGAGTTTATTGGCCTTCCCGGCGAACAGATTCCGCTTGAAGATAACGCCGTTGATTCGGTTCTGGTGACCTACTCGTTGTGCACGATACCCGATCCGGTAGCGGCCCTGGAGGGCATGGCCCGGGTGCTGCGCCCTGGAGGGTGTATTATTTTCTGCGAGCACGGCAAAGCGCCGGATGCGGATGTGCAGCGCTGGCAGGAGCGCCTCAATCCTCTGTGGAGTGCAATGGCCGGGGGCTGCAACCTCAATCGGGATATTCCCGCCATTGTCGCGCAGGGCGGTTTCAGCATTCAGAGCATGGAGAACAGCTATATTCCCGGAACGCCGCGTATTGCCGGCTATAACTACTGGGGCACTGCGACCACCCATTGAAGGCGAGAATTCCACAGGCACTTATAGCACTGCTGGTCCTCGTACTCCCGGCCTGGAACGCTCAGGCCCAGACACTGGAACTTGAGCTAACTGGCCTGTCTGGTGAGCTCCGGGACAACGCCCGGGCCTGGCTGGGCGATCTGCCGGACTCGGCTCAGAGTCGCACCAACTACATTTTCTCCGCCCGGGAGAATGTCACTAAAAGCCTGCAGGCGCTGGGGTATTACAATGCCACGGTGAGCCTGGACCTCGATCGTAGTGCCAACCCCTGGCGCTTGCATATTGAGGTTGACCCGGGCGAACCCGCGCGTTTGCGCATCGTCGAGGTCAAGGTCAATGGCGCGGCGGCCGAGGATGGAGCGTTTGTTGGCTTGCTCGCCGAGCAGACCTTGCAGCCGGGCGATGTACTGAACCATGAGACTTACGGTCAATTCAAGTCGCGCATGAGTTCACTCGGTCTGCGGCGCGGTTATTTCGATGCGCGCTTCGCCCGCAGCGAAGTGCAGGTGGAGCCACTGGGCAACACCGCTGATGTGTATCTTCACTACGAGAGCGGGCCGCGCTACCGTTTTGGCGCCACGCGCTATGACCAGGACTTGTTGCAGGACAGCCTGATTCTGGCGCTGAATGAAGCCGATGAGGGCGCGCCCTACGACCAGGCCCTGTTGCAGCGAACCCAGGCGAATCTGCAGCGCACCGGCTATTTCTCCACGGTAATCCTGCGGCCGGATCGCGATGCGATGACTGAGGAGGAAATACCGCTAGACCTGGCCCTGTATCCTGCTCGCCGCCACAGTGTCGATCTTGGTATTGGTTTCAGCACCGATACCGAAGAGCGCCTGTCCGTCACCTGGCGCACGCCGCGGTTGAATAGCCGGGGTCACAGCCAGGAGACGCGCCTGATGTATTCGCCGGTGAATCCCAGCGGGCGATTTGCCTACTTTATCCCGCTATCTCATCCCAACGACGATGTGCTGCAGTTCGGTGCCCGTCTTGAGGACAATGAATTCGGCGACCTAGATAGCAACCAGGAAGAGTTTTATGTGCGCCGTGAAATTAACAGCGACGATTGGGTGTATGCCTACGGCGTGCGGCATTTGACCGAGTCCTGGGAGGCCGAGGGTATTGATCGCGAGAGCGACTATCTGTTGCCCGGATTTTCACTCTCGCAACGCAAACGCGCGGGTGATCCCCTCAATCCAAGAAGTGCTTTCAGTCAGTGGTATCGGATCGAGGGCGGTGCAGAAGATGCCGGATCCGATATTGATCTGGTGCGCCTGGCGGCCAATTTCGGCTATGTAGGCTC
Organism: Halioglobus sp. HI00S01; assembly: GCF_001635445.1. NCBI lineage: Bacteria > Pseudomonadati > Pseudomonadota > Gammaproteobacteria > Cellvibrionales > Halieaceae > Halioglobus > Halioglobus sp. HI00S01. Next base: position 41,623 of record NZ_LWEE01000010.1, read on the forward strand.
GCTCGCAGATCGCCATCGTGTGGTCATGCGTTCGGAAGTTGGGATGGCCTTTTTGTCCGACGGTGACCGGCCTGAGTTGGCGCCTTCGCTGAACTTCTTTGCCGGCGGTTCTCAGAGTATTCGTGGCTACAGTTATCAGTCCATTGGCAATGAAATCACGGTGCAGGATGAACTCGGAGAAGATGTCACCCTGATCGTGGGTGGCGACCGGCTGTTTACCGTTAGCGCGGAATACCAGTATCAGGTGCGAGAGCAATGGCGGGCAGCTTTATTTGTAGACGCTGGCGATGCTTTCGATGAGGGTGAATTTGACGCCAACGTGGGTGTTGGTTTTGGCGTGCACTACATCACGCCAGTCGGTGCTGTGCGGCTGGATCTGGCGAATCCGGTAACAGAGGATGACCCGTCCTGGCGCGTGCATTTGAGTATCGGAGCCGAGTTTTGAGAGCGGTATACGCCACTCTGGCATTACTGGCGGCGATGCTGTTGGTGCTCTGGCTGTTGCTATTCAGTGATGCTGGCACCCGGCGGTTGATTACCTGGGCCGAGGGCATAGCCCCCGTGCAGTTTGAGTACACCAGCGGAAGCCTGTTCGGCCAGTTGCGCCTGGCACGCGCTGAATTGTCACTGGAAGCCGTCGACATATCGCTGTCGGGTGTCACGCTTTCGCTAGAGCCGGGCTGTTTGTGGGTGAGCGAGGTTTGTTTTGACCTGGCAATGGAACGCGGCAGGGTCGCGTGGCAAGGCGGTGACTGGCAGCATCAGGATGCGCGCCTGTCAGGCACAGCGCGGCGCGATGCTATATCGATTGCGAGGGTGGAGCTGGTACAGGGCGAGCTGACTCTGGACACCGCCGATGAGCCGGGAGAGGAGGCCTTTGTGCCTTCGGAACTGGTATTGCCCCTGGCGCTGGAAATAGACAGCCTGTCGGCGCAGCGCATCGATCTCAATATTAACGCGGCCCGTATGTCGCTGACCGATGCGTCTCTCGCCGGGCGTTGGTCGGGGGCTGATGTGTCTCTTGTTCAGCTATCGGTGTCCTCGCCAGAGCTTGGCGGCCTCCGGGCAAGCGGTACCGCTCAGCTGGCAGATGGCTGGCCGCTGTCTCTGGATGGAAACATTATCTCAGATAGCGCCGCCCTGGAGCCGATCGCGGGGGAGCGAGACATTAGTTTCAATGCCGTGGGTCCGATCGACGACTTACACCTGGCAATGTCCAGCCCTGGCGAGCTGGATGCCAAGGCCACTGCGCAAATCGATCTCACCCAGCCGCAGTTGCCCTACGCCGCCGAGTGGACGCTGACCTGGGCAGAACCCATGCCACTGGGTAACCAGGTTGCGGCGCTGGCTGCCACCGATCTCGCCGTGGCCGGTCCTGTGTCAGGCACTGTGCAGGGAGCCCTCCTGGGAGAGCATCGCGCGGACTTTTCCGCTACGCTGCAAGGCGAGGGCTACAGTGGATTGGCGGTCAGTGGCCGATTGCAGTGGTTGGCGCCCGAGCTGCAGATATCGGATGTGTATTTTCGTGACAGCGGTACTGACAGTGAGCTGCTGCTGTCAGGGGTCGCGTACGCTGAAATACCCTGGCGGGTCGAAGGTGAGCTGCACAGCGCAGGGTTTGCTTTGCCGGTATCCCTGGCACCGGGCCGTTTAAATGGGCGCCTGCAATTCACCGCGGCTGGTGATGAGACGGTGTGGTCAGTGCAGGTTGCCGACATGGCGCTGGATGGAGAAGTTGCTGCACTACCTGCCCACCTGGAGGGGGCCGCCGGGGTGTCTTCCGAGGGAGCGCTGTTGCCGGGCTCTCTGACAGCCGTTGTCAATGGTGCAGCCCTCGATGCGCAGATAACCGAGGACGAGGTGCGCATCGAGGCCAGCGTCGACGATCTGGCGCGCTGGTTGCCCGAGGGGCGCGGCCAACTCGCCCTTAGCGCGGAGGGTGGCACAAAACTGACAGCCTTAAAGATTAACGGTAAAGCCACCGGTCTTGCGTATAACGACCTGAAGATCGGACAAGCGGATTTACGCGGTGAATATGATCTGCCTGGCGCGCACTTTCGTGTCGACCTGAAGGCGGCCGACATCGGCACAGCCGAGCGCAGGTTTGGCGTGCACCTGACGACCGGCGGTAGTGTCGCTGCCCACCAGGCTCGTGTCCGTCTCGATGGCGCCGTGGCGGGAGATTTGCGATTACAGGGGACATTTGTGGAGGGCCAGTGGCGCGGTACTTTGGCGCCAGCTCAGCTGGAGACCGCCGCAGGCCCCTGGCAATTGCGCGATCCGGTGACGCTGGCTTACTCAGCGGCGGAGCAAGAGTTCTCGGTATCCCCGAACTGCTGGTATCACAGCCACTTTGAAGTCTGCGCAGAACAGCTGATTGTCGGTGAGCGCGGCGATGTAGCGCTGGCTATGGCGGGCAATATACGCGCCCTGGAGGCGGCTCTGCCGCCGGGTATGAGATTGCGGGGGCAAGTGCATGGCAGGGCAACGGCCAGATGGCAGCCGGGCCAGGCACCGCAGGTGGAAGGATTGTTGAGTGGCGAAAACCTGCAGGTGGTGCGGCGCTATGGCATGGGTGAGCAGGTGCGGGCGCATTACGAAAAAATCGCTTTACATGCCAAGCGTCAGGACAGCGGCGAGCTGTTGCTTAGTGGCCTGGTAAGACGCGATGGCCGCGATGTGGTGCTCTTAGAAGGATCACTGCCCTCCGATCAAGCTGACGCCATGCAGCTGGGCGTAAAAGTGGATGCGCTAAATATGACCAGCTTCTCACCCTGGTTCCCGCAGTTGTCCAGCCTGGAGGGCAGGTTGTCCGGTACTGCCGAACTGGCGGGCCCAGTCACGTCGCCGCTGGTCAGTGCCGACCTCTCTCTGGTGGATGGCAGAGTGCTGATGGTGACCAATCCCACGGAGTTGTCTGACCTGGCACTGCAGTTGAGGCTGCGTGAGGGTGAGGGGGATATCCGTGGTGAGGCTATTCTCGGCGGCGGTTATGTGGAATTTCAGGGGCCGTTGACGGTGCAGCCCGAGCTGACCTTACAGCTTGCTGTCACGGGAGGGCGGCACCAAGTGCTGATGCCGCCGGCGTCAGAGCTGCTGGTATCGGAAACGCTGGAGATTGGCTATGCGCAGCGACAGCTGAGCATTAGCGGTGAAGTCATGGTCCACGAGGCTGTGTTGCGTCACGAACAGCTGCCCGCGGGCAGTGTGGCGATTTCAAATGACGTGGTCATAGTAGACGCTCAGGGCAATGCGTTGCTCACCGAATCGCCGATTGCCGTGAATGCCGATGTCTGGGTGCGGGTCCGCGATCGCTTCCGGGTTGAGGGCGAGGCAGTACAAGCCGTGCTCGGTGGTGATTTGAAACTTGTGCAGACACCCACTACGCCCCTGCAGGTTTTCGGTACCCTGAATCTGCTTGGAGGTGAGTTGCGCGCTTACCAGCAGCGGCTGAGTATTCAACGTGGCACCATCGCTTTTTCCGGCCCGCCAGAAAATCCGGAACTCGATATCGGAGCAGAGCGCGAGATCCGTGTCGATGGTGTCACCGTCGGCGCACGCCTTACTGGCACGCTGGATGACGCAGAACTGGAGGTGTATTCCAATCCGGTGATGAGCCAGAGCGAAGCCATGTCCTACCTGGTGCGTGGTCGAGGCCTCGATGCGGGTGCCGGCGCCGATGGCACGGCGCTGGCCCTGGCGGTAGGGGCCGATGTCGTGAATCGCAGCGGGATCGTGAACGAACTTAACCGCATGCCGTTAATCAGCGATGTGGCGTTTGGTACCAGCGGTTCGGAAGATGATACAGCCGCTACGGTCAGCGGCTATATCGGCAGTCGAATCTATGTGTCCTATGGGGTGGGTATTTACGAGCCCATTAATGTGTTCACGGCGCGCTTATACCTGCAAAGCCGGCTCTGGCTGGAAGTGGTGAGCCGGCTGGAAAGTTCTGTAGACCTGTATTACTCCTTCGATATCCGCTAGATGGTCTTGGGCAGGATGTAGAGCTCAACGCGCCGGTTGGCGGCCCGGCCGGCGGGGGTAGAATTATCTGCGATGGGCTGATCAAATGCGCGGCCTTCGACGAGCATGCGATCGCGCGCCACCTGGGTGGTCGCCAGATAGTCGGCCACGGATGCAGCGCGGCGCTCAGACAGGGTCTGATTGTAGGCGCGGCTACCGGTGTTGTCGGTGTGACCGGAGACGCGGATGGTGGTGTCATGGTATTTGGCCAACACGGTACCGACGGAATTCAGTACCGGGTAGAAGCTGGATTTCAGGTTGTAGGAATCAGTTTCAAAGGTGATGTTACCCGGCATGATCAGGCGGATATTGTCGCCTTCGCGAGCCACCTGAACGCCTGTGCCCTGCAGTTCTGCCCGTAACTTCGACTCCTGAACATCCATATAAGCGCCGACGCCGGCGCCAATAGCGCCGCAACCAAGGGCAGCATTTCGAGCGTGCTTGCCGGAATCAATGGCGCCGATCAGGCCGCAGCCCAGCGCCGCCGCAGCACCGTAGGTAGCGGCTTTGCTGGCCTGCTGCTCACCGGTGTAGGGATTGGTGGTGCAGGCAGATACCAGCGTCATGCAGGTGACAATGCCGAGAGTTTTGAGGGTTTTCATTACTGGAATCTCCGAGGAACCTACCGTTTTGACCGTGTGGTCGTGTCGGTGTTGCGTTAAAAATTGTTAAAAATAGTAGCCGATGGTCGGTGGTTGCGGGGAGTGCTTTTCTGTAACTTTATTGAGGTTTTTCGCAGGGAACTTTTTATGGATCCACTCACGCAGGGGACACTGGGGGCGGCACTGCCCCAGTCGCTGAGTAAATCACATACCGTCGCCGCCGCAGGCTTGCTTGGGTTTCTTGCAGGCATGGCTCCGGATCTCGATGTGCTTATCCGCTCATCTGAGGACCCATTGCTCTTTCTAGAGTACCACCGTCAGTTCACCCACTCGCTGATATTTATTCCGCTGGGCGGCGCAATCTGCGCGCTGGTTTTACACGGTTTGCTGGGGCGCCGACGCGGGCTCGCGTTCCACCAGACGTGGTTGTTCTGTACGCTGGGTTATGCCACTCACGCCTTGCTGGATGCCTGTACCACGTACGGCACGATGCTGTTGTGGCCGTTCAGCGATGAGCGGTTTGCCTGGAACACCATATCAATTATCGACCCGCTGTTTACGCTGCCCGTACTGCTGTTTGTGTTACTGGCCTGGTGGTTGCGCAAGCCGAGCGTAGCGCGAGTCGGGCTGGTCTGGGCGCTGTGCTACCTGGGCCTTGGCCTGTATCAGCGCGAAGCGGCCGTGGAGATGGGGCGAGAGTTGGCCACTAGCCGCGGTCATATTGCTGAGGGCCTGGAGGCGAAGCCCAGTTTCGCCAATATTCTGCTGTGGAAAACCGTTTATGCACACGATGGACGCTATTACGTGGATGCGGTGCGGGCCACCTGGCGACCGAAAGTGTTCGCGGGCAATTCGGTGCTTAAGTTTGATGCGCAGCGAGATGTGCCCTGGCTGGACCTTGATTCACAGCAGGGGCGGGATATCGAGCGTTTCCGTTGGTTCAGCAATGGCTATATTGCCCTGGATCCAAAACACCCGAATCGGGTCATCGATATTCGCTATTCGATGTTGCCCCATGAGATCGACCCGCTGTGGGGTATTGAGCTCGATCAGCAGGCTGGCCGCTGGGAGCACGTGAAGTATGTGGTGTCCCGGGACGGTGGACCTGATCGGGCCACCATCTTCTGGGAGATGCTAGTCAGCCCTTGAGTTGGGCCTTGGCGGCGGGCAGGGCGGCGCCGGTGGTAGTAGCCGCACCCTGGCGACCGAGCACCGCTTCCAGCGCTGTCAGGCACGCGAGTACATTGCGCTCGCTGCTGGCGTGGCCCATCAGGCCAATGCGCCAGGTCTTGCCTGCCAGAGCGCCGAGGCCGGCGCCGATCTCGAGATTGAAATCCTGCAGCAGTGCGGAGCGCACCTCCGCATCGTTGACGCCATCGGGAATGTTGACGGCATTGAGCTGGGGCAGGCGATGTTCCTCTGCCACAGCCATACTCAGGCCCATTGCCTCCAGGCCGGCTACCAGGGCCTTGTGATTGCGCAGGTGGCGGGCGTGAGCGTTTTCCAGACCTTCCTCCTGCAGCATGACTAGAGACTCATGCAGCGCGTAAAGATCGTTCACCGGGGCTGTGTGGTGGTAGGCGCGTTTGGCATTGGGGCCCCAGTAACCCATAACCAGTTGCATATCCAGGAACCAGCTCTGCACTTTATGCTCGCGATTCTGGATGCGCTCGACGGCAGCGGGGCTGAAGGTGACCGGTGAAATACCCGGTATACAGCTCAGGCACTTCTGGGTGCCCGAGTAGACCGCGTCGGCACCCCATTCATCCACTTTGAGTTCGATGCCGCCCAGTGAGGTAACGGTGTCGACAATACTCAGCGCGTTGTTCGCTTTAGCCAGCGCGCACAGCGCGGCGACGTCAGAGCGCGCACCGGTGGATGTCTCTGCGTGGACAAACGCCAGTGTAGAGGCTTCGGGATGTGCGGCAAAGGTGGCCTCCACCTTGTCTACGCTCACGGGTTGGCCCCAGTCATCCTCGACCATGATGGCGGTGGCGCCACAGCGCTCCACGTTTTCCTTCATGCGTCCGCCGAATACGCCGTTCTGGCAGACAATAACGGTATCGCCGGGAGACACCAGGTTGACGAAACAGGCTTCCATACCGGCTGAACCCGGTGCTGAGACCGGAATGGTGAGTTCGTTGCTGGTCTGAAATGCATATTGCAGCAGGCCCTTGATCTCATCCATTAGCTGGACGAACAGCGGGTCCAGGTGGCCGATGGTGGGGCGGGAGAGGGCGCCCAGTACACGTGGGGATACGTCCGAGGGGCCGGGGCCCATCAGGGTGCGCTGGGGCGGGAAAAAGCTGCTGGTCATGGTGGCTGTCTCTGCGGTGTTGCAAGGGAGCGCAACCCTATCAGGTTTTAGCGTCCAGCTTAATACCAGCTGGATGAATTATGTCCATTCGCCACGGCAATGAACAAGCCGTGAACAGCCCCCCCGGGTTCTGGTAGCATCAGTGGCCTTGCTTAATAACATCAACAAGAGGTACTGCAATGAACCGCCCTGAAATCGACTATAACTTTGCCGCGGCAGCACTGCGTAGAGCGGACCTGAACCCCGACCGGGTTGCAGTGGTCTTTGAAGAGGAAGAGATTACCTACGCTGAATTTGCCGACCGCGTGCGCCGTCAGGCGCAACTGCTGCGCGATGCGGGTGTCTGTGTGGGCGACCGCGTAGGCTACCTTGGCTTCAATCATCCGGCCCTGCTGGAAACCCTGTTTGCGACCCAGGCGCTGGGCGCGATATTCGTGCCCCTGAACTTCCGGCTGACCGCGGAAGAACTCACGTTCATTATCAACGACGCAGGCGTGCACAGCCTGGTGGTGGATGACGCCCTGCGTCCGGTGGTCGAGCCGGCGCTCGACAAGCTGTGCTGCCGTCGTTATTTCAGCTCCGAAAGCGAGGCGGATGGCTGGCGCCACCTGAGTAGCGAGCGGGCAGCCTGCGAACCCCTCACCAGTACAGTGGCCGTTGATCAGCACGAAACAGGCCTGATCATGTATACCTCCGGAACCACGGGCCTGCCCAAGGGCGCCATGCTCACCCATGGCAACTTCGTGTGGAACAACATCAATGCCTCGATGGCGTTTGGTGCGAGTCGCGACAACATCATTCTCACAGCGGCGCCGCTGTTCCACATTGGCGGTCTGAACGTCATGACGCTGCATTCCTTCCACCTAGGTTCCAAGCTGGTCCTGCTGCGCAACTTCGATCCGGCCGCAGTGCTGGAAAATTTCGAGCGCTACAAGGTCACCCACATGTTCGGTGCGCCGGCCATGTACCTGTTCATGGCCCAGTTGCCGCAGTTTGCCGACACTGACCTCAGCTCCCTGGACGTGCTGGTTTGTGGCGCTGCGCCGGTGCCTGAATCGCTGATTGAAACCTATGGAGCCCGCGACGTCAGTTTCTGTCAGGGGTATGGTTTGACGGAGACTGCGCCTTTCTCAGCGCTGCTGACGCCCGAGCATGCCGTGAGCAAACTGGGTTCGGCGGGGCAGGTGCCCTTGTATAGCGGCACCCGCATTGTGGATGCCGATAACCAGCCGCTGCCCGCGGGTGAAAAAGGAGAGATCTGTCTGCGTGGTCCGAATATTATGAAGGGCTATTGGAATCGCCCGGATGCGACAGCGTCTGCCATCGACAGCGAGGGTTGGTTCCACTCAGGTGATATCGGATACCTCGATGATGAGGGCTTCCTGTATATCTGCGACCGACTCAAGGATATGGTGATCTCGGGTGGTGAGAATGTGTACCCGGCAGAGGTCGAAGGCGTGCTGTACAAGCACGAGGCCATTGCCGAGGTTGCGGTCATTGGCACCCCGGATGAAAAATGGGGCGAGGCGGTGACGGCGGTGGTTGCGCTGCACGAGGGAGCGTCCCTTACGCTGGAAGGGCTGCGCGAATTCGCTGATCCGTTCCTGGCGCGTTACAAGTTGCCGCTGCGTATGGAAGTGGTCGAAGCACTGCCGCGTAACCCGGCGGGCAAAGTGCTGAAGTTCGTCCTCAAAGAGCAGATTGTCGGCGAGTGAAACTGAGGTGGGCGCAGCTCTTGCTGCGCCCACCGCTATCAGGCTTAGTCGTCCTGCTGCTCCACGTGGGCCTGGGCCGCGGCAATACGCGCGATAGGCACCCGGAAGGGGCTGCAGGAGACGTAATCCAGACCCAGGTTGTGGCAGAAGCGAATGGAGCGAGGGTCACCGCCATGCTCGCCGCAAATACCGTACTTAATGCCTTTCTTGACCTTGCGGCTTTCAGACACCGCCATTTCCATCAAGCGACCCACCGCTCGCTGGTCTAGGGTGACGAAGGGATCGTCTTCTACCAGTTTCTTCTCGATGTAGCTGGGAATGAACTTGCCCACGTCATCCCGGGAGAAACCGTAGGTCATCTGGGTCAGGTCATTGGTGCCGAAGCTCATGAATTCGACTTCCGGCGCCAGGCGATCAGCACCCAGTGTGGCGCGCGGCGTTTCCATCATGGTGCCGACTTTGTAGGGCACAGACACCAGACGCTCGCGCAGCACTTTCTGAACGCCTTTGTCGATGATCTCGGTAATCATGCGAATCTCACGAACATTCACCACCAGTGGGATCATGATCTCGGGCATGGCCTTATAGCCCGCTTCGACTGCGTCGGCGGCCGCACTCATGATGGCCTGCACCTGCATTTCAGTGATTTCCGGGAACATGATCGAGAGGCGGCAGCCGCGGAAGCCCAGCATGGGGTTTACTTCGGACAGGCTCTCGGTAATTTCGCGAACCTTCTCCACCGGCTTGTCGACAGCCTTGGCCAGGGCCTGCATGTCGTCTTCGCCGTGGGGCAGGAACTCGTGCAGTGGAGGATCGAGCAGACGAATGGTGACCGGCAGGCCATCCATCACCTTGAAAAGTTCGAACATGTCGTCGCGTTGGAACTTGCGCAGTTCCTTGAGGTATTTTTTACGCTCTTTTTTGGTCTCCGACAGAATCATGGCGCGCATTTTCTCGATGCGCTCCGCCTCGAAGAACATGTGCTCGGTGCGGCACAGGCCAATGCCTTCGGCCCCGAGTTCAATCGCCTTGGCAGCATCTTCGGGCGTTTCCGCGTTGGCGCGCACCTTCAGGCGGCGGTGTTTGTCCGCCCAGGACAGCAGTGTCTGGAAGTCATCTGACGAAGAGGCCTCGGCCTTGGGAATGTCACCGAGCATCACCTCACCGGAGGTGCCATCCAGGGTAATGGTGTCGCCCCGTTTCATTTCCACGCCGTCTTCGGTAGTGGCGATTCCATCGGCGTAGTTAATACTCAGGCTGCCGCAACCGGTGATCGCGCAAACGCCCATGCCCCGGGCCACAACCGCGGCGTGCGATGTCATGCCGCCCAATTCGGTGAGAATGCCGGCAGCGACTTTCATGCCGTGAATATCCTCTGGGGTGGTTTCGCGGCGCACCAGAATGACAGGACGGCCCGCCTTGGCGACCTCCTCAGCTTCCTCTGCGGAGAACACGATCTCACCCGTGGCGCCACCAGGGCTCGCCGGCAGGCCCGTGGCCACAATGTCTTTCTTGGCGCGTGGATCCACCGTGGGATGGAGGAAGGCTTCCACATGTTCCGGCGAGACGCGCATGAGCGCCTCGCCTTCGGTGATCAGGTTTTCGCCGACCATCTCCACGGCAATCTTCACTGCAGCGCGTCCTGTGCGTTTACCGCTACGGGTCTGGAGCATGTAGAAGCGACCCTGCTGGATGGTAAATTCCATGTCCTGCATGTCACGATAGTGCTTTTCGAGCAGTTCCTGGGTGCGATACAGCTCGTCGTAGACTTCAGGCATGCGCTCTTTGAGTGCCTCGACGGGCAGGGGGGTGCGAATACCCGCGACCACGTCTTCACCGGCGGCGTTAAACAGAATCTCGCCGAAGAACTGTCGCTCGCCGGTGGATGGGTTGCGGGTAAATGCAACGCCGGAACCTGAATCTTCGCCAAAGTTGCCAAACACCATGGCCTGTACATTGACCGCGGTGCCCAGTGTGTCGGCAATATTGTTCATCTCCCGATAGAAAATCGCGCGGGGAGTATGCCAGGACTGGAACACGGCCTCGACCGCCATTTTCAATTGCGTGAATGGGTCTTCGGGGAAGTCGACGATGGTCTTGTAGATGGCAATGATGGCCTGCCAGTCCTCGGCAGTCATGTCGACGTCGAGTTCCTTGCCGTTGGCCTGTTTGTACTGCTCGATCTCGTGCTCAAACTTTTCGCCGGGTACGCCCATCACCACATCGGCAAACATGGAGATAAAGCGACGATAAGAATCGTAGGCAAAACGAGCATTGCCGGTTTTCTCGGCCAGTCCAGCCGCAATCTCGTCGTTCAGGCCCAGATTGAGAATGGTGTTCATCATGCCCGGCATCGACACGGGGGCACCTGAGCGCACGGAGAACAACAACGGATTACTTGGGTCGCCGAAACGCGCGCCCATCTTCTTTTCGACCATATCGAGGGCAACCCGGTATTCCTGTTCGAGCAGGCCTGGCAATTTGTTGCCGGCGTGGAAATACTCGCGGCAGGTGTCGGTGGTGATGATGAACCCGAAGGGCACGGGCAGTCCCATGGAGGTCATTTCACACAGGTTGGCGCCCTTGCCGCCCAGGAGTTCCCGATCGTCCTTGTTACCTTCGTTGAAAAGATAGACTCGTTTGGCCATTAAGTGTCTCGCGGTGTGTCAATTTGTGGGGTTGCGGTGGCCGCACAGTATACGTCACTTCAGTGCCGTGGAAAGGCCGGATCGGGTGGCAAATTACCCCCGTTTCAGCAATAGCTCGGCCATGGCTTCGATTTCCACAAGCTCTGCCGTGGCGGGCACCAGGAAGACCTCCTCGCAGCCGGCTGCCTCGGCATTGTCCAGTGCCTCACGCACCCCGTCGGCCGAAGAGCGCGAGACTGATTCTGCCATCATGGCGGCGATTTCCGGGCCGGCGATATCCAGGTATTCGTAGACATAGTCGTAAAGCTTTTGCTGGCCATTATCTGCAAGCGTGTACCAGAAACCACCCATATGGTAGGGTTTATCGTTGCGTTCAGCCCGTTCCCAGGCAGCGTCTGCCAGGGCGAAAGCATTTGCCAACTCTTCGGTTTCTCCGTTGCCTGACCAGGCGTACAAGCCATCGGCCCATTGTGCGCAGCGTTCAATACTCTTCGGGCCGATCGCGCCGGCGAGCAATGCCGGGCCTTCCGGGCGCTGACCCTGGGGGCCGATGGGTCCACAGCCGGGAATGATCTCGTCCCCGCTCCAGACATTGCGCATGGTCGCCACCTGTCCGTCCATGCGCCCATACCGGCCTTTGAAAGTGGCGCCTAGCGCCTGGTAATCCTGTTCGCGGCCTCCGTAGCCCAGTGCCACGCGATTCATTCTGCCGCCGGACAACATATCCAGCGTGGCAATTTCCCGGGCCACTTCGACCGCGCTGTGCATGGGAAGGACGTACAGTGTAGGGGTAATCTCGACGTTTTCAGTACAGGCGGCGGCCGCGGCCAGCAGTGCGCCCATGTCGCAGGTGGGTCCGTGGATCCGCTCGCCACATGACACGCTGTGGAAGGGGCCTGAGTCGACCGTGCGAAACCAGGCCAGCAAATCATCACGGTTGATTCCCGCTTTCATGTAGGGAAGACAGATGCCGATTTTCACAGCGCTATTACTCCTGAATTGTTATTAGGTTATGGTAGCCGGATGAAAAGTGATGGATCTTTTTACGCCCAGTTACCCCAGGTCGCCGACGAGACAAAGCGGCTCGCAACGATAGGTCACAATAGAGTGTATACGCTAGAAAGCAGCTGTAATCCTTTCATGCGGTTCGCATTTGCTTCAGAGCGTGCTCGGGGTATGGATATTCCAACCGGTATCGCCGCGCTGACAACCTCATCCGGGAGGGGTGCGCCAGCTTGATGTCTGCTCGTTATCGCTCCCCGACCCTGCTGATTTGCTTTTTGCTGGCGGCCTGTGCCTCAACGCCCGAGCAGAAAACAGCAGCGTCTGCCACGCCTATCAGCACCGCTGCGGTTGATTTCAGCGGTGCCTGGGAGGTCGACTATGGCAAGAGCGAAACCGTGCGCGACCAATATGATCAGGCTATTCGTGAACTCGAACGTGAGGCTGAGCGCCGCCAGCGCAATATGCAGCAGGGCCCTGGTACGCTCTCTACCGGTAATGTCGGCACAGCGAGTAGTCAGGGACTGTATACCCAGGCGCGTATGGCGGAATTGATTACCGATGTGCAGCTACTGGAAATTACTCAGGATGAATTTCACATCGATATCGAGCGCGAGGGCAGTTTTGCGCTGTACTGTGAATTCCACGAAGGCAATGTGTACCGCGATGAAAATGCATTTGGTCGCGAGTCCTGCGGATGGAGTGGCCATCAGCTGGTGTTCGCCATTTCGCTGCCTGACAATTTATCCATCTTTCATCGTATGACACTCGCCCCGGACGGTGAGCGCCTCAATATCGCCACCACTGTGCGCACACCGGGCTCAACCTATCCCTTTACGATCGACCGGGTTTACCGGCGCTACGACCCCACTCGCACGGGAATCCGCTGTCGTCAGACCTTGACCAAGGGCAGGGTGTGCACCACGGAGGCACCGCAATTGTGAGTGCGCGCGCTTTAACGACACTGCTGTTTCTCGGCATTTTCAGCGGGCTGGTCGCTGTCCAGGGCTATGCCCAGGAAGCGCCCGAGCCAGTGGGAAAAGTCAGCCTGCAACGTGATCAGGCCATGGTCGAAGCGAATCGGCTGGACATTGCGGTCGTTGTGTTCGATGACGGCGTGCCGGAGGCGGTGGCTGAACAAAACGCTCGCGGCATTTTGCCCAAAGTGCGCGCCGTTGAATCCACGTTCTTACCGGTCAACCTCCGCCAGGCCCTGCAAGCCAGTGACGCCTGGGGTGTGATTCGCGTCACGCCCGAGGAGAGCCTGCTCGCGCACGTGCAGGTCAAGGTGCGCATTGAGCAGGCCACAGGCCTTGAATTGCGCCTGGCTGTTACCGTCACGGATGCCACCGGGCGGGTGTGGCTGGACCGCACCTATCTGGATTACTCGGCGGAGACGGACTATCCCGTCCCCGAGGAAGTGGATTCAATCCTCGACGGTGATCCATTTGCCGACATCTATGGGGCAATCGCCAATGACATGCTGGCGGCGCGACAGGCACTGGGAGCGCGCGGTCCGCGCCAGATCCAGCAAGTGGCGTTCCTGCGCTATGCGGCAGCGCTGGCACCGGATGCCTTTGGCGACTACATCGCGGAGCAGGAAGGACACTACAAGATTCAGCGCCTGCCCGCCGAAGGCGATGACATGGTGGCTCGGGTAGAGCGCATCCGCAGCCAGGAGTATTTGTTTGTCGATCACGTCGATGAGCAGTATGTCGATCTGCAGCGCGAGATGGCACCTGCCTACAATCTCTGGCGCCAGTACGACCGTGAACAGGCCTTGTATCGCCTTGAGTATGAACAGCGCGCTGCTAAGCGCGACAAGCAGGGGCGTTACGGTAGCTTTTCGGCGCTCCAGCAGGTGTACAACCAGTACAAGGTGTCGAAGATTCAGCAGCAGGATATTCGCCAGCTGGCGCGGGGATTCGACAACGAAACCGCCCCCACGGTTCTCGAATCCAGCGGTCAGGTGTATCGTCTGACCGGCACCCTGGAGCAGCAGTACAGCGACTGGCGGCGTATACTCGGCCAGATATTTGCCCTTGAAACAGGCCTGCCTTCTCCCGCTGAGTAAGCTATCCTAGCAACATGGCAAAAGACGATACCCATGAATCAGACGGTCTGATCGACTCGCTGCGGCGCCTGACTGGCCAGGTGGCCGGTGGCACCTTTGAATTGGCGCGCAACACCGCGACGATGACCGCCATGTTCGGCGAGACCTGGCTGCGCAATACCGTGCTCAACCAGTTTGAGCCCGAGCGCCTGGAAGCGATGGCTGACGCGGGACGATTTTTGCGTGACGCCCGCGAGACAGCCGGCCTTTCAATCAAGGAACTGGCCGAATCTCTGGGCGTGTCTGACAAAAAGGTGCTGGAGGAGGTAGAGCAGGGCAAGGCCATTATGCCCCTGGAACTGATGTTGCGCAGCGCGTCACTGCTGGCCCGCCACGACCCGATTCCGTTTCTTATCAAGTTCATGCGCACCTACAATCCGGCGCTGGAGAAAACCCTGGAACAGTGGGGTGTGTTGGCCCTTCCCAAGCACTATGAGCGCGAACGGCGTTTTACCAATCTGTATCGCCAGCACGATCATTTGCGCAGTTTCAGTGACGAAGAGTTTGAGCGCTACATCGAGTACATGGAAAGCTCGTCCAATCTTGTGCTCGAGGTGATGACCCGTGAGAAAGCGGCAAATACGCCCCGGCGTAAGACTCGCCGCAGCAGCGCATCGACAACCAAAAAGGCACCTGCTAAGAAAGCCGCCAAGTCGGACACCGCAAAATCGCCTGCACCCAAGCGCAAGCGCGCCGCCCGAAAACCCAAGAAGGACTGAACATGACCAGTGAATGGTTTGCCACCTGCCCCAAAGGGCTGGAGGGCTTGCTTGCTGCAGAATTACAAACCCTCGGAGCAGAGAGTAGCCGCGAGACCGTCGCCGGCGTGTATTTTTCAGGGGCGCAGGCAATGGGTTACCGGGCCTGCCTCTGGTCGCGCCTGGCCAATAAGGTGTTGCGCCCGTTGGCCAGTTTCGAGGTCGAAGACGGCGATCAACTTTATACGCAGTTGAAGGGTTTCGATTGGTCGCGCGTGCTCAGTGCCCGCAATAGCATTGCCATCGATTTTTCGGGGACCAATCGCAGTATTCGCAACACCCAGTTTGGCGCTCAGCGCTGTAAGGATGCGGTGGTCGACTGGTTCAAGGAAAACGGTGGCCATCGCCCCGCGGTTGACCGCCGCAGTCCTGACGTTCGCCTCAATGTGCGGCTGAGTCGCGGCAAAGTGGCGCTGGCTATCGATTACTCCGGAGCTAGCCTGCATCAACGCGGCTACCGGCAGCAGCAGGGTGCAGCACCGCTTAAGGAAAACCTGGCAGCTGCGATCTTGTTGCGAGCCGACTGGCCCGGTGCCGCCGCCCGCGGCGGAGCGTTAATCGATCCCATGTGTGGCTCTGCCACGCTGTTGCTGGAAGGCGCGATGATGGCCGCGGATATAGCGCCCGGCCTGGGCCGCAAGCGTTTTGGCTTTGAGAAACTGCCGGAGCACAATGACACGCAGTGGCGCGCGATTCTCGCTGATGCGCGGGGTAGGGCCGAGCGGGGTAGGGCAGCGCAATTGCCCGAGATCCGCGGCTACGATGCCGACCCCAAGGTCATTCGTCGCGCCCAGGAAAATATTGCCCAGTTAGGCATGGAGAAAGTTGTCCGGGTTGCGGTGAAACCGCTGGCCGAGCAGAAGAAGCCCACCCATAAGCCACTGCCTTATGGGCTGTTGGTCTGCAACCCGCCCTACGGTGAGCGGCTGGGTGAAAAACGCAGTCTTGTGCGCTTGTACGGTCAGCTTGGTCAACTCATGAGCCGTGAGTTCGCGGGCTGGGATGCAGCGGTGTTCACCTCTGATCTCGAGCTAGGACGAGCCATTGGGCTGCGCTCCCACAAGCGCTACGCACTGTATAACGGTGCCCTCGAAGCGCACTTGCTGCTGCTTCAGTTAACCGACAATCACTACCGTGAAGTGGCCGCTACCGCGCGCGAGCCTGCTGCTCAGGAAACATCGGCGCAACCGGTGGAACTCACCGAGGGTGCGACCATGTTTGCGAACCGCATTCGCAAGAATCAGCGGCGTTTAAAGAGCTGGCTCAAGCGTGAGCAGGTGCAGTGTTATCGCCTCTATGACGCGGACATGCCGGAGTATGCGGTAGCGGTGGATATTTACGGCGACCACGCCCACGTCGCCGAGTATCAGGCCCCGAAAGGAATTGACCCACAGGCCGCTAGCCAGCGCCTGGACGAAGTGAAACTGGCATTGCCAGAGGCGCTGGGCCTGCCCGTCGAGCGGATCGTGTTCAAGCAGCGCCAGCGTCAACGGGGTTTGTCCCAATACGAAAAACAGGATGCGGCAGGCGAGTTCCTCACGGTCACAGAGGGGCAGGCCCGTCTCCTCGTCAATCTGCGCGATTACCTCGACACCGGGTTGTTTCTGGATCATCGTCCACTGCGATTGCGCATTGGCCGGGAAGCCCGCAGCAAGCACTTCCTGAACCTGTTCTGCTATACCGGCACAGCGTCGGTTCACGCTGCCCTTGGCGGTGCGCACAGTACGACCAGTGTCGACATGTCAAAGACCTACCTTGGATGGCTTAAGCGCAACCTCGCCAGTAACGGCCTCGGAGACGCCTCTAATCGCGTGGAGCAGGGCGACTGCCAGGCCTGGCTTGCCCGGTGTCAGCGTCAATATGACTTGATTCTGCTGGACCCGCCTTCGTTCTCGAACTCCAAGCGTATGGAAGGGACATTTGACGTGCAGCGCGATCAGGTAGCGTTGGTGGAAGCGGCTATGCGTGTGCTGGCCCCGGGGGGCACGCTGTATTTTTCCAATAACCGACGCGGTTTCAAGCTCGACCCGGACCTTGAGGCCAGCTATCAATGCGAGGATATCTCTGGCAAGACGCTCGATCCTGACTTTCAGCGCAACCCCAAGATCCATCGTTGCTGGCAGATTCAGCACGCCTGAAGCGCCTAAAAGCGTCGCGTGAGAGACAACGTTGCTCGCCGAGTTGGCGAGCGCGTTTTATGAAACCAATGAGAAAATATGGCCTCTCATGTAAGGGGTTACTTACGCTTGGCGCTGAACAATATCCACAAAACGCGTGTAGGGTCTATATTTGTAGCGTTTCGTGACAACAGTGCGAAAAAAACACTATAAAAAAACGCTAAGTGATTGATTCTTGAAAATATTGTCTAATTCGAAGTTTTGAACCCGACGCCGCCCAGCGAGGCTGGACGGAGTCGCCGGGCGTCAGGAAACCGTACTATCCACATAGTTATCCACAGGGTGACCGATGGGTAACTAGGTAGGTTCGGCCAGTTGCAGGAGTTGCTTGCCCTGATTCTGGCCCGCGTACAGGCGTTGCAGGGTGGCAGGGATGGCGTCAAAGCCTGCCTGAAGGTCTTCCTGCCAGGCGATCTGGCCACTCATGACCCAATCGGCGAGGTCTGCCATCGCGGTGGGGGCGTGCTCCAGGTAGTCGATTACGATAAAGCCCTGCATCTTGATGCGCTGCATGATCAGGCGATTGATATTGCGCGGCCCGGGCCGGGCTTCACTGTCGTTGTAACTGGCAATGGCGCCACAAAGCACGATTCTGCCGTGCATGGCCATGTGGGCGATGGCCGTTTCCAGCATGTCGCCGCCGACATTGTCAAAGAACAGGTTAATACCTTCCGGGAACAATTCTGCCAGGCGCTCATCGAGGTTCTCACTCTTGTAGTCGATAGCGGCATCCAGTTTGCATTCATCCAGCAGCCACTGGCACTTGTCGCGCCCGCCAGCAATGCCAACCACTTTGCATCCCTTGATACGGGCGACCTGGGCGGCGACTGAACCGGTTGCACCCGCGGCGCCAGACACGAGTACGGTGTCACCTTCTTTCAGCTCGCCGACATTCAACATGCCAAAGTAACCGGTGAGACTGGTGACGCCAAACACACTGAGGGCGAGATTGGGCGGTGTGCCGGGAGGCAGCAGGTTAAACGGAAAGGGGGAGGTCGGCGAGGCGATGCAGTACTCCTGCCAGCCCACCAGACCCTGCACCAGAGTGCCCACAGGAAGGTCAGGATTCTCTGATGACACCACCTGGCCGACGCCGGTAGCGCGCATGACGTCACCGAGTTCCACGGCGGGCATATAGCTGTCTTCAGCTTCCATCCAAACCCGTTGCGATGCATCAAAACCCAACACCAGTGTTTTTACCAATGCTTCACCGGCGGCGAGATCGGGGGTGGGGATGGGGGTTTCAGTGCGTTCGAAATTTTCTTCTGTCACCATGCCAGTGGGGCGAGAGCGCAACAACCACTGGCGATTCATATCAGACATTCAGTTTTCCTTGTTGTTATTTGCATTAGCGAAAAGCGCAAGTATTAGAGCATAAAATGACAGCCCTGTACCGCCTGTGTTCCAATGCGGCGCTGGAAACGGGAGAGTGGTGTGAAAAAACTGCTAGTTGTCTACCACAGCCAGAGCGGCACCTGCGCCCGGCTGGCTCGCGCCGCTGCGCTGGCCGCTGCCGATACCGAGGGTGTTGTTGTAGAGGTGCGTCGCGCCTGTGATGCCAGCACAGAGACCGTTGCCGATGCAGCTGGACTGCTATTGGTCGCTGCAGAAAATAGCGGCACGCTCAGCGGCGAGGCAAAGGCGTTTCTGGATCGGATCTTTTACCCCGCCATCGATCGCGCACTGGTGCTGCCGTATGCGTTGATGATGAGTGCGGGCAACGATGGCCGTAGCGCGGTGCGCCAGGCCGAGCGAATTTTCTCGGGCATTCCCTTCACCTCGGCCTGTGAGCCGATGATTGCCCGGGGTGAATTTACAGATGAACACAAGGCCCAGGCTGCTGAACTTGGAGCGGCTTTAGCCGCCGGTCTTGAAATGGGAATTTTTTGAATGAGCGATACTGTTGAACAAGTCCCCGAAGGTTTTGAACTGCTGCCAGAGGGGCTCGGCTTTACAGATAACCTGCAGCCCTGCTACCGCCGTTTGCGGGGCGATGATCTCGCGTTCGGCCTGATTGTTGCCAGTCAGCATGCGAATTCGCTGGGTATTTGTCACGGCGGTGCGTTAATGACTCTGGCCGATATTGCTGCGGCTTCTAGTGCCAATTTAGCGCGGGGCAAAATTGCCGGTGCGCCCACGGTCAATCTGACCATGGATTTTATTGGCGCCGCCAAGCAGGGCCAGTGGATTCAAACCACCTCTGAGGGCGTGACGCTGAAGCGCCGCTTTGGGTTCTCGCACGGTATCATCTTCAGCAGCCGCGGGATTGTGGCGCGCTACAACGCAACATTTTACTTCCCCGACCACGAAGCGCTGACTCAGGATGGCGTGCCGGGTATTGGCGCCCTCAAAGGGATGCTGGACGCGGACTAGCCAGGTCCTGATCGCCGTGGGCCTGCACGGCCTCGATAAACGCCCGGGCCGCGCGCGACAGGCTACGTCCCCGGTGATAGACCAACCCCAGGGTCCGCTGAATTTCGACTTCCCTGACCGTCAGTTGCGTCAGGGAGGCGTCACCCATGCTGCGCGGCAGAATCGTCCAGCCCAGTCCCACCGAGGCCAGCATGCGAATCGTCTCCAGATAATTGGTAGCCATGGACACCTTCAATTCCAACTGATGCCGATCAAATAGCGATTTAATGATTTGTCCGGTGTAGGTGTTGAGCCCCGGAAGAATCGCGGGGTACTGGCTCATCTCGGTCAGCGTCGGCGCCTGCTTTCCGGCAACCAGCGAGTGGTCTTTGGCGATCATGAAATCCAGCGGATCCTTCCACACGGGAATGGATACGACATTGCTCTGGCCCTGCGGCGCGAGCGTGACCACGGCCAGTTCCACCTTGCCCTGATGGATAAGTTCGTAAGCCTGCTCCGAGTCCATAAAGTCGATATCGATGTGGACTTGCGAAAACGCTGTCGAGAACGCCGACAGCACCGGCGGTAGTCGGTGCAGGCCGATATGATGGCTGGTGGCAAGCTTCAGTTCCCCGCGCGTTTCACCCGACAAATCGCGCACGGATTGCACTGCCGCTGCCAGTTCCTGTTCTACGGCTTTGGCATGGGGCAGCAACGCCAGCCCTGCTTCGGTAAGGGTGACGTTGCGGCCGATGCGATCGAACAAGGCGGCGCCCAGTTCGTCCTCGAGGATGGCTACGCGTTTGCTCACAGCGGGCTGGGTGAGGTGAAGCCGGTCTGCTGCCACGGAGAACGATCCGGTCTCCGCCACAAGCAGGAATGCGCGTAGGTTTTGATTGTCCATTTGCATTCCTATTAGGAATCAATTGAATAAAAATAATAAATTTGAGTAATTTAATAATCAAGCCCATAATTCCCGCCTTTCACACGCTCACATATTTTGAGGCTTCCCATGGCAGGCAAGACGCTCTACGACAAGTTATGGCAGAACCACCTGGTTGAGCAGCGCGAAGACGGCAGCGCGCTGATTTATATCGATCGCCAGTTGATCCACGAAGTGACATCGCCGCAGGCGTTTGAAGGCCTGCGCCTGGCGGGCCGTGAGCCCTGGCGCCGCGATGCCAACCTCGCAGTGCCAGATCACAACGTACCGACCGAGCAGCGCGAGCGCGCCGGCGGTGTGGCGGCGATTGAAGATCCGGTATCCCGGTTGCAGGTTGCCACGCTGGACGACAACTGTGACGACTTCGATATTGTCAAAATCGACATTAACGATGTGCGCCAGGGCATTGTCCATGTGGTCGGGCCGGAGCAGGGGGCAACGCTGCCAGGTATGACCGTGGTCTGCGGCGACTCACACACCTCCACCCACGGTGCGCTGGGCGCACTGGCCCACGGTATTGGCACCTCCGAGGTTGAGCACGCGCTGGCAACCCAGACCCTGGTGCAGGTGAAAATGAAAAACATGCTGGTCAGTGTTGACGGCACATTACAGCCGGGTGTGTCCGCAAAAGATGTTGCGCTGGCCATCATCGGTAAAATCGGCACCGCTGGCGGCACTGGTTATGCGATTGAGTTTGGTGGCCAGGTAGTGCGTGACATGAGCATGGAAGGTCGCATGACCCTGTGCAATATGTCGATTGAGGCCGGAGCCCGGATGGGCATGGTGGCTGTGGACGACACTACCCTGGAATACGTAAAAGGGCGCCCCTACGCGCCTGAAGGTGACATGTGGGACCTCGCCGTGGCTGCCTGGGGTGGCCTGCACAGCGACGAGGACGCGGTCTTTGACGCTGTTGTTGAGCTGCGGGGTGAAGATATCAAGCCGCAGGTGACCTGGGGCAACTCGCCAGAAATGGTAGTGCCAGTCGATGGTGTGGTACCCAATCCTGCCGAGGCGGATGACGCGACGCAGCGCGCGGCCATTGAACGCGCCCTGGAATACATGGGGCTGGAAGCGGGCCAGGCCATCACCGATATCAAACCCGACCGTGTGTTTATTGGTTCATGCACTAATTCTCGGATTGAAGATCTGCGCGCTGCCGCTGACGTCGTCAAGGGACGCCAGAAAGCAGATAGCGTCAAGCAGGTGCTGATTGTGCCTGGCTCGGGCGAAGTGAAGAAGCAGGCTGAAGCCGAAGGCCTGGACAAGATCTTCCTCGAGGCCGGTATGGAGTGGCGCGAGCCAGGTTGCTCCATGTGCCTGGCGATGAATGCCGACAAGTTGGGGGCGGGCGAGCACTGTGCTTCTACGTCCAATCGAAATTTTGAAGGTCGCCAGGGCTTTGGTGGTCGCACCCACCTGGTGAGTCCGGCCATGGCTGCTGCTGCAGCGGTTGCCGGCCATTTCATCGACGTGCGCGATCTGTAAGAGGGATTCACAATGAAAGCATTTACTGTGGTAACCGGCCTGGCGGCTCCGATGGATCGCGCCAATGTCGATACCGACCTGATTATTCCCAAGCAGTTTCTGAAGTCGATCAAGCGCTCGGGGTTTGGCAAGAATCTGTTCGATGAGCTGCGCTATCTGGATGAAGGCAAGCCCGATGAGGACTGTTCGCACCGGCCGGTCAACGCCGAGTTCCCTCTGAACTTCCCCCGCTATCAGGGCGCTTCAGTGCTGCTGACGCGGGAAAATTTCGGCTGTGGCTCCAGTCGTGAGCACGCCCCATGGGCGCTGGAAGATTATGGTTTCCGCTGCATTATTGCGCCGAGCTTTGCCGACATTTTCTACAACAACTGCTTCAAGAACGGCGTGTTGCCGGTGCGGCTTGACGAAGGCATTGTGGCGCGCCTGTTTGATGAAATGTATGCCCAGGAGGGCTATGAGCTCACCATCGATCTCGAACAGCAGCAGGTGGTGACACCCGGTGGGGAGCGCTTTGGGTTTGAGGTGGATGAGTTCCGCCGCCATTGCCTGCTAAATGGGCTGGACGATATTGGTCTGACGCTTGAGAGTGCGGATGCGATTCGCGCCTATGAAGAGCGCACGCGCAAATCCTCTCCGTGGTTGTTTGACGTTATCAATTAATTTAACGCGATCGATGATCGAGATCTGCAGCGGCGGCGTGCGAGTGTGCATGCCTGCCGCTGATGAACGATTAAAGGTAGTAATATGAGTAAAAAAGTACTGGTACTTCCTGGCGACTATATCGGGCCGGAAATCATGGCTGAGGCCGTGAAGGTCCTGAATACTGTTGACGCGCGTTTCGGCCTGGGGCTGGGGCTTGAGTACGGTTTGCTGGGTGGTGCTGCGATCGATGAAACCGGTGTGCCGCTTCCCGATGTCACGCTGGAGCGGGCCCGGGAAGTCGACGCTATTTTGTTGGGCGCCGTGGGCGGGCCCAAGTGGGACAATGTCGAGCGCCACCTGCGGCCCGAGCGCGGCCTGCTGGGAATTCGCTCGCAGTTGGGCCTGTTTGCCAACCTGCGTCCCGCCATCCTGTATCCACAGCTGGCGGATGCCTCCAGCCTCAAACCGGAGATTGTGTCTGGTCTCGACATTCTTATCGTGCGCGAGCTCACCGGTGGCATTTACTTCGGTGAGCCCCGCGGTATTCGCGAACTCGAGAATGGTGAGCGCGAGGGCTACAACACCTACAAGTACAGCGAATCTGAGATTCGTCGCATTGGCCGTCAGGCCTTCGAGGCGGCGCGCAAACGCGGTAAGAAGCTGTGCAGCGTCGACAAGGCCAATGTGCTCGAGGCGACAGTGCTGTGGCGTGAAATCATGGACGAGCTGGCGCCGGAGTACCCCGACGTAGAGCTCTCCCATATGTATGTCGACAATGCGGCGATGCAGTTGGTGATGCGACCCAAGCAGTTTGACGTGGTGGTTACCGGCAACATGTTCGGCGACATCCTGTCTGACACCGCCGCCATGCTCACCGGCTCGATTGGTATGTTGCCGTCTGCCTCCCTCGATAAAGATGGGCGGGGCATGTACGAGCCCTGTCACGGCTCGGCGCCTGATATTGCAGGGGAGGGCAAGGCCAACCCGTTGGCGACGATTCTCTCCGCTGCCATGATGCTGCGTTACACACTGGGTAGTGCCGAGGCAGCTGACGCGATTGAAGCGGCGGTCAGCAAGGTCCTCGACGCCGGCCTGCGCACCCCGGATATTCATTCCGAGGGAACGCAGTTGGTGGGAACGGTAGAAATGGGCGAGGCTGTAGTCGCAGCGCTCGCCAGCGAATAGATTTGGAGTAATTCAATGGCAGATCAATATGATGTAGCAGTGGTCGGCGCCACCGGAGCGGTGGGCGAGGCCATGATCGAAATTTTGGAGCAGCGCGACTTTCCGGTCCGCAATCTCTATCCGCTGGCGAGCAGCCGTTCCGCCGGCAAGACCATTATGTTCAAGGGCAGCCCGGTGACCGTTACCGATCTGGCCGAGTTCGATTTCAGCCAGGCCCAGATCGGCCTGTTCTCTGCCGGCGGCAGTATTTCCGAGAAGTACGCGCCTATCGCGGCGGCCGCTGGCTGTGTGGTCGTCGACAATACCTCGCATTTTCGGCGCGACGACGATATTCCGCTGATTGTTCCAGAGGTGAATATCGAGGCGCTGGCGGGCTACACCACCCGCAATATCATCGCCAACCCCAATTGCTCGACCATCCAGATGCTGGTGGCCCTCAAGCCCATTTACGATGCGGTGGGTATCGAGCGGATTAACGTGTGCACCTACCAGGCGGTGTCGGGCACTGGCAAGGAAGCGATTGAGGAGCTGGCGTCACAGACAGCCCGCTTGCTCAATGGCCAAGAGGCCGAGTGTGAGGTCTATCCCAAGCAGATCGCTTTCAATGTGCTGCCTCATATCGATACTTTCCAGGACAACGGCTACACCCGCGAAGAAATGAAAATGGTCTGGGAAACCCAGAAGATTTTCGGCGACCACAGCATTCAGGTGAATCCCACCTGTGTGCGTGTGCCGGTCTTCTTTGGTCACTCCGAGGCCGTTCATATTGAGACGGTCGATGAAATCAGCGCAGCACAGGCGCGCGAGCTGCTCGAAAATGCGCCTGGTGTCCAGGTGATGGACGAGCGTGCCGACGGGGGTTATCCCACGGCTGTGGGGGACAGCGCCGGCACCGATCCAGTGTTCGTGGGGCGCATTCGGGAGGATATTTCCCATCCCCGCGGCCTGAACCTCTGGGTGGTGGCTGATAATGTGCGCAAAGGCGCAGCGCTCAATAGCGTGCAAATTGCCGAGGCGCTGATTACAACCTACCTTGATTAATGCCTGTAATTCACTGATACTCAGGGATAATTTGGTATTTTTGGTGCATGGAGGCACGGTCCCCCCGGACGCTCAGCGTACTTCAGAAAAGTCGAGAAAATACTTTTTAGGATGGGGGATTTCTAGCACGATACGTTAGTATTACATCGTAGGGGTCCGGCCAGGGGAGGTCGGTGTTTATGCGCAGGAAAAATAATAAGGCGTCGGAGTATGGCTCGTAGGATTGGTGCTGTCGTTTTCTCTCTTGGGTGTCTGCATGCGAGCTTTTCGTATGCGGTGGGTCTCGGTGACCTGACGCTCGAGTCATTTCTCAATGAGCCGCTCAAGGCCCAGGTAGAAGTTCTCAACACGGATGGCCTCAATGAGGACCAGATCCGCATCCGGCTCGCAACTCGCGAAGACTTTGATCGCATGGGTGTTGAGCGGGCCTACTTCCTGACCGGTATCGAGTTCGACGTGCAGTTCAATGCGCGCGGCGAGGCTGTCATTTTGCTCAGCTCCGAGGACCCGGTGCTCGAACCCTATCTCGATTTCATTGTAGAAGCGCGCTGGCCTACTGGCCGTTTGCTGCGTGAATACACGGTATTGGTTGATCCGCCCTTGTTTGACGCCTCCAGCCAGGTGGTATCTGCCTCTGCGCGTGTTGAGGAAGAAGAGGGCATCCCCGCCCCGGATTCGCCCGAAAAAAAAACACAAGACCCGGCCGCCACTAGCGGAACCCGGGTAGATGTAAAGAAAAAGTCCCAGCTCGCGCCGGGTGACATGCCCCAGCGCGATTTCAATGCCGAGGCCGCCGGTTCGCCGCTGAGTGGCTCGCGATACATGATTTCCCGGGACGATACGCTCTGGGAAATCGCCGCCGCAGCCAAGCCCAGCGGTACGACCATCCATCAGACTATGCTTGACATTCAGCGTCTGAACCCCAACGCCTTTATCGACGGTAATATCAACCGCATCAAGGCTGGATACATTATCTATCTGCCCACCGAAGACGATATCAGCTCGCAGGATCTCTCCACGGCGCTGGCTGAGGTCAAGCAGCAGAATGAAGACTGGGAGGCTGGCCGCGCCAGCGCACCGATCAGCTCCGGACCCAGCCTGCGGATATCCGCTGACCCTGTAGAAGAGTCGTCGGCCACGGCTGACCAGAGCTATTCCCCTTCCTCTTCCGCGGCAACTGATGCGCAAGTGGCCGCCGATATGGATCGCGCTGAACTCGAAGGTGAAGTTGAAGACCTCGAACAGCAGGTCGATACACTGGAGCGTATCGTCAGCCTTAAAGACGACCAGATCGCTGCCTTGCAACAGGCACTGGCCGAGGCCGGCGTTGATGCCGAGGATAGCGTCGATGCCCTGGCGTCAGACGATGGCCTTGCTATGGAAGACGGCATGGACATGGCCGACGCCGATGACAGCGGCGTTGTCGATGCCGGGTTTGATGATACCGGCTCTGACGATGTCACGGCGGTCGATGCTGCCACTGATGCCGATGACGCGGTTTCAGGTGATGACACTGCAGCTGATGCGGTAGAGCCCGCGGTTGCGGCCGAGCCTGTGGCTGCAGCACCCAAGCCCGAAAAAGCTATTCCAAAATCCAAGCCTGCTCCCAAGCCCAAGAAAGAAGAGAGCGGCCTGCTGAGCTACCTGTTGTATGGTCTGGGCGCGCTGATTCTGGCCGGACTGGCATTCTTCTTCGTGCGTCGTCGCAAGGCGGATGAAGAGCCCACGGTTACTGTGTCTGCAGAGTCTGACAAGGCTTTTGCGGCTGTTGAGCTCAAGGAGCAGCCCGTCGAAGCCCCCGTTGTCGAGGAGACTGTCGCTGAGCCGGCGCCGGTCGCCGACGAGGCCGCCGCGGAAGACGGCACTCGCGGCTATGGCGAACGTAAACACGACGGTTACGCCTCCGACGTGGATGCAGGTGACGCCCTCGCCGAAGCTGACATTTATATCGCTTACGGTCGCTATCCCCAGGCCATTGATCTGCTCAAGACCGCCATTACCAGTGAGCCTGCAAATGCGGCCTACCGCCTGAAGCTGGTCGAGCTTCTGCTGCAGACCGGCGATCGTCCCGCTGCCGAAGCCCAGATCGCGGAGCTGGAGAGCATGGGTGATGCGGGCAGTGCAGAGCAGGCGCGCGCCATGCTGTCTGGTACCAGTGACGACATGTCTGAGCCGCCTGCTGGCCTCGCCGAAGAAGTGGAGTCGGGCGTAGACGACTTTGCAGGCCTCGAAATCGAAGACAGTCTGGATATCGACGATCTCGATCTGACCTCCGACTTTGACGACGACGTGATCGGCGATGATGAAGACGACGAAGACCTGGTAATCGCCGCTGAGGCAAATACCATGTCCACCAAGCTCGACCTCGCCCGTGCCTATATGGATATGGGCGACGAGGACGGCGCTCGCCAGATTCTCGAAGAGGTGGTTGCCGAAGGCAGCGACGAACAGAAGACCGAAGCCAGCGGGCTGCTGGAGCGCCTTGGCTGATCCATTCCCCGGCCTGTCGGCAGAGACCCTGCCGGCGGGCACTCGTATAGCCTGTCGGGTCGAATATAACGGCGCGAACTACAACGGCTGGCAGACACAACCCCACCTTGATGTCACCACGGTTCAGCAGGAGCTGGAACGCGGCTTGAGCAGTGTTGCGGGCGAGCCCGTGCGCGTGCACTGTGCCGGCCGCACGGATACGGGCGTGCACGGGCATTGTCAGATCGTCCATTTTGATGCTCCTGTACCGCGCCCGCCCAAGTCCTGGGTGTTGGGGGCCAATGCCTCGATGGCGCGGGATGTCCGGGTGCACTGGGCGTTGCCGGTAGAGAAGGAGTTTCACGCGCGTTTCTCGGCGACGGCACGACGCTATCGCTACGTGATTGCCAATGCTCTGGTCCGGCCCGCCATGCTCGGCGGGCAGGTCACCTGGCAGCGTCGGCCGTTGGATGAGGCCATTATGCACAGCGAGGCCCAGGCATTGCTCGGCGAGCGTGATTTCTCGACATTTCGGGCCGCAGCGTGTCAGTCCACCACGCCGATGCGGAATATGATGGACATCAGTGTGTCGCGCCGCGGGCAGCTGGTGGTCATCGACCTCCAGGCGAATGCATTTCTCCACCACATGGTGCGCAATATCGCCGGTTCACTGATGGCCGTGGGCAGCGGGAGGCAGTCAGCCGGTTGGATCGCCGAGCTGATGGAGGGGCGGGATCGCACCGTGGCAGCTGACACTGCGCCGCCCGATGGTCTGTATCTGGTAGATGTGACATATCCTGGACACTTCGGCCTGCCTCAAACGCCCTATGGTCCGTTAATCCTAGGCGCGTAGCGGGTTTCACGTACAGACAGGGGTTGAGGCATCTGCTATCATGTCCGCCTGTTTTTTTGCCGGTGTTCAGGTCCTGTTTTGTCTCGCACGCGTATCAAAGTCTGCGGTATCACTCGGCCGGAGGATGCGCGTGTTGCTGTTGCCAGCGGCGCCGACGCCCTCGGTCTGGTTTTTTATGCTGAGAGCCCCAGGGGAGTATCCCTTGAGCAGGCGCAAGCGGTGGCGCGCGAGGTTCCGCCTTTCGTCACCCTGGTGGGCCTGTTTGTAAACCATGACGCTGAATTTGTCGCTCGCTGCGCTGCCGAGTTGCCCCTGGGCTTGCTGCAGTTTCACGGTGACGAGTCACCGGCGTTTTGTCGCCAGTTTGAGCGGCCGTGGATAAAAGCTCTGCGTGTGCGCCCCGACTCAGATATTGCAGCCTATTGCGATGCCTATGCCGGAGCGCTCGGGATATTACTCGACGCGTGGAAAGACGGCGTGCCCGGTGGTACCGGAGAGAGTTTTGACTGGGATCTGATAGGCAGTGGTCTGTCGTTGCCGGTGGTATTGGCAGGCGGTTTAAATCCCGCCAATGTGGGACAGGCGATTACCACCGTACGTCCCTTTGCGGTCGATGTCAGTGGCGGCGTGGAAGCAGCGCCCGGCGAGAAAGACCCGGTCAAGATTCGTGAATTTATTGCGGCGGCCCAGGCTGTCGATCACATTGAGCAAACCTGAATGAGTAGTGATGCTGTTATGAATGACTTTGCCTCAGTACCGGACGGCGATGGCCGCTTCGGCGTGTACGGCGGCAAGTTCGTTGCCGAAACCCTGATGTCGGCGCTGGACGAGCTCGAAGCCCTTTACGATAAGTTGAAAGACGATGATGCGTTTATCGCTGAGCTGGATGCGGACCTCGCCCATTACGTGGGCCGTCCCTCACCGCTTTACGAAGCCAGCCGACTGTCTGACAAGGTCGGCGGCGCGCGCATCTGGCTGAAGCGAGAAGATCTCAATCATACGGGCGCCCACAAGGTGAACAATACGGTTGGTCAGGCACTGCTGGCCAAACACATGGGCAAAAAGCGTGTTATCGCAGAAACCGGTGCAGGTCAGCACGGTGTTGCGACGGCTACAATCGCAGCGCGCCTCGGGCTGGAATGCCAGGTGTTTATGGGTGAGGAAGATGTTCGTCGCCAGGCCCTGAATGTCTATCGCATGAAGCTATTGGGTGCTGAAGTGATTCCCGTGACCTCTGGCTCGCGCACGCTCAAGGACGCCATGAACGAAGCCATGCGCGACTGGGTGACCTATGTTGACGAAACGTTTTATATTATCGGCACCGTGGCCGGTCCCCATCCTTATCCCATGCTGGTGCGTGACTTCCAGTGCGTCATCGGCCGCGAGGCGCGCGCCCAGTCGCTGGAACAGATTGGCCGCTTGCCCGATGCGCTGGTGGCCTGTGTGGGTGGTGGCTCGAATGCAATAGGCCTGTTCCATCCGTTCCTAGATGATAAAGACGTTGCAATATACGGTGTGGAAGCCGGTGGCCACGGTGTGGCCAGCCAGCAACACGCCGCGCCCCTGACCGCCGGCACCCCTGGCGTGCTGCACGGCAACCGCACTTACCTGATGCAGGATGCCGACGGCCAAATCATGCACACGCACTCGGTATCAGCGGGTCTGGATTACCCCGGCGTGGGCCCGGAGCACTCCTGGCTAAAGGATGTCGGTCGAGTTGAATACGTGGTGGCCGATGACGACGAGGCGCTGGAGGCGTTCCATGCGCTGACGCGAGTGGAAGGTATTATGCCGGCACTGGAAAGCAGTCACGCCATTGCCTATGCCACCAAGCTGGCTCGCGAGCTGGGGCCGGATAAACATATTGTGGTTAACCTGTCCGGTCGCGGTGACAAGGATATTCATACCGTCGCCCAGATCGACGGAATTGAATTTTAAGGAGAAGTTGTAGTGAGTCGTATTGCCGGTTGCTTTGCGCAACTTGCCGAACAGGGGCGCAAAGCCGTTGTTCCCTATATTGTTGTCGGCGACCCTGGTCTTGAGGTCACGGTTGATATCATGCACCAGCTCGTCGACAGCGGCGCAGACATTATCGAACTCGGGGTGCCGTTTTCTGACCCCATGTCTGAAGGCCCGGTGATTCAGCTTGCTCACGAGCGCGCGCTGGCAAACGGCGCGAACCTGCGCGATGCACTGGATACAGTGCGCGCGTTTCGCGAGACCAATCAGCACACACCGGTGCTGCTCATGGGCTATGCCAACCCGGTGGAACACATGGGTTACGCGAAATTTGCCGACGCCGCGCAGGCGGCGGGCCTGGATGCACTGCTCACGGTTGATATCCCGCCGGAGGAGGTCGAACAGGTTAACGCTGAATTACAGCGTGTGGGCATGAACAATATCTTTCTGGTTGCCCCGACGACCCCGGATGATCGCCTGCAACGTATCGTCGACCAGGCCAGCGGCTTCGTTTATTACGTCTCCCTGAAAGGCGTCACCGGCGCCGGCCATCTCGATATCGATAACGTCGCTGATCATGTCAGCCGTATTCGGGCACTGACTTCACTGCCTGTCGCGGTGGGCTTCGGTATCAAGGACGCAGAGAGTGCAGCGTCCGTTGCCAGCGTCTCCGACGGCGTGGTGGTGGGCAGTGCTTTGATCCGCGCCATGGCGCAGGCAATCGACGACGGCGCCGATCATGCGGCAGCTGGTAAGCGAGCAGCTGAACTACTGGCAGAAATTCGCCGTGGAGTGGACAGCGTCGCTTCCTAGAGAGTTGTGTGGCCGGTTATAATGTGGCTTGAACCGTATTGGGGAGCCGTATGAGCTGGATTGACAAAATTCTGCCTTCAGGAGTAAGCAAGGGCGAGGGGCGCAAACGCTCCAGCGTGCCCGAGGGCCTCTGGAAAAAATGCGTCAAATGTGACGCGGTGCTGTATCGCCCGGACGTTGAGCGCAACAATGACGTCTGCCCCAAGTGCGACCACCATATGCGTATCGGCGCCCGCCGCCGCCTGGATATCTTTCNCGACCCGGAATGGCGCGAGGAGATTCTGACCGATATCGAACCGGTTGACCGCCTCAAATTCAAGGACAAGAAACGCTACCGCGACCGCCTGTCCGCCGCGCAAAAGAGCACTGGTGAAAAGGATGCCCTGATTGCCATGCAGGGCACACTGCGGGGCATGCCGGTGGTGGCGATTGCCTTTGAATTCAACTTCCATGGCGGCTCCATGGGATACGCGGTGGGTGAGAAATTTACCCGCGCTGCCCAGGTAGCGCTCGACGAGGGTATTCCGCTAGTGTGCTTCGCCGCCTCCGGTGGTGCCCGCATGCAGGAAGCGCTGATTTCGCTCATGCAAATGGCTAAAACCAGTGCTGTCATCGAGCGTATGAAGCTCGCCGGCGTGCCCTACATCTCCGTGATGACGGACCCGATTTACGGCGGAGTCTCCGCCTCGCTAGCACTGCTGGGTGACATTAACGTCGCTGAGCCGGAGGCCCGTGCAGGTTTTGCCGGCCCTAACATTATCGAACAGACAATTCGTCAGAAGCTGCCCAAGGGTTTTCAGCGCAGCGAGTTCCTGCTGGAGCACGGCGCTATCGACATGATTGTGCACCGCACCGACATGCGCAACACCCTGGCGCGGCTGTTGGCCAAACTGGGCAATGTCGATCTCGATGAGCCGGAGCCCGTTGAAGCGTTTGTCGAATCAGAAACCCCGGAACCCCCCACAGAGGTCGCCGAACCGGCCGATGAATAAGTCCGCGCTGGAGGACTGGCTCCAGCACCTGGAATCTCTTCACCCTACAGCAATGGAACTGGGCCTGGAGCGTGTGCGTTCGGTGGCCCAGACCCTTGAGTTGCTGGCGCCCGGTTGCCGGGTGATTACGGTCGCCGGTACCAATGGCAAGGGCTCTACCGTGGCGGTGCTGGAATCGCTGCTCACAGTGACCGGACATCGGCCGGGCTGCTTTACCTCGCCACACTTTCTGCGCTTTAACGAGCGGATTCGTGTGGCGGGCGAGGAAGTGGACGACGCTGACATTGTCGCTGCGTTTTCAGCCATTGAGCAGGCTCGGGGTGAAACGTCCCTGACCTATTTTGAGTTCGCTACCCTGGCCGCCCTGTGGGTGTTTCGCGCTCGGGAGGTGGACGTGGTGGTACTGGAGGTCGGGCTGGGAGGGCGGCTCGATTCCAGTAATGTCATCGATGCATCAGTGGCCGTGATTACCAGTATCGATCTGGATCATCAGGAATGGCTGGGGGACACCCGCGAAGACATCGGGCGGGAGAAGGCGGGTATCATGCGCGCCGGCAGGCCGGTCGTTATTGCTGACCCTGATCCCCCTGGCTCGCTGCGGCAGTGCGCAGCCGAGGTCGGTGCAGGTCCCGTATTGCAGGCAGGGCGCGACTTCAGCTGGGAGCGGCAGGACGGACGCTGGTCGGGGACGATTACTGGCGCGGATGGCGAAGCTGTTTCCATCGCGGCCGCTGACGGCCCGTTGCTGGCCGCCAATATCTGTGGCGCCTTACAGGCAGCGACATGCCTGGGGGTTGCCTGGGCGCCCGATCAGCTCACCACAGTTCTTGAGAACGTGGTTGTCACTGGGCGGCGACAGCAGCTTGTGATGGCAGGGCGTCATTATCTGCTGGATGTGGCGCACAATCCCGCAGCTATTCATAAGATGCTGGAAATAGTTGACGCAAGTGCTTGTAATGGAAAGGTTATTGCTCTATTTTCGGCAATGAAAGACAAGCCCGTAGCGGACATGGTTGCGCTCTGTGACAAACGCTTCGACGCCTGGTTTGTCGCCGACCAACCCAATAATCCGCGCGCGGCGGCTGGCGAAGATATCGCCGCGGCTCTGCGCGAAGCGGGGCAGAGCATGATCAGTGTCAGCAAGAATCTCCGGCAGGCGTTTCGCCGGGCGCAGACGCTGATGGCCGAAGGTGACCTGTTGGTGGTATTCGGCTCATTTTTTACCGTGGCTGCGGTGGTGCCACTGCTGGACAAGGATCGCGCTAAACGCGAAGCCATAGAACAATGAATGACGTACTCAAACAACGACTGGTCGGCGCCCTGATCCTGGTGGCGCTGGGCATTGTGTTCTGGCCCATTATTTTTGTGGATTCCGGACAGCGCGAGCGCGCTGAGGATGTGCGCATTCCACCGCGCCCGCAGGTTCAGACCACGCCGCTGGAGCCGCCTGATATGGCCGGCTTGCGCCCATCACCGGCCACTGAACGCGCCGCTGCTCCCGAGCCTGATACCGAGTGGCTGACGCTGGATCCTTCGGGAGTGCCTCCCGGTGTCAATGCTGGAGAGCCTATCGCCGACGATCAGTCCGCATCGGCGCCTGAGCCTGCACTTGAGCCCGAGCCCGCACCTCAGCCGAAGCCCGATCCAGAACCAGTGGCCAAACCCGTCGCTGAAGCCCCGAAAACGCGCTCTGAGCCCCCGGTGAAGCCCGCGCTGGACGCTGATGGCTTGCCTATTTCCTGGATTTTGCGTGTTGCCAGCCTGAGTAATGCCACCCGCGCCGAGGAGTTGCGCGCAGAGCTGGTGAGCATGGGGCACAAGGCCTACGTGAAGAAAGTGCCCAGCAACGGCAAGACTTTTTATCGTGTCTACATCGGCCCGAAAGTGGAAAAGGTCAACCTGGAGCGTATCCAGAGCGAGATTAACGCCCGCTTTGGGGTGACTACCATGATTACGCGGTACTATCCTTGAGACAAATTTACGCCTCCTCAGCACCGCATGGCTTTGTTAGAATGCGCCGCGTAAGAGGGTGCTGATGATAGATCTGGCGCAATTTAATCAGGTCGACTGGCTGATTATCGTGGTGCTGACCATTTCGACGCTGCTGAGCTTGTGGCGCGGTTTTGTGCGCGAGGCTTTGTCGTTACTTGCCTGGGTTGCCGCCTTTATCATCGCGCACGGTTTTGTCGACCAGCTCGCCGCACAGATGAGTGGCCTGGTGGCCCATGATACCGGGCGCTATATCGTCGCCTACGCCATCCTGTTCGTCGCCACACTGGTGTTGTTCAATCTGGTGATTTATCTGGCGAGCAAACTGGTGGCAGTGGCGGGACTGTCGGTTCTGGACCGGGTTTTGGGTACCGTATTCGGATTTGCCCGGGGTGTGATCATCATCCTTGTGTTGGCCTATGTGGTGCAGCAATTGCTGCCGCCCGAAGACCAGCAGTGGGTTCAGCAGTCAGTGCTGATGCCCCATTTGAATATGCTTGCGGATTGGGTCCAGGCGGTGTTCGCTAACGTTGGCCCGGTTCCGCAAATGACAACCTGAGAAGTGAGGTAAGCGCAGGATGTGTGGCCTGGTAGGACTCGTAGCGAGTCACAACGTCGCCCCGGATATTTACGATGCCCTGACGGTGCTCCAGCACCGCGGTCAGGATGCGGCCGGTATCATGACCTGCGAAGGCGGGCGTTTCAGTCTGCGCAAAAGCGAGGGCCTGGTGCGCGATGTATTTCGCCAGCATCACATGCAGCGCCTCGAAGGGCAGATCGGGATTGGCCACGTGCGCTATCCCACCGCTGGCAGCTCCGGCCCGGCCCTGGCTCAGCCTTTCTACGTGAATTCACCTTACGGTATTGCCCTTGCTCACAACGGTAACCTGACCAATACCGAGCAGTTGGCGCGCGAGCTGTTTCAGGATGACCTGCGTCATTTGAACACCGACTCGGACTCCGAGGTCCTGCTCAATGTATTCGCCCATGAACTCCAGACACTGGGCAAGTTGAGCCCGGAAGCCACGGATATCTTCAGTGCGGTTGAGTCGCTGCACAAGCGCTGCCGCGGCGGCTATGCTGTCGTCAGCCTGATCGTGAATTACGGTGTCGTCGGTTTTCGTGACCCGCTGGGAATTCGCCCGCTGGTGGTGGGGGAGCGCGAGGGCCCCGATGGCCGCAAAGAGCACATGATTGCCTCGGAGAGCGTGGCCCTGGACGTGCTGGGCTTTAACCTGCTCGGCGACGTTGCCCCCGGCGAAGCGGTATTTATCGATATGGACGGTCAGCTGCATCGCCGTCAGTGCGCGCAAGCGCCGCAACTCAAGCCCTGTATTTTTGAGCATGTGTACTTCGCCCGCCCCGATTCGCTGATGGATGGTATTTCGGTGTATAAAACCCGGATGCGTCAGGGTGCTGCACTGGCCGAGAAGATTAAACGCGAACGCCCTGATCTGGAAATCGATGTCATTATTCCGATTCCCGATACCAGTCGAATTGCAGCGCAGTCGATGGCCCATGAGCTGGGCATCAAATTCCGTGAAGGGTTCATGAAGAATCGCTATATCGGCCGCACATTCATCATGCCCGGCCAGAGTCAGCGCAAGAAGTCCGTGCGCCAGAAACTCAATCCGGTACCGTTGGAGTTTGAGGGCAAGAATGTGATGCTGGTGGACGATTCGATTGTGCGTGGCACCACGTGTCGCCAGATCATTGAAATGGCGCGCGACGCTGGGGCCAAGAATGTGTTTTTCGCCTCTGCCGCGCCACCGGTGCGTTATCCCAACGTGTACGGCATCGATATGCCCTCCGCCAGCGAGCTGATTGCCCACGACCGCACCGTGGATGAGGTCTGCGAATTGATCGGCGCTGACTGGCTGGTGTACCAGGATCTCGATGACCTGGTGCGCTGTTCGGCCGACGGCAATCCCGATATCAGTGGTTTCGATTGTTCGGTATTCAGCGGTGAGTACGTTACCGGTGACGTCGACAAGGGTTATCTCGAGCGCATCGAGTCGCTGCGCAACGATGAGGCCCAGAGCATGAAGCGGGCGGCAGCAACTGAAGAAGGTGCCGTTGTGGGCATCCACAACAACGCGTGAGGCACCCACAATGACTGATACTTTTGACGACCCCCTGGCGGGCACCGAACTGGACACCCTGGCCGTGCGAGCGGGTATTGCCCGCACCCACGAGGGCGAGCACTCCGAGCCCATTTTTACGACCTCCAGCTACGTTTTCGGCAGCGCCGCCGAGGCCGCGGCTCGTTTTGGTGGTGAGGAAGCGGGTAACGTCTACTCGCGCTATACCAATCCCACAGTTCGCACGTTTGAACAGCGCATAGCGGCACTCGAAGGCGGTGAAGCTGCGGTAGGCACCGCCTCGGGAATGGCGGCGATACTGTCGACAGCGATGGCACTTCTCAAGGCGGGTGATCATGTTGTGTGTTCGCGCGACGTTTTCGGCACCACGACCAATCTGTTTGGCAAGTATCTGGCGAAGTTTGGCATTGAGACCAGCTTCGTGCCCTTGCTTGATACCGTAGCCTGGGAGGCGGCAATCCGCCCCGACACTGCGATGCTGTTCATGGAAACGCCTTCCAATCCGCTGTGTGAAGTGGCGGATCTGAACTACTTCTCGCAATTGGCGAAAGCGAATAATTGCCTGTTGGTCGTAGATAACTGTTTCTGCACTCCGGCACTGCAGCAGCCTATTGCCCTGGGTGCCGATATTGTCATGCACTCGGCCACCAAGTACCTGGATGGTCAGGGGCGTTGTGTTGGCGGCGCAGTGGTTGGACGAAGTGAGCATATGGCGGAGGTAGAGACATTTCTGCGTACCTGCGGCCCGACCATGAGTGCGTTTAACGCCTGGGTATTCCTGAAAGGATTGGAAACGCTGCGACTGCGTATGCAGGCACACTGCGATTCGGCCCTGACCCTGGCCCGCTGGCTGCGCGAGCAACCTGAAGTGGAACGCGTTTACTACGCCGGACTGGAAGATCACCCGGGCCACGCCCTGGCCCGACAGCAGCAGCGAGCCTTTGGCGGTGTGCTGTCATTCCAGGTGAAGGGCGGTCGCGAGCAGGCCTGGCAGTGTATCGACGGTACCCGCATTCTGTCGCTAACGGCTAACCTGGGTGACGCCAAAACCACCATAGTGCATCCGGCAACGACTACCCATGGGCGGCTTACCGACGAGCAGCGCGAGTTGGCAGGTATCGGCCAAAACCTGATTCGGGTCTCGGTGGGTCTGGAGGATGTGGCAGATATCCAGGCCGATTTGCGGCGGGGTTTTGACGCCATACTCGCATAACCCACAACGCGGAAAACAATAATGCATATTCAGGGAGTGATCGATAAGGCCGTTGCCGAAGTAGGGCAGATGTTGCTGGGTAAGGAACCACAGATACGTCTCGCCCTGTGTTGCCTGTTTGCTCGAGGGCATTTGCTCCTCGAAGATCTTCCCGGCATGGGTAAAACCACACTGTCGCACGCCCTCGCGGATGTGTTGGGCCTGTCCTGGAAGCGGGTACAGTTCACCAGTGACCTACTGCCAGCGGACATCCTCGGTGTGTCGGTTTATAACCGCGACGATGCGTCGTTCAGCTTCCATCCTGGGCCGGTCTTTACCCAGTTACTGCTGGCCGACGAAATCAACCGCACCACGCCGCGCACCCAGAGTGCACTGCTCGAAGCGATGGCAGAGGGGCAGGTGACTGTCGAGGGCGAAACCCGTCCCTTGCCCGAACCGTTTTTCGTGATTGCCACCCAGAACCCCATTCATCAATCCGGTACCTATCCGCTGCCTGAATCCCAGCTCGACCGCTTTCTTATGCGTCTGGAGTTGGGCTATCCCCATCCGCAAGCGGAGCGGGAGATGTTTCAGCGCAATGCGGCCGAGGTACAGTCGCTGACTCAGGTTGTGAGCCCCGAGCAGCTCACGGCGATTCGTGAGGCTGTGGCCAATGTGCACGCATCGGATAATCTGCTCGACTACCTGCAACGCCTGTTGGCCTATACCCGCCAGAGCCCTGAGTTCGAAGTAGGCTTGTCGCCTCGCGGTGGCCTGGCATTGCTCGACAGTGCGCGCACCTGGGCGGTCATGCACGATCGAGGCCATGTGGTGCCCGAAGATCTGCAAATGGTGCTACCCGCAGTCGCCGGTCACCGGCTGGTGCCCAGTGGCGATTACGCCGGTGACGGCGCGGCGCTGGTGGATCTCATGCTGCGCAACGTCGACGTTATCCGCAACTGATTCCGCCAATGGCCGGCGCAGCGGGAACAGGCTCTAATCCAGGTATTCGCGCCCGCCTGCGGCAGCGTTTCCGGGAGTGGATTAATCGGCGGATTCCGCCGTCAAGATCTGTGGTCCTGGACCAGAAGCGCCTGTTTATTTTTCCGTCCGGAGTCGGGTTCTTCTTTGGTCTTTGCCTGTTGGTCATGCTGCTGGCGGCGATTAACTTTCAGAACAACCTCAGCTATGGCCTGACTTTTCTGCTCGCGACCCTGTTTGTGTTGGCTGTCCTGCATACGTTTGCGAATCTGTCCGGGTTGGAGATACAGGCAATACGCGCCAGGCCCGCCTTCCCAGGGCAGCAAACTGAATTTGAGTTGCGTGTGTCGCGCACCAAGAAACGCGAATACTTCGGCGTATTTTTCCGCTTTGAACAGGGGTCGAGTGCGCGCCTGAATCTGGTGGACGAAGACAGCGGTAGCATCCACCTGATGGCTCCGGTGGAGACACGCGGATGGCATCACCCAGGCAGATTGCGTATCGAGTCGACCTATCCACTAGGCCTGGTGCGTTGTTGGACCTGGATTGATCTCGATTTACATGCGCTTGTCTACCCTCGGCCGCTGCCCAGTGCCGAACTGCCTGGCCTGGCCACAGATCAGCCGGACGGTGCAGTTATGCCGGTGGCAGGGTCCGATGACTTCTTCGGTTTTCGCGACTATCGGGAAGGCGATTCATTGCGGCAAATCCACTGGAAAGGCCTGGCACGCGGCGGCAAGGTGCAGACCAAGCAATACACGGCCTATGCCGATCGCAGTGTGTGGTTGGACTGGGAGATGTTCCCCGGCCTCGGCACAGAGCAGCGTTTGTCCCACCTGTGCTACTGGGCGCTG
The DNA here is from genome assembly GCF_001635445.1 of Halioglobus sp. HI00S01. Lineage (NCBI taxonomy): Bacteria > Pseudomonadati > Pseudomonadota > Gammaproteobacteria > Cellvibrionales > Halieaceae > Halioglobus > Halioglobus sp. HI00S01. Next base: position 80,833 of record NZ_LWEE01000010.1, read on the forward strand.
GAATTTGATCGGCAGGGGCAGGAGTATGGCCTGCGTCTCCCGGACCTGAACATTGCGCCGGACGTCGGTGAACGTCACCGCGAACGTATTCTGCAGGCGCTGGCGCTGTTTGGTATCGAGGGTGGCCCCTCGTGAAGCTCGAGCAACAGATTCCGCGCAATGCGTTGGTATGGATTGTACTGGCGCTGTTTCTGCTGGTAGCGCCCCACGTGCAGCGTGTTCCCATCTGGGTGGTGCTGGTGTTTGTGGCGGCAGCCGGCTGGCGCATTATGGTGTATCGCGGTGTGTGGTCGTTCCCTCGCTGGCCAGTCAAGCTGGGGCTGATTCTGGCTGCTTTTGCGGGCATTTTATTCAGTTTCCGCACCATCGTTGGCCTAGAACCGACGGTGGCGCTGTTGCTCACTGCGTTTGCGCTCAAGCTGCTGGAGTTGTCAGAGCGCAAAGATGCGTATGTGCTCTTGTTCCTGGGCTACTTTGTGATTTTGACGGTGTTCCTGTTCAGCCAGGACATCCTAGTGGTCCTGCTCTGCCTGTTTAACACCGTGGTGGTGACCGCCGCGCTGGTCGCACTGCACAGGCCGGGGGAAGATCGCTTTACGTTCCGTCCCCTGCGGCTGTCGACGGTGATGCTGGCGCAATCCATTCCGCTGATGCTGGTGCTGTTTTTCCTTTTTCCCCGCATAGGGCCTCTGTGGACCGTACCCATTAAGAGCCAGGCCGCGCGCACGGGGATGTCGGATTTTATGAAGCCGGGGGATGTGTCGCGCCTGAGCCGCTCCGGGGACGTGGCATTCCGGGTGCAGTTTGAGGGCGACGTGCCTGCACAGGATCAATTGTACTGGCGCGGTATTGTCATGAGCCGGCTGCGCGGCGGTGCCTGGAGCAGTCTCAGTCACTTTGCGGCGCCGCCGGATGAGCGCAAACCGGTCGAGCCGGAACTTGTCGGTGACTCACTGCGTTACTCGATTATCATGGAGCCCACCCAGCAGCATTGGGTGTACAGCCTGCGCTATGGTCGTTCGAACGACAGTGGCATTGTGAACGCGGCGGACTATCGATTGTTCCGCATGACAGAGATCGAGGACGACTACTTCTACGAAGTGCAGACCTGGCCCGATGCACAGCTTGAGCCGACTCTATCCGAGTGGCGCAGAGAGGTCGAACTGCGTCTGCCCGGCGACAACAATCCGCGCATGCGGGCACTCGCCAGGGAGATGGCCAGTGCTTCCGGTGGCAGTCGTGAAATTGTCGACCAGGCACTGGCGCTGTTTGCCAATGAGCCCTTTGTGTACACATTAAGCCCGCCGCTGTTGCCTGAGCAGGATTCTATCGACGCGTTCTTGTTCGGTACCCGCTCGGGTTTTTGTGAACACTATGCCTCTGCCTTTGTGCACCTGATGCGCGCGGCGGGTGTGCCGGCGCGGGTCGTGGCCGGCTATCAGGGCGGCGAGATCAATCCGGTTAATGGCACTGTTATTGTCCACCAGTTTGACGCCCATGCCTGGGCGGAAGTCTGGCATGAGGGCGAGGGCTGGGTGCGGGTGGATCCGACAGCTGCTGTATCCCCCGAGCGTATCGAGCTTGGGCTCGAGGAGGCGCTGTCGGGCGAGGGGTCTTTTCTTGCTGATTCACCGCTGTCGCCGCTGCGGTTTCGCGGGGTGAACTGGGTAAACCAGTTGCGCCTGCGCTACGACGCGATTACCTACCGCTGGCAGAGCTGGGTGACCGGCTTCGACAGTGATCGGCAGTACCAGTTACTGAGCAACTGGTTCGGCGAATTCAGCGCACAGAAGTTCGCGCTGGTGCTGCTCGGGGCCGGTGTGCTGGTGTTTGCGCCGGTGGTGATTACCCTGATGTTGCAACGCAAAACCGTGCAACAGCGCGAAATGGACAGGCTATACCTCAAGTTCTGTGAGCGCTTGGCCAGAATGGGTGTGGAGCGCGGTGCCGGAGAAGGGCCGGATCAGTATGCGCGACGGGCATCGGCGCAGTTGCCGCGGTTGGCCGAGCAGATTGGCGAGGTGAACAGAGTGTATCAGGCGCTGGCCTATGCACCGGCCGCACAAGAGGCGCGCGGGCTGCAGCAACTGGCGAGCGCTATTAAGCGAGTGAATTGATGATTAGAGATGTCAGTCATGCCGACGCAGCCGCTTTGGCCGCGATCTACAACCACTATATCGAGAACACAGTAGCGACGTTCGAAGAGGATGCCCTGACGGAAGCGGCGTTCGTTCAGCGTATTGACGCTGTGCTTGACGCCGGGTTTCCCTGGTTGGTGCTGGAGGAGGGCGGCGAGCTGCTTGGCTACGCCTATGCGGCGCGTTTCAAGGAGCGTGTCGCCTATCGGTATTCAGTGGAGAGCACGGTATATCTCAAACCTGGTGTCACAGGCGGCGGGCGAGGCACGGCGCTCTATGAGGCGCTCTTTGCGCGCCTGCAGCCGTTAGGTATCCATGCGGTTATCGGTGGCATTACCCTGCCAAACCCTGCCAGCGTGGCCTTGCATGAAAAGCTCGGCATGGAGCAGGTAGCCCACTTTCCGGAAGTGGGCTTTAAGCAGGGGAAGTGGCTGGACGTCGGTTACTGGCAGCTAAACTTTGAGAGTACGTAACCGCTGCGGGGCGAAAAATTCCCGGCCAAGACTTGCTGGTAGGTCTGGGCGATAGCCTCGCGACCTTCGCTGGCATCAATCTCCATCCAGCCGCCGGCGAAATCACAGAAGGCCTGCCATTGGTCTGCCAGGTGTTGGGCAAAGCGCTCGCCACCCCATTCGCTAATCCGTTTCTCAGCCTGGTGGGGCGCAAAAAACATCACCGGATCCGGGCCCGGCATATCCGGGCCTGCGCCAGCGCGTTGGTCCCAATGGGACGCACCCACCAGGCAGGAGTAGCGCAGCGAATCTCCCAGTTGTTCATGGAGAGTACGCAACAGCGTGCCGTCGCCGGCAAAGTCTACAATGGCGCTGGGGGTCTGGTTGCCCAGTGTCGCCGCCTCGTCGTAGGTAACTACCCGGTCGTAACAGTCAAGGGATTCCACAAACGCTTTATTACGCGCTGAGGTGAGCCCGACAATGACATAGTCTGCATCGCGATTCGCGCGGTTGTGCTGTAAACAGAAGGCCATGCCGATCGCCGTTTTGCTCGACGCGCTGGTCAGGTGCAGTTCGCGGGCGCCAAACATGGCCTGGTCGGCAAAGAAATCATCCAGCAGGAAGGACGTCGTAAACAGCGGGCGCAGGAGCATTTGCACTGCTTCCCTGTCTGCGTCGTACAGCGCGTCACTGGACGTACGCAGGTACTGGTTATAAATCACTGGCAGGCTGCGGCGATGTTCTGCGTTGTCGGTGAAACTGGTGTCGGACACCTGGGCTGGCTCCACCAGCAGGTGCGAGGCCAGCGGGTAGAAGCCGTAGAACCGTTCCCCAACCTCTATGCCGTCGCAGTTGGAGGCGACCACGTCCGCGAAGCCCCATACCGGCACAATGCCGCTGCCGGCTGGCGCAGGAAAAAACGCCCAGTACTGCAGGGCGTCGCCGAACGCCGCATAAGTAATGTTATTCGCGGTGAGGGCGAAGTTGTCAATGGCGAGCAGTACCTGGCCATCGGCAGGGCTGGGGAGCGCCTCGCTGTGCCACTTCACATCGTCCAGTTGGTCGCGGTTAATCAGCAAGCGTTGGCGCTCATTCATGGTGTTTACTCTACGTTAAAAGTCAGGCCGGCGTGTGCGCCGAGGCGGGTGATGAGTTTATCACCGAGGGCGGAGGCTGGTGTCCACATGCCACCAGCGGTTTCGACATTGTCGAACGCCAGGGTCAGGGCTGCCTCGGAAATCATTCGCGAGGTGGAGCCATAGCCGGGGTCGCGATCACCGGCGACCGAGACCTTGACCGTGTCGCCTGCGTCATTTTCACCGACGAACAACAGATCGAAATTGCCCGCCACCTGTTCTTCGCGGCTGGGGCCCTCGCCGGGCTGGGGTGTATCTCCCTTGCCAGTGAGGGAAGGAACGGCCATGGCATTGGCGATCTTCTCGCCTTTCTCACCCGGGCCGGTCAACAGCATTTCTGAATAGGTGAAGTCCTCGCCGTAGCTGTAGCCCTGCACGAAGTTCGACCGGTGTACGTTGGGAATGTTGATCACCGCCATGACGAACGGCGCTGCCCAACTGCCGAGGCCCTCGTCGTAGCTGGGCTTGTGGCTGGAGGGCTGCTTGGGGCCATCAAATCCGGGATTCGCGAGGCCATAAGGGTTTTTGAGCAACGCACCCACGGCGGGATCTTTCATGGCTGCACCCATGGTGGCCTGCATGCTCGCTACCGTGCCGCCCGAAGCGCCGCCGTTCATGGCGCGGACACGACCGCGCACGTGGGGCAGGGGCTTGCCCAATTGCGCGGTGGCCTGCTGCTGCAGGAAGTGTACGCCGAGGTCCGAGGGGATAGAGTCAAAGCCGCAGGAGAATACGATGCGTGCTCCGGAGGCCTGGGCTGCTGCCTGGTGTTGGTCGATCATCTCACGCATCCAGTTGGGTTCGCCGCAGAGATCGACGTAGTCTGTGCCGTTGCTTGCACAGGCCTGCACTAACTGTGAGCCGTACATCTGGTAGGGGCCCACGGAAGTGAGAATGACTTTAGTGCGCGCCGCCAGGGCATTCATGGCGTCCTGGTCTGCGGAGTCGGCGGCGATGACGGGTACGTCGGCGGGCAGGCCAGACTCAGCGACGACTGCGGCAATCTTGTCGGCGTTCCGTCCTGCTAGAGCCCAGCGTAGACCGGTTTCCTCAGCCGCTCGTGTGGCCATGTATTCAGCGATGAGTTGGCCGGTAAAACCGCTGGCGCCATAGATGATGACGTCAAATTCTCGATTGTCTTTCATGGAGATCAGGATCCTGTTGATGCCAGCGCGAGGCCGGCTTGAATGAGCAGGGCGATAGTGGCTATCAGCCCCAGAAAAAAGAAGTGCGTACGCGGGCTTGGATTCCTCTCCGTGGCGATCCCGTAGTAGAGCGCCATATGGGTGATACGGGCAAGCGCGTACACCCAGACCCAGATGCCGACCCAGTTCGCGCCTGCGCCGGCGACAATCGCCAGCAAGGCAGCGCCGAGCAGGGCGGGCGTGTTATCGACGGAGTTGGCAAAGGTGCGGTTGGCGCGAAATACAAATGAGGCGTGGCTCAGGGCGCTATCCATTTTGCCGGGAACAGCGCCGGGTTGTTTGGCTTTACTGACAGCCGCCACCAGCATCTGGGTGACCAGGGTGACAACGACAATAAGCAGGCCCAGCAGGGCCAGGTGGTAGGTCTCGGCAATGGGCATGAGAGCGCACTCTGGGTGAATGTGGTGCGATAATAAAAGAGCGAGCGCTCGCTCGTCAACAGGTTTTCCGGTATAGTCGCCCGGTATTACAAGGATGAAGGGAGCTATCCGCCGATGCAGGCAGACCGTTCAAAGGCTGGCGACTGGCCTAACCATCAAAGCTACGAGGCGTTCAGGGCCACGCTGCCGCTGAACGAAGAGAATGTTTACCAGTATTTCTTTAAAGCGAATTGTGACCGGATCAAGGTGCGCAGTGAGACCCAGGCGCTGCCCAAGCTGAAGCTCATCGTGGAGGCGATCTTTGAGATGTCGGCCAACCGCGGTTTTCACGCCATGTCCACCCGCGACCTGTGCGACGCCACGGGGATTAGCATGGGCGGCATATACAACTACATCGGCAGTAAAGATCAGTTTTCGTCGATGCTCATCGAGTTTGTAGGGCAGACCTTTACCGAGGTGAACCGCGCGTTGCTGCCGCCAGAGGAGGCGCGTCACGCGCGTCTGGAGGCCCATGTCCGGGCGCAGATATTCATGACCGAATTGTTCCGCCCCTGGTACTTCTTTGTGTTTATGGAGACCAAGAACGCGCCTGTGGAACAAAAAGGCCAGGTCAAGGAAGTAGAGCAAGTGTTGGTGGAATCACTGGCCTCTATGATTGAAGCGGGTGTAAAGGAGGGTGATTACGATTGTGCATCGCCGCGGCTGGTGGCGGCCATGGTGCTGGCGGTGGTGGATGACTGGTACCTGAAGCCCTGGTACTTCCGCAGTGCCGGCACGGATGTGACGGCCTTTGCAGATTATGTCATAGATGCGTTGAATCGATTGATAGGACACAGGGGATAGAGGCATACCACTGAACTCGCAACTCCCGTGTATTGGCCTGGAGGCCCACGAGTGAACTACATCAAACCACTATCGGTGTTTTTGTTGGGCTGGCTTTTGCTCCTCGTGACTCCGCCGTTATCTTCCATCGCCTGGGTGAATGTATTGACTCAGCTGGCACTATTCATTCCCGTTGTGTGCATACCGCCTGGCGTGCGGGGCGAATCTCTTATGTAGATATCGGCTGGCCCTGGGGGGTGGTAGTTATTGGGGTGATCGTGCTGGCGATGAGCGAGCACCTGAATATCCGTACTCTGGCTGTCAGCGCGATTTATCTGTTTATCGGTTTGCGTATGGTTTTTTTCGCATTGCGCATGTGGCGCGATGGCCACATCGATGTTGAATTGCCGCGCTACAAATACCAGCAACGCCGCTGGGAGAAGGCTGGCATTACTAACATTCCACTGATCCGGCAGGTGGAAGTGCTGGTGCAGGCGCTGGCGAATGCCTCCTTCCTGGCATTACCTGCATTTGTCATGTGGCTGAATCCCTATCCGGCGATCCATCCACTCGAGTGGGTTGCGTTGCTGCTGTGGATAGCTGCGTTTGCCATGGAGAGCGTGGCGGATATGCAGAAAAAGGCCTTCATCAAACGCCCCCAGGCATCAGGGGACAACCTCGCTGTCTGTAACGTGGGCCTCTGGCGCTATAGCCGCCACCCCAACTACTTTGCGGAATGGATGGTGTGAAATGTCTGATGCTGGCGGCGCTGCCGTCCTGGTGGGCGCTGTATGGTGAGTTGGATATGGTGATCTGGGTATTGCTGGGATTGGGGCTGATGTTCACCTCCCGATGTATGTACGTCACGCTCGTGCACTATACCGGTGCCAAGCCTGCTGAGTATTACTCGGTGCAGAAGCGGCCAGGTTGCGCCGCCTATCAGCTGCAGACCAATCAGTTCTTCCCCGGGCCAAGTCGCGCCGGCGGTGGCGTTGAGGCGGGCCCCGCGTGATCTCGCAGAGGACAGTCAACACTCATTGAATGGCGCTAGAATATGGTCAAAATAACATGTGACCCACTGTGCTCCGAGGGCAAAGATTAACACTGGAGTTCATTTTGAAGCGTCATTTTTCCCGTCTTGTGGGCATAGGCTCGCTGCCATTCCTGGCCGCCGCCTCAGGAATGGCTTCGGCCGATACTCAATTCGTCGACCCCGCAAATACCTGTGGTGGCAATGCCAACTGCCATGTGGACATTCAATCGGCGGTGATCGCCGTTTCGCTGCCTGCAGATATCCGCATTTATCCAGGTACCTATAATGAGTTGATTGACCTGGATTTAATGAATGGCGGCCCCCCGGGGGCAATTAGCTTCCAGGCGCTGGACGGTGCGGGTAATCCTGCTGTGGGTGCCGTGACGAAAGGGTGGGACCGATCAAGCCATTGCGGGCAGTCCTATTACCGGCGACTTCTCCGCGGCCGGCCTGATAGTGCAGGCGCCGGGTGACGAGGGCATCGATATCAGCATCGAGGGCGATGTTACGTTAACGGACATCATCGCAAATGACACGGATGGTCACGGTATCCTGGTGGAATTGTCGGGCAACGGTTCCGATTTTATGGGTGACCGCCTGACTGTCAACAATAATGGTGAAAACAATATCGAGGCGTCCCCCGAGCAGATTGTTGGCGGCAGATCCCACAACATCACCCTGCGAAATTCCAGCGCGGATGGTAACGACAGTGGTGTAGGTATTCGCTTTGGCTTTGATCAGGAAACAAGCGAGAACATTGCCGCCAACATTACTATTGATAATGTCACCGTCAGTAATAGTGAGGGGGATGGCTTGCTGAAGCGAGCGACCAATGGCATTGCTCGGGTATCTAACGTCACTGCGTCCGACAACGGCAGTGATGGTATTGATATTGAAGACGCCAATGAGGCATACGTCACTGGTGTTCGCGCCCAAGATAATGATCAGTCTCCTTCTGATGACAGCGGCCTGGAGATTGATGGTCGTTTTGTTGTCGAGAGTAATAACTCGGTCTTCACCGGTCATCCGGATGGTCCTGGTATCGAACTGGATGGATGGTGTGGCGGAGATCTGCCCGAGAAGGCCGCGCGCATGGTGATCTGGGGTGTCGAGGTGAGTGGCAATGGCGTGGGGATGCGTTTTGACTCGGGTGATGCCATGTCGGAAATGTTTGTGTCCTCATCCAATATTTTCGGTAACACCACCGCGGGCATACAAATAGACGCGCTTAACGAAGATCTGCAGGACGGCCTGGTTGTCGACGCCAAGGGTAACTGGTGGGGCAATGCCCCCGGCCCGACGCACCCGAGCAAAAATCCTGATGGTACGGGTGATGCCGCGGCCGATGCGAGCAATGTGATCGATAGCTCCTCCGGCGATATTCTGTTGTCCGGCTTCCTCAGTGCGCCGATTCGCAACCTGGCGGGTGCGGTACGACCTGATTTGCCGACGCCGGTGCCAGCACTGCCTTTGGTCTGCTTTGGCTGAGTGTTCTGGCATTGGCCGGGGTGGGCGCGCGGAGATTGCGTCGCTAGCGTTAGCTTTCCGTCTGACTTTTATACATCACAAAAAAAGGCCCGCTTCGCAAGAAGCGGGCCTTTTTGTTGCTCAACAGAGCGTGAAGGCGATTAGCCGTTCACGATCTTGATCGGTGCTGCCTCGACGGTGAGCTCTTCCTTGGGCGGCTCGAAGTCGGTCAGGTTAATGCCATTAACGGCTGCCTTGTACTCTTCGATGGTTGGCGTACGGCCGAGCACGGTGGAGAGCACGACGACCGGGGTAGAGGAGAGCAGCGACTCACCTTTCTTCTCGTCGCTGTCTTCTACCACACGACCCTGGAACAGGCGAGTGGAGGTGGCCATCACGGTGTCACCTTTCTCTGCCTTCTCCTGGTTACCCATGCACAGGTTGCATCCCGGGCGTTCCAGGTACATGACGTTGTCGTACTTGGTGCGGGCGTCCTGCTTGGGATTGTCGTCGTCGAACTGGAAGCCAGCGTATTTAGACAGAATGTCCCAGTCGCCTTCGGCCTTGAGCTCGTCAACAATGTTGTAGGTCGGCGGTGCGATTACCAGCGGTGCTTTGAACTCTACGCTACCGTTGGCGGCTTCGATATTGCGCAGCATCTGGGCGATGATCTGCATGTCGCCTTTGTGCACCATGCAGGAACCCACAAAGCCGAGGTCTACCTTGGTGTTGCCGCCGTAATAGGAGATCGGACGAATAGTGTCGTGCGTGTAGCGCTTGGACACGTCTTCGTTGTTTACGTCCGGGTCGGCAATCATGGGCTCGTCGATGACGTCCAGGTCGACCACGACTTCGGCGTAGTATTCGGCGCTATTGTCAGGTGCCAGCGGCGGTACGTCGCCACTCTGGATTTCGGCAATGCGCTTTTCGGCGAGCTTGACCAGGCCGGCGAGGGTCTGTGCAGCGTTATCCATACCCTTGTCGATCATGATCTGGATACGGCCCTTGGCGATCTCCAGGGACTCAACCAGGGTCTCATCGTTGGAAATACAGATAGAGGCCTTGGCCTTCATCTCTGCGGTCCAGTCGGTAAAGGTAAAGGCCTGGTCGGACAACAGGGTACCGATGTGAACTTCGATTACACGGCCCTGGAAGACGTTTTCGCCGAACTGCTTCAGCATCTGCGCCTGGGTGGCGTGTACCACGTCACGGAAGTCCATGTATTCCTTCATGTGGCCTTTGAAGGTCACTTTGACGGACTCAGGGATTGGCATGGTGGCTTCACCTGTCGCCAATGCCAGAGCCACGGTGCCGGAGTCGGCGCCGAAGGCAACGCCTTTGGACATACGGGTGTGCGAGTCACCGCCGATGATGATGGCGCGATCGTCAACGGTCAGGTCGTTCAGAACCTTGTGGATCACGTCGGTCATGGCGTGGTAAACGCCCTTGGGATCGCGTGCAGTGATAAGGCCGAACTTGTTCATAAAGGCCATCAGGCGGGGGATGTTGGCCTGGGCTTTCTTGTCCCATACAGAGGCGGTGTGACAGCCGGACTGGTAGGCGCCATCAACGCTGGGTGAGATCACGGTGGCCGCCATCGCTTCCAGTTCCTGGGAAGTCATCAGGCCGGTGGTGTCCTGGGAACCGACGATGTTCACTTTGACGCGCACGTCAGAGCCGGCGTGCAGCGGGTCAGTAGCGGTGACGCCAACAGCGTTGCGGTTGAAGATTTTCTCAACGGCAGTGAGGCCCTGGCCTTCGTGGCAGATTTCCTTGGAGGGGGCGAAGACTGCGGGAGCTTCAACACCCAGAGTCTCGGCGGCGAAGTTCTGCAGCTTCTTGCCGAAAACTACTGCGTAGGAACCGCCGGCTTTCATGAACTCGACTTTCTGCGGCGTGAACGCGGCAGATACGTCGACCAGTTCCTGGTCGCCGTTGTAGAGCTTTTTCTCTTTGGTGTTAATGGTCAGCACCGTGCCGGTTTCAACGGAGTAGGCCTGCTCTAGTACCGCGTCGCCGTTCTCGTCGGTCACAGTGTTGCCGTCGGCGTCGGTCTTCTTCACCCAGTTTTTGAGGTCCAGACCGATACCGCCGGTCACGCCAACGGTCGTCAGGAAGATGGGTGAAATGCCATTGGTACCGGCAACCACTGGAGCAATGTTCACAAAGGGTACGTAGGGGCTGGCCTGCTTACCGGCCCACAGGGCGACGTTGTTCACGCCGGACATGCGCGAGGAACCCACGCCCATGGTGCCTTTCTCGGCGATCAGCATTACCTTGGCGTTGGGGTGCTTGGCCTGCAGGTCCTTGATCTCTGCCTGCGCTTCGGGGGTGATCATGCACTGGCCGTGCAGTTCACGGTCAGAGCGCGAGTGCGCCTGGTTGCCGGGGGAGAGCAGGTCGGTGGAGATATCACCTTCGGCAGCGATGTAGGTAACCACATCGATCTTCTCATCGATGTCAGGCAGCTTGGTGAAGAACTCCGCCGCGGCGTAGCTTTCGAGAATGTCTTTGGCGATGGCGTTACCATCTTTGTAGGCCGCTTCCAGACGGTCGGTGTCTGCTTCGTACAGGAAGACCTGGGTCTTCAGGACTTCAGCTGCTGGCTTGTTGACGGCGTCGTCGCCGGACAGGGCCAGGTCGAGCAGGACTTCAACAGAAGGACCGCCTTTCATGTGTGACAGCAGTTCGAAGGCGAACTCGGGAGCGATTTCTGCAACGTCTGCTTCGCCCAGGATGATTTCCTTGAGGAACTTGGCCTTTACGCCAGCGGCGCTGGTGGTGCCGGGCAGGGTGTTGTAGATAAAGAAGTTCAGGGACGCTTCGCGATGTTCATTGCCAGTGTCCTTGATCTGGGCGATGATCTCAGACAGCAGGTCAGCGCTGTCGATCGGCTTCGGGTGCAGGCCCAGTTCGTTTTTCCGGGTTTCGATTTCTGCCAGATATTCAGAATACAAACTCATGGTGTAGAGCTCCTCTATCGGGTGGTGACAGCCGCGTGCCTGGGGGTAGGGGCAGACGGCCACTGTGGAGTAAAAATCGGCGCGAAGTATATAACAGAGGGCATATAATTTAAATGAATCAAGTTCTATATCGTGCATTCACCAAGGTGATACCGTACACTCGCTGCCCTTTAGAGTAGTCGTTTCCGTCCATGTTGCAGCCCCCCGTCAAAACCCCCTGTATTGGAGTCTGTTCCACCGGCATTGGTGACAGTGTGTGCCGCGGTTGCAAGCGCTTCAGTCACGAAGTGATTCACTGGAACAGTTACTCCCAGGACCAGAAGCGTATTGTCGATGAGCGCCTTGCTGACTTCCTGTCCCAGTGTGTCAGCAATAAGTTACAGGTTGCTGACAAGGCGCTGCTCAAATGGCAGCTCGAGGTGCAGAATGTGCGATTCACTGAGCACCATGACGAATACTGCTGGCTGTTCAGTCTACTGAAAGCCGGCGCCGGGCAGATCGAGACTCCGCAGGATTTCGGCTTCGAGGTGAACCTGCCCTGGCGCGAGACCCCGCTGCCAGTGCTGCGCGACCAGATCGACGCCGAATTCCTGCTACTCTCCCAGGCCCACTACGACCGCTACATCGCGGTCCCCGACTTATTTGGAGGGTCAGGCCGCTAACGCCTCCGAAAACCCTGGGGTCAGGTCTCATTTTTCTCAGACAACTTAGAAAAATGAGACCTGACCCCAGGGTTGTCTGAGAAAAATGAGACCTGACCCCAAGGTGTTTGGATGAGCAAAACGGTTGATATCAGTCATATTCTCGAGTTTCTGGCGTGTCCTACGCCCCGGGCGTGGGTGGAGTGGGCGCTGGAGAATCCTGAGATTATGTTGGTGGACCACGCCAACTGTGAGAAGAAGGCGGCGGGTACGGCGCTGAACCTCATGTATCGGTATGTGGACAATCATAAGTTGCTGAACAAGCTGTCACGGCTGGCGCGGGAAGAGCTGCGTCACTTTGAGCAGGTCATCGCCATTATGAAGAAGAGGGACGTGGACTATCCGCAGATATCTGCCGCTCGCTATGCCGGGTCGCTGCGCAAGCACGTGCGCGGTAATGAACCAGGGCGGCTGGTGGATACCCTGTTGGTGGGAGCCATTATTGAGGCGCGCTCCTGCGAGCGTTTTGCTTGTATTGCGCCCGAGCTCGATGAGGAGTTAGGGAGCTTTTACACCTCGCTGCTGAAGTCGGAGTCGCGTCACTTTACCGACTACCTAAAGCTGGCCGAGGAGGCCTCTTCTGCGGAAGAGGTGGCTGAGCGCCTCGACGTGTTGCTGGCTGCTGAGCGAGAGTTGGTCGAGTCAGCGGATGAGGAATTTCGCTTTCACAGCGGGGTGCCTGCTTAGCTACTTATAGCTTTAATATGTGGCTATAAATTATTGATTAATATCGAAATCAATAAGTTCAATTGAGTCTGATCTGGCGTCTATGTACCAGCCCGACGCTTCCCAGTCCCCCAGTACAATACGCTCGCCGTTCGCCACCTGATGGCGCGCGGGGCGGTGTGTATGGCCGTGTATCAGTCGGCTGACGCTGGCCTCAACCATGATCTTGTCCACCTCGATCGGGGTGACATCCATAATGTCCTCGGCCTTGTTGGAATTGCCTTCGCTGCTGGCAGCGCGGATATGCGCGGCGATCGCGCGGCGCTCGTCCAGGGGCTTGGACAGGATTTCGTCCCGCCAGGCCGGGCTGCGTGCCATTGCGCGAAACTGCATGTATTCCTCATCCAGGGTGCACAGGCTGTCGCCGTGCATGAGCAGGGTGGGGGTGCCATAAAGTTCAATCAGGGTGGGGTCGGGCAATAACTGGCCGCCACAGGCGGTGGCGAAGTCGTCGCCGAGCAGGAAGTCGCGGTTGCCGTGTATGAAATACAGTGAGGGCCCGGCCTTGGTAAAGGCCTGGAAGCGGTCGCGCATCTCGGCAACCAGGGGGGCGTCATCGTCGTCACCGACCCAGACTTCGAACAAGTCGCCGAGAATATAGAGCGCGTCGCAGTCGGTGTTGTGGTCGAGGAACGCCGCCAGGGCCCGAATGACATCGGGCCTGGCAGGGTCCAGGTGTAAGTCAGATATGAAGAGCGTGCGCTGCACTTAGCCTTCAACAACTTCCACGGATTCAATGATGACCGGATCAACCGGCACATCCTGATGGCCGCCGGCGGAACCGGTGGGTACGGCGCGGATCTTGTCCAGCACTTCGGAGCCTTCAGTGATCTTGCCAAATACGGCATAGCCCCAGCCCTGCATGTTCTTGCCGGAGTGGTTGAGGAAGTCGTTGTCTTTCACATTGATGAAAAACTGTGCTGTGGCGGAGTGAGGGTCCATTGTGCGGGCCATAGCAATGGTGCCGAAGTCGTTCTTCAGGCCATTGTCGGCTTCGTTTTCGATGGGCTCGCCCGTGGATTTTTGCTGCATGTCGGCATCAAAGCCGCCACCCTGGATCATGAAGTTATCGATGACACGGTGAAAGATGGTGCCGTCGTAGAAGCCGTCACGGGCGTAGGAGATGAAGTTCTCGACGGTCTTGGGCGCCTTCTCTGCGTCCAGTTCGAGTTTGATTTCGCCAAAAGTGGTGCGAATGATGACCATAGTTCTTCCCTGTGGGTGTATGTTCTTGCGGGCTGGCAATAATACGGGCTTTTTGTTGCCCGCGAAACCGCGGCGCAGCCTAACTTCGGTGAAATTGCCAAGCGCACCCCAAAGCCCCAGCCTGAGCCTATTAGCGCAGCCTTTTCGTGGCTATAATATGCGCCCTTTTAATTTCCAGACCTGACTGACTTTATGGACAATACCCCTGCAAGCAACTTTCTGCAGAACATTATCGCCGAGGATTTCGACGCTGGCCGAGTGACCGAGGTGGTCACCCGCTTCCCGCCGGAGCCCAACGGCTACCTGCATATCGGGCATGCCAAGTCGATTAGCGTGAACTTCGGCCTGGCCGAGGCCAATGGCGGCCGCTGCAACCTGCGCTTTGACGATACCAACCCGGAGAAAGAAAGCCAGGAGTTCATCGAGTCTATCCAGTCAGATGTCGAGTGGCTGGGCTATCGCTGGGACGGCGACGTCCGCTTCGCGTCCTCCTACTTTCAGCAGTTGTATGACTGGGCTGTACATCTGGTAGAGCAGGGCAAAGCCTATGTGTGTGACCTGAACGCCGAACAGGCCCGGGAATATCGTGGCACCTTGACTGAGCCCGGCAAAAACAGCCCCTACCGCGATCGTACCGTCGAAGAAAACCTCGACCTGCTGGCGCGCATGAAGGCGGGTGAGTTCGATGAAGGCGCTAAAGTACTGCGCGCCAAGATCGATATGGCCTCGCCGAACATGAACATGCGCGACCCGATCATGTACCGCATTCGCAAGGTGGCCCATCATCAGACCGGCACTGACTGGGTGATTTACCCTACCTATGATTTCGCCCATGGCCAGGAAGACGCGATCGAGGGTGTTACCCATTCAGTATGTACCCTGGAGTTTGAGGATCATCGCCCGCTGTACGAGTGGTTTATCGACAACCTGCCTGTGGCAAGCCACCCGCGCCAGTTCGAATTCGGCCGTCTCAACCCCAGCTATACCGTGACCAGCAAGCGCAAGCTCAAGCAGCTGGTGGACGAGGGCGTTGTCGCTGGCTGGGACGATCCGCGGATGCCGACCATTTCCGGTATGCGCCGTCGCGGCTATTCCCCTGCGGCCCTGCGCAAGTTCTGCGAGATGATTGGCACGACCCGTAAAGACGGTGTTGTTGATGTCGCCATGCTCGAATTCGCTGTGCGCGAAGATCTCAATGAGAACGCCCCGCGTGCTATGGCCGTGCTCAACCCGCTCAAAGTGGTGCTGACCGACTACCCCGAGGACAAGGTCGAGGAACTCACTGCGCCCAATCACCCGTCACGTGAAGATCTGGGCGAGCGAGTTGTGCCGTTTACCCGTGAGGTCTACATTGATGCAGATGACTTCCGCGAAGAGGCCAACAAGAAATACAAGCGCCTGGTGCTGGGCAAACGCGTGCGCCTGCGAAACGCCTATGTTATCGAAGCGGATGAGGTGGTGAAGGACGATGCGGGCAACATTGTTGAAGTGCATGCCCATACCATTCCCAATACGATTGGTGAAAACCCCGAAGACGGCGTGAAACCCAAGGGCGTGATCCAGTGGGTGTCTGCCGCCCACGGTGTGCCCGCGGAGGTTCGCGTCTACGACCGCCTGTTTAACCACGAAGCCCCTGACAAGGGTGACAGCAACTACATGGATCACATCAACCCGGAGTCGCTGAGCGTGACTACCCATGCAGTGCTGGAGCCCTCGCTGGCCAAGGCCGAAGCAGAGCAGGGCTTCCAGTTTGAGC
Organism: Halioglobus sp. HI00S01; assembly: GCF_001635445.1. Taxonomy (NCBI): domain Bacteria; kingdom Pseudomonadati; phylum Pseudomonadota; class Gammaproteobacteria; order Cellvibrionales; family Halieaceae; genus Halioglobus; species Halioglobus sp. HI00S01. The sequence goes on from NZ_LWEE01000010.1 coordinate 96,818, forward strand.
GCGAGGGATACTTTGTGGCTGATCGTTTCGATCACAGCAGTGATAAGCCCGTGTTCAATAAAACCATTGGCCTGCGCGACACCTGGAACGGATAACACCTATGAGCCTGAAGATCTACAACACCATGGCCGGCGAAAAGCAGGTCTTTGAGCCACTCGTACCTGACACAGTTACCATGTACGTGTGTGGCCCCACGGTTTACAACCTTGCACATATCGGCAATGCGCGCCCGGTGGTGGTGTTCGACACCTTGTTCCGCCTGCTGCAAACTCACTACGGCACGGTAACTTACGCTCGCAATATCACCGACGTCGACGACAAGATTATTACCGCAGCCCACGAGGGCAATCGCAGTATTGATGAGGTTACCGAAGAGTTCACCGTCAAATACCGCGAAGACATGGCCCAGCTCAACGCCCTGCCGCCCACGCTGGAACCCCATGCCACGCACAACATCGAGCCCATGATCCGTCTCATCCAGACGCTAGTGGAGAAGGGCCATGCCTACGAGTCGCAGGGGCACGTATTGTTTGCCGTGGAATCCATGGAAGATTACGGCAAGCTCTCCGGCCGTTCCCTGGACGACATGCTCGCCGGTGCTCGGGTTGAGGTGGCGGACTACAAGCGTCATCCCGGCGATTTCGTACTGTGGAAACCAGCCGATGACGCCGACCCGGGGTGGGACAGCCCCTGGGGCCGAGGAAGACCCGGCTGGCACCTGGAGTGCTCTGCAATGATTCGCGAGCACCTGGGCGAAACCATCGACATCCACGGCGGGGGTCGCGACCTGATCTTCCCGCACCACGAGAATGAGATCGCCCAGAGCCGCTGTGCCCACGGCGGTGACTACGTCAATTACTGGATGCACAATGCCTACCTGGATATCGACGGTGAGAAGATGTCCAAGTCGCTGGGCAATTTCCGCACTGTGCGCGATCTGCTGGACAGTTATCGCGGTGAGGTGCTGCGGTTTGCGCTGCTGTCTGCGCATTACCGCTCACCGCTGAACTTCTCTGCAGAATTGCTCGACCAGGCCCAATCCACACTCGATAGCTTGTACAGCACCCTGCGTGAAGTCGCCGACATCGAACTTGAAATGGATGTGCCGCTGGCGGATGAAGCCTTCTACGCTGCGCTCAACGACGACCTGAATACCCCCGTGGCCATCGCCGAAATTCACGCCCTGGCCAAGGCATTGAACAAGGCCACGGACGCCGACAAGCCGGCGCTCAAGGCACGCATCATCGCCGCGGGTAACCTGTTGGGTATTCTGGGGCAGGACCCGGAGGAGTGGCTGCAGGCCGGTGGCGCCGATGGCGACATTTCAGCGGAAGATATTGAAGTGTTGATCGATGAGCGCGCTGCCGCGAAAAAGAACCGCGATTTTGCACGTGCCGATGAGATTCGTGAATCCCTGCTGGCGCAGGGTGTGGTACTGGAAGATTCCCGCGAGGGAACCAAGTGGAAGCGGGGCTAAGTCCCGGACAAATTAGGCCCCGGTTGAAAACAGGAGCGGCCGCAACCGCTCCTGCCATCAGTTAGCCCAGGCTTTTCTCGCCAGACTCCACGCTCTGATAAATCAGCGTATTAATGGTCATTGGGCCAACGCCGCCGGGCACGGGGGTGTAGGCAGAGGCCTTCTCGGTCAGCGCTGACAGTTCGATATCGCCCAGGCCGCCCGGGTGGTAGCCGGCGTCGACCACCACAGCACCTTCTTTTACCCAATCCGCTTTGATGAACTCGGGCTTGCCCACGGCGCCCACAAGGATGTCTGCCTGGGCGACCAGCGACGGCAGGTCCTGGGTACGCGAGTGGCAAATGGTCACGGTGGCGTTCTTCTGCAGTAGCATCATGGCCATGGGCTTGCCCAGAATGGGAGAGCGGCCGACGACCACAGCGTGCTTGCCTTCAATATCTATGTTGTAGTGTTCGAGGATGCGCATAATGCCTTGGGGGGTGGCGCAGCCGTAGGCCTCTTCACCCATGGCCATGCGACCAAAACCCAGGCAGGTTACACCGTCGACATCTTTGGCCAGGGAAATGGCATCAAAGCAGGCGCGTTCGTCGATCTGGGCAGGCACCGGGTGCTGCAGCAGAATGCCGTGAACATCCGGGTTGTTGTTGAGCTCGTCGATCTTGGCCAGCAGCTCCTCAGTGGTGGTGGAGGAGGGCATTTCCACCGCGAGGGAGTCCATGCCTACCCGGCGACAGGCGTTGCCTTTCATCTTCACATAGGTGGCCGAAGCGGGGTCATCACCCACCAGAATAGTTGCCAGAATCGGTGTCTGCCCGCCAGACTTTTCCTTCAACTGCTCCACACGGGCAAGCAGTTCTGCCTCAGTTTCGGCAGCCAGGGTTTTACCATCGAGTACAAGTGCGGACATGGGTGAGATTCCTCAAAGCGTAAAGCGGCGCATTGTCCCACGATCGATGTAAAAACTGTAGTAAAATCATCGCCGTTGGCGTTGACGCTTACCCACCGGGTGAGTATGATGCGCCCTCCTGAAAACAGGGCGGGTTATCCGCACTGTGGAATTGTCGGGGTATAGCGCAGTCTGGTAGCGCGCCTGCTTTGGGAGCAGGATGTCGGGAGTTCGAATCTCTCTACCCCGACCACTTTTTTATTCTACTTGTTCTACTTCTCTAGAACTGTGTAGCACCGTAGGGCACCGACAGCCCTTTTTTTAGCATGCGTCTGGCTACTCTGCTTGCGCATGGTATATCTCACTCCAGTGCTGGAGAGTTCTAGGTAGAGCGTATGGGTGCCTGAGAGCTGGTGCCTAATAGGGTGGATGTAGAGAGTTCGATAAAGCTACAAAGCCCGTCACTTCACGCTTATTCTAGATAGTCCTGATACGTCTAATGTTTTTCATAGCCTGCCATTTCTTTGTGGCTAGGACTTACTCTTGCTAATCAGCCGGTCAATGGCGCGAGTATTGTAGTAAATGGTTTTGGACCCCTCAGGCCAAAACTTGTAATGCCTATTGAGCTTTATGTGACCGCCCATACGAAGCTTTTTCAGGGTGTTCACATTATGCCCAGTAAGTTCCATGTACTTGTGTGCTCTGACCCAATTAGGAAGATGATCAATATCCGCATGCTTCTCTCGTTCCATCTACGATCTCCGTTTCATGTCCAATCTTAATTCCTTCCTCTAATCGAGCGGTGGAGCCTGAAAATCTGCGTACTTGAAATGATGACTATAGTCCGTCGACTATAGTCACGTCAAATTCCAGTATCTTCCTTTTCCGGGAGGGATTGGGTATGAAGCCTGAAACGGCGTTTGGACAAGTCCTGCGTTCCAAGCGAAGGGACAGGGGCTTGTCTCAAGAGCAGTTGGCCTTGCGAAGTGGATTGGATCGGACCTTCGTTTCTTTGTTAGAGCGAGGGTTAAGGCAGCCATCACTCACGTCCATATTATTGCTATCAAAAACTCTAGGGATTTCCGCAGCAGACATGGTTCAGGAAACGGCTGACTTAACGATTGGTCAATAAAATTAGAAATTATTAATGGGAGATGGGTGAAAGCTCACACATGGATTCGTGTATATCAGTAATGTAAAAATACGGAATTTTCGTTCTTTAGAGTCTCTGAGTGTCAGATTAGACAAGCTGAGTGTGCTCTGTGGCCCGAATAGCTCGGGTAAATCTAATATCTTGAGAGCTCTTACAATGGCTTTCAGCGATATCTCTCTCGACAGGAGGGTGGTCGGTGACTTTGTAAGGGAAAACCTGACGAGAACAAAAATTAATAGCTCTGCATCGATTCAGGTGGAGATTACTTTCACAGATGCCCCGGTCACCTTATTCAATTTGGTGAGCATTCCCCGCTCCAGGAACTTGGTATACAAATTCAAGCTAACAAAAGGCGGCACTGTTACTCGTAAACTTGGTGGAGTGGACCTTGATGACGCTGCCTTTAAGATTCTTTTAGAACGGTTTTCCGTGGTGTATGTGCCTACCATACGAGATTTGGATAATGAGGGACTAAAGCCATTTCTCGCGTTGTTTAAGAGGTCCATACAGACGGGGCATGGTGGCAGAGAGATGAAACAACATCTCGTTGAAATCAAGGCCACGTTATCGAAGAAAGCTTCATCTATTCTGGGTGAGCAGAAAAATCTTGTCCAAAGAATTCTTAACGCAAGGGCAATAGAGTTAAGTACCGATAGCATCAGATTAGACGATGTCTACAAAGACCTTAATCTTCAAATCAAAGACCACTCCAGACAAGTAATGCCGATGGAGTATCTGGGTACAGGTCACCAAAGCGCGGTGATAATTAACCTGTACAAGCAATTTGGAGAGAGTGCGCCTGGCAAGACTTTGTATTTGTTTGAGGAGCCTGATGCTCACCTGCATCCGCCAACGATACGAGCTATCGGCTCGCAGTTGGATGAAATATCAGAAAGCGCGCAAGTCCTCGTCTCCACTCATTCACCGATACTGCTTAGTCAACTTGGCTTGGATAGAGTTATCCATCTCAGAATGAATGGCGTTGATGGAACTGAAATTGCCCCCTCCGGCAATTTGGGAATGACGCAATCACAGTTGAATCATCGTTTATTGAAATATGGTCTTAGAGTTACGGAGGCCTTATTTTCCAAGCTTGTAATATTGGTAGAGGGTGGGACGGATGCTGTCGTCATAGGACGTTTACTTGAGCTGAGGTCAGGGAAGTCTTCAGACCAAATGGACTTTTTGATAACCCCAGCCGGTGGCAAGGAAAACATCGTCGACATAGCGAATATTTTGGAAAGCCTCGGGGTTAAGTGGATTGCGATTTTCGACTTTGATGCCGCGCTCACTACTAGCGCAGTACCACTTACTCATGGAGGTATTTCAGCCCCAGAAGATATCGAGGTGGTTGAAGCTATTGATACCATGCTCGCCGACATAGATGATCGTCAAAAAAGGGGACGTAACGCAAGAACTCAGCTAACCCTTCTTCGAAATGAAATTGAGGAGGGGCCACCTGAACTTGCTTTTTATGAGAACTCGACACTGCAGAAGTTGATGGAGAGTGTTCTTAATATTTCGGCCAGAACTGCAGCTACGCTCAAGTCAGCGATACGAAACAAGAGAGTTACAATGCTTCGGAAAATCCTGGGTTCGCGCGGTGTCTGGTTGATGCGCCCGGATCTTGAATACACATTGATTGGAAGTCGAGGAAGGAACCTACCAATTATAGATCCCATCCTGCGGGGAAATGGAATGCTCAATACTCGTTCTGGAGAGCCGAGCTATGAGCGAGCAGTTGTTAATGCATTGCATCGGTTAGCGAACGAGCCTGAGCTCTTGGTTGCGGTGGTTGATGCGGTAGATGGTGGAGGTGGTTTTAACCGAAGCGATATCAATATGGCGGTGCGTTCGATTCTTGAAGAGGCATGTTAGTCGAGCTACTCAAGCAGGGTTTTAGAGGGCTAAGCATAGCCACATGGGCTAGGTAAGCTTATCCCTCATTGGGGTAGAGAGATCGGCAGAAAATAAAGGCTTCTGTACGCTTCTAAGAATTCTAACTAATTCAGGCAGTTGTGAGACATTTTTTTTCGGAATTCGGCGGGTGACGCTTGATTCGTATCAAAACGCTGGTATTATGGCGCGGCCTGACTGAAGGGGTGGTGCCTAATTGGTACATGTTCTTTGCGGGGGTCGTTAAGTCTATGATTTTAAAGGATATGATCTAAAATTATAGAGTGTTCGAATCTCTCTACCCCGACCAACTTTTCCAGCCGCAATTTGGGCAAGTTGGTCGATTCAATCAGGGCCCACTGTGGTGGCCGTAGCTCATCAGGTAGAGCACCGGATTGTGGCTCCGGAGGTGGGGGGTTCGAGACCCCTCGGCCACCCCATTTATCCCCGCTCTTCTTTTTCCTTGTGATCCTTGTTTATATCTAACGCTGGCGACGTGGTTTTTTACAACCATTATGTGACCCATTGGTCACATAATACTATGCTGGCGAAAATAACATTCAGGGGAATTTCCGATGAGTCATATACCACTCTTGCTGCGCAACTGCCTAAGCGCGCCAGCAGGTCATGGAGAGGGGGGCGCACCGCCTGCCACGCTCGATTTTGAAAACCCGAAAGACAATCTCTATGCCTTTGGCAAGTTGTGGGCGACCTATGCCGATGCGCCGGTTTTCTCTGCATTTCACGGCACCATGTTAGGCATGATTGGGAGCCAGCGTCTCAAGCCGCTGTTCGGTTACACGGGTTTCGGTGGATTCCAGGCGTGACTGCTCGACAACGGCCACGTGCGCCTGCGCGGTAAGGAAATCGGTTATTTCGCCGACCTGGCCAGCGGCGATATCCTCGAGACCTGGGACAACCTCTACACCGGTGAGACCGTTGAGGTATTCAATTTCTCTAACGATCGGATTCTCGGCTGTTGCCAGCCCAGTTGCAGGGCGCGGCGCAGCCGTTGATGCCAGGGTTGCATCGGGCTGGCGCTGGCTGTGACGGTCGCCGTACGTTTCAGCCCGAACCAGGAGAGCAGGGACGAGGCGAAGGCAATGGCGGCCACTGTGTTCAGTGTCTGCTGGCCGGCCGCAATGGCATGGTTGCCTGATGAGTACCACCCCGGCAGGCGCGCCAGCACAAGCACCAGGAACAGGGCGCCCACGCCGATCGCAAATCCGGTCGCCCCGACAAACTTACCCCATGATTTCTCCTGGGGATAATCGGCCTGCAAGGTGGTGACCATGACGTTAATGGCGGCTACGCCCCATGCCATGCCCAGGCGCAGCAACAGCAGCTGTCATTCGCTCTCGACGTGACCGTAGATAGCAAAGCCCGCACCGAGAATGAGGAAGCCAATCGCAAACACGGCTCGTCTGTCAACGGTATCCACCAGCAGCCTGGCGACACCGCAGGCAAACAGCAGCATGAGTTCGCTCAGGAACACCAGGTTGCCGGTAATGGCACCTTGTTGGTCCTCGGGTATTTGCAGGTGCTCGGTGAGAATATAGGGTTGGATAAAGTTGATATAGTTATAGAGCGTAATACCGATAAAGGCCGCGTAGAAAAAGGTCAGCGCGTGGGCGGGCATGACATCCGGGGCGAGGTAGAAGGGGCCGAGCTTACTGCTGGGCATTATTATCTGCTCACAACGGTGGCTATATGATCACAAGCGTAGCTTTAGTAACGCCGGGGATCAATCCAGATAACTGTCGACGAGATTATCGATCAGGCGATCGATGCGTGCCCAACTATTGTCGTCGTTGAGATCCATGCCGAACACCAGAGGGCTGGTCTGGGCGCGCATGGTGAGATAGCTGAACATGCAGTAAAACACCATGCTCAGATCAACCATGCGCTGCTGATCGCCCTCGCCGAGATCCTGCAGAATCGAGGCGAGTTCCCGGCCGATCTTGTCGCTGGCGGATTCCAGCACCTGGGTGACGGCGGTGGGGTGGAGAATTTCGCTGGCCATCAGTCGGGTGATTTCCGGATGTTCGCGCAGGGCGGCCAGGTAATTGCGCTGGATGCGCTTGATTTTGTCTTTGAGTGATAGCGCGTCAAAGCTGTCGCGGTCGCCAACCAGGTCTGCCGCAGTAGGCCAGTTGGCCCGCTGCTCCAGCCAGGCACTGACCAGCCCCGGAAGCCCGTCGAAGTAACGGTAGAGGAGCTGTTTGCCAACTCCGGCTTTTTCGACGACGTTGTTTACGCCGATGCCTTCCGGGCCCTTGCTGAGGAGAATGGCACCACAGGCATCAGTGAGTTTTTGCTCGGTAGCCTCGTGATTGCGGCTGCGGCTCGTGGTTTTCTCCGAGACCTGGCTCATGCTGTCCTTGGGCAAGTTGTCAGGCCACGGAGTATGGCCGCGGCTTGGCGCATGCGCAAGCCGACGGCGCGCCGGTGGAGTTTACGAGACGACTGGGCTATCATTGCGCCCGCTCTCGGGTCCGCCCCGGGAATGTCTCTCCGGGGGTATAGCTCAGTTGGATAGAGCATGCGCCTTCTAAGCGCACGGTCGAGGGTTCGAATCCTTCTACCCCCGCCATTTTTCCCTGATACTGCACTTCGCTAGCCAAGCACCGATCTGGGCCAAGCCACTGCTGCGTTCGCCATCCTCTGCCTGACCAGTTTCCGGGCCCAAACGCCAGAACGGTGTGCCAAGGCCCTAAAGGCGCAGGTTGCGGCTCACATTAAGCATCCCGATCGAGACCAGGCCGTTCCCTTGATAATTTGGGGTTATCACCAGTTGTGGCACGGTGACATCACCCGCAGCACACTGGACAAGTGGTTTGGCGATGAGCCGGTAATGATCTGGCATCGACCTTTCCACGAAATGATTGGTAATACCGCGTCGTTCGAGCTGCTGGGGGTCAGTGAGAAAGATGTTGAAACGCCACACGAAGCAGACTGGGCTAACGGTCACTTCTGGGAAAATGGTCTTGCTGCACTGGTGCCGCGAAAGCCTTTCCTGTTGCAGCCAGATCGTTACAAAGTGGGAATGCAGAACTTTGTAGAAATGCTCCATCGCGGCGGTATCACGGCCGCCATGGACATGGGTGTGGTGGTCTTCGGTGATCCCGTTGGCGAAGCCAGACTAATACACGCGATTATGGATACCCAGGAGGCTCCCGCACGCCTGATGCTCACACCCATTGTTACCGATTTTCTTTCCCGCGGGTTGTCGCCCGAGCAGGCGTGGGAGCAGGTTGAAAGCTGGAATGCGAGTAACTCTGACAGGGTGATGTTCGATAATCACTTCAAGTTAATGATGGATGGAGCGATCTTCTCAGGCCTCTCCCAGTACAGTTTTCCCGTATACAAGGATGGCCATGCCGGCCAGTGGATGGCGCCTGTGCAAGTGACGTACAGCTATGCTGAAACGTTTTGGAATGCGGGTTACCAGTTGCACGCGCATGCCAATGGCGCTGCCAGTGCCGAGGTTTTGATCGACTTTGTCCGCCGTGTGCAGGCACAAAATCCTCGCATAGATCACCGGTTCACGCTCGAACATTTTGCCTACACTACAGAAGATCAGGCCAATCAGATGCATGCGCTAGGTATGCTCGGGTCGGCGAACCCCTACTACCAATATATTCTCGCGGATGTGTACGCAGACCAGTGGCTCGGCGAAGCCCGAGCGCGCAACATGGTGCCACTGGGAACGCTCAAGCGCGAAGGTATGCGCTTTGGCCTGCATTCCGACTGCCCGATGGCGCCGCTCAGCCCGCTGACGCTGGCCTTGGCTGCCGTTAACCGCACCACCATTAACGGCAATAAGAACGCCGAGGCGCAGAAGGTGAGTGTTGATGACGCATTGCGGGCAATAACCATCGATGCCGCTTGGCTGATGCGCATGGAAGACCAGATAGGTTCCATTTGCCCCGGAAAACGCGCAGACTTCGCTGTGCTGGAGCAGGACCCGTACCGGGTTGATCCCCGCAAGCTGAAGGATATTCCCATCCGGGGAACCGTATTTGCCGGAGAGATTCATCCGGTGAACCGCTAATACATAATATGGAGTGAACGTGAGTAAATTGACGAGTATGCCAGTGGCACTGGCCCTGGCGCTGGTTTTGGCCGCCTGTAGCGACAGTGATGGCCCGGTAGAAGTTGCTGATAATAGTGCCGCGCAAGCTCAGCAGCCGGCGGTGGTTGAAGTGTCAGATAAGACTGAAGAAGAGGCAGGGGTGACGAACCCACTGTGCCATGCGGAAGAGGGTATGCCTGGCGGTTGGCAGGATGCCGACGTGACGGAGGACGTCGAGGCGGCCCTGAATTTTGTGTTGCAGCGTATGAATAGCGCTGCCCAGCTTGAGAAAATACTTTCCGTCAAAACCCAGGTCGTGGCTGGCTTGAACTACGCCATCGACCTCAAGCTCGATAATGGCGAAATCTGGAACACCCGCGTCTACCGCGATTTGCAGGGCAATTTCGAGGTGACCCAGCCCGCGCAGCAGGGAAGTATGACCGAAGATTGCTAATATTGACCATCGCGGGCCCTCAAAGGGCCCGCAACCCGCCTCAAGTCCCTGTTTTAGATCAAGTTTTTAGTCCTAAAAGCGTCAAAAATACCAACTATCACTCCGGTGTTATTGCTACCAAAGGTAACACTCCGTATGATCGCGCCCGCACCGTGCACATGTGCCCACGGAAGTCGCCTCGCGCCATGCTGATGTCGCGGACGGCCATGTGGATTAGGGCGGAAACGCCCGACAATAGGCAGCATCCATAGTCCGCTGCCCACCTTGAGGTAATTTTTAGGAGTTTAGTTATGCACAAGTTCGTACCTTTCATATTCTTCGCAATTATGGCTGGCCTGATCGGCGCCAAAGTTGCCGTTGCTGCTGAAGTTCCCGCTGACGTACCTGCGGTTCAGGAGCAGCGTTAAAACGCGACCCTGAGTTGAAAAAGGGGCCCATTGGGCCCCTTTTTTTATGCCTGGCTATTGGTCATTATTCGGGCCTGACATAGACGGGCTCTCCGGCCACCCAGGTCTCCAGTACCGTGCTGCTCCAGATGGCCGATTCCGGCATCTCGAAATAGTTTTCCCTTACCAGAATAAAATCGGCGAAGTATCCCGGGGCGAGACGTCCAATCGCGCTCTCCTGGTGAGCGGCGAAGGCTGCGCCTTCCGTAAACAGTGACAAGGCTTCTGCCCGGGATATCTTCTGGCCCGGTAGCCAGCCCCCGGGTGGGCCACCGGCCTGATCCTGGCGTGTAATGGCAGAATACAGCCCGTAAAACGGGTTGGGGTGTTCCACTGGGAAATCGGAGCCGCCTGCCACCTGTGCACCGTCGTCGAGCAGGCTCTTCCAGGCATAGGCACCCACCAGGCGGTCTTCGCCGAGGCGGTCGCCGGCCATATTCATATCGCTGGTGGCGTGGGTTGGCTGGATCGAGGCAATCACACCGAGTTGGGCGAAGCGGGGGATATCCTCCACCTGCAGGATCTGGGCGTGTTCGATGCGATGGCGCAGCCCCGCGCTGTCCTCCTTCGCGATGAGGGTTTCGTACAGGTCCAGGACGCGCGTATTCGCCAGGTCGCCGATGGCATGCGTGTTCACCTGATAACCGGCGGCCATTGCCCTGCTCATATGTAGCACCAGATCTTCGTCAGACAGCAGAAGCAGGCCCTTGTGGCCGGGCTTGTCCGAGTAGTCTTCGGCGAGCGCTGCGCCCCGCGAACCCAGGGCACCGTCGGCGGATATTTTGACACTGCGAATATCCAGGCGATGGTTCGGGTCGATCTGCGGTCCGCTGGCCAGAGTGGCATCGTTACCGGGGTCGAGCACATCGAGCATCGCATACACGCGCAACGGTAATGTGTTGTTGCTGTGCAGCCGCTGGAGCGCGCTCACTTCGGCGGCAGACACTCCGGCATCGTGCACACTGGTCAGACCGAAGCTGGCGGCACTGAGCAGCGCCTGGCGTTGACTCTCTGCGATGTCGTTTTGCGTCTGTGAGGGTATGGCTCGATATACGGCATCCATGGCGTTATCGATGAGCACACCCGTGGGTTTGCCGTCTGGGCCGCGGATGATTTGTCCGCCATCCGGGTCGACGCTTTCAGCGTGAATCCCGGCCATTTCCAGTGCCGTAGAATTAACCCAGAGCGCGTGGCCGTCGATGCGGCGCAGCGCGATGGGGCGATCCGTATCAATGGCATCCAGCGTGGCGCGGGTTGGAAATTCCCTTACGTCCCACAGCACCTGGTTCCAGCCGCCGCCCTGAATCCAGGGCTCCTTGCTCTGTGCCGCAAACCGGGCAACACGTTGCGCTGCTTCAGCTTCACTGCTGGTGCCAAACAAATTCACACTGGCCAGCGCCTGGCCGTAGCCGGCGATATGCCCGTGGGCATCGATAAGGCCCGGTAACATGGTTGCCCCATTACCATCTAATTTTGTGGTAGCGCTGCTTTGTGCTGCTGCTTCATCTGTCGGGTAGCGCGCGGTAATTTTGCTGCCGTCAAATTCCAGCGCGGAGAATCTGATCAGCTCACCGTTTTCGAGCGAGTAGCCTTCGATGTTGTGAATCAGGGTGGTGGCCGCTGCGGAAGTGCTGGTCACTGCGAGCAGTGTGGCGAGGAGCAATTTTATTAGGGGCATATAGCGTTCCTTTCTCTGGATACGCTACATGTTAGCAAGTTCCGGCTCAGCCGGCTTTTTCGACCCCGTCCAGAAATGCGTTGGTGCTGCTGACCAGCATCTGGATACGATCAGCTTCCGGCATGAAATACTCAAACTGGCCGTTGAGTTCCAGTACAGCCAGACCGTGAGCAAGGGCCCACAGTTTCAAGGCCAGATCCAGAGGCTCGGTGTGCCGCAGTTTGTGGGCCTGGCACCAGGCGTCGACGGCTTCGACAAAAACAAAAAAGCCACGCCGGCCATCCCGGTCGGTGACCGTGGGATCCATGGCCGCAAAGTCGCCCCACATCATGTTGTAGAACTCGGGGCGTTGGGTGACATAGCTGACATAGGTTTTACCCAGCCCGACAACGCATTCGCGGGTGCCCATTTCGTATTGGTCACGGGTAGCCAGAGCCTCAACGCTGAGGCCGTAATAGCAGAGCTCTGCGACGGCTTCGAGCAACGCGCTTTTATCGCGGAAGTGTCGATAGGGCGCTGCGGCACTGACACCCGCGCGCTTGGCGGCCTCGGAAATCGCAACGTCAGCCGAGCCTTTCTCCTGGATGAGTTCGACCGCCGCAAGAATAAGAGCGTTGCGCAAATCGCCGTGGTGGTAGTTGCTCTGGCTCATGCAGTACTGCCCTCAGAAGAGGAAGGCTTCAGGGGGCCGAAACCCATGCCGCGCTGTTTGCGTACGGTCAGCAGGAACAGCGGCGGTACCAGGAAGAAAGAAATGATTGTAGACAGCAGTACGCCGCCCGCGATGGCCATGGCAAACGGCGGCCAGAATTCACTGCCTTCCAGAATCAGCGGCAGAAAGCCGCCAAAGGTGGTGACGGTCGTGGAGATAATATGACGGCTGGAATCCATGACGACCGTGCGAATGGCATATCTGCCACCGGCGACGGCGGCCGGGTTGGCCTGTAGCGCGGTGAGAATAATAATGGCCGCGTTGATTGAAACGCCGATCGACCCAATCACGCCGACCAGTGACATTACCCCGAAGGGATACTGGAACAAGGCCAGGGACAATAGCGATAAGCCCATTGAGCATAAACAGACCAGCAGGGCGATGCCTGTCAGGCGCCATGAGTTAAAGGTCAGGACGATGGTGGCGATCAGCACCGAGACAATCAGTCCCATTGGGGCCATGATTTTCTCAACCACGCGGGCGCGCTCGTCAGTGTCGCCACCGTATACGATCGAATAGCCCGGCGGGAGATTAATCGGATTGTTGACCAGGTCCTGCTGCAGAAGCTTCAGCACCTCCTCCGGGAGAACTCCGCGGGTGATGTAACCCTGCACCGTATTAATGCGAACCCCGTCCTGTCTGGCGATGGGGCTTTGTGCCGGCTCCAGCGCAGGCGAGCCAATGGCGTTCAGTGGCACCCCTGCCAGTGTGTCGCTACCGCCGCGGCGGGGCAGCCGAATGTCGACGATACGATCCGGTGTGCCCCATTCGGCTTCGCTGAGACGGACGCGTACCGGAAGTCGTTCCGTGCCCTCGAGAACTTCGCCACCAACCCGTCCCAGCAGAGAGTCATTGAGTGCGGTAGCTGCGTCCGTGAGTTGCAGGTTAGCCAGGCGCAGGCGCTCCTCGTCGAGGTGGAAAACGACTTTGGGCGCGCCGCCGATCAGATTGGTGCCGGTGTGGATAATATGTGGCAGATTATCCATGCGCAGCCGGAATTCTTCGCCCAGTTCCTGCAGCACGGCCAGGTTGGGGCCGTGAATCTCCAGCTCGATAGGCGCGGTAACCGGCGGTCCCTGGTAAATGCCATTGACGATAATCCGGGCTTCCGGGAAATCCCGGTCGAGCTCCAGTTGCAGCGCGCGAATCAGGTCATCTGTCTGGTTTTCATCCCGGGTCAGCACCAGTGCTTCGGCCCATGAGGGTGTGCCGTCGCGGCTGCGGTACATGTTGTAGTAGAAGGCCGGCGTGCTCTCGCCAAGAGTCCAGTCGACGCGTCGAATCATCGGGTCGGACCTGAGGCGCTCATCCAGACGCTCGACCACTTGCAGGGTGTCGTAAATGGAGCGGCCGTCGGCGAGCTTGACCTGAATATACATCTGGTCGCGGTCCGTGCCCGGGAAAAACTGCGCGGTCAACGTGGGGAAGCTGATAAAGCCGCTCAGCGGCAGTGCCAGTGCGAGGGCGATAGCGGCGGCTGGATGTTTCAGACTCCAATCCATGGCGTTGGACAGGGCCTCACCCATTTTGCCGCCGTCCATGCCGCCGTTATACCAGTGACGGCTGCTCTCCTTGGTCCGCGGTAGCAGCCAGGAGGCCAGCACGGGCGTAACGATAAGCGCCAGTGCGGTAGAAGTTACCAGCATGATGATCACCGCCTGGGCAATGGCCCCCAGAAAATCACCACCGGGGCCGGGCATAATCGCCATGGGCATAAACGCGAGAATAGTGGTCAATGTCGAAGACAGTAACGGGACACGTAGCCGGTCAACGGCACCGGCAATAGCGTTATAGGGCGTGTGTTCCTGGAGCAGTCGTTTGCGAATTTCATCGGTCATGACGATGGAGCCGTCAACCAGCAGGCCCAGGGCAACGATGAGCCCGCAAATGGTCATCTGGTGCAGGGCCATTCCGGTCCGTTCCATGACAACCATGGAAATCAATCCGCACAGCGGCAGGATGATGGCAACCACCACAGCGGCGCGCCAGCCAAGGGTGAACAGCAATACCAGTAGCACCAGAGTGATACCAATGGCGAGGTTCAAGGTAACGTCGGCAAGACGACTCTTGGCATAGGTGCTCTGATCGAAGGTTTGTTCTACCAGCACACTGGCAGGGGCGTCGTTGATGTAATCCCGCAGCAGCAGGGAAAATTCCTGTGCCCAGCGATCCACCTGCCGGCCGTCTTCCATGGCCACACCCACCATGATGCCGGGCTTGCCCTGGACCAGTACCAGCGAGGAGGGTGGGGTAATGGCCGCCTTGTAGACTCTGCCCAGATCGGCAATACGCGTCGCGCTGCCATTGGCCGAGGTGTTGACGATGACTTCACGAATCCGGGTCAGGGAATCGAAATCGCCGGCGATCTCGATCAGCATGTCGGTGCCTTCACCGGTGGCGCGTCCCGAGGACACTTTGGCATCTGCCGCTCGTAATGCGGCCGACACCTCAGCGAGACTGAGGCCGCGTGCGACAAGGGCATCCTCGTTAATCTCTACCCGAATTTCTTCAGCGGGTTCACCGAACAGTACGGCCAGCTTGGTGCCGTCCATATTGCGGGCGCGATCAGCGAGGTCCTCTGCCATACGCCCCAGCAGAGACAGGGGGATGTCTGCATCATCGCGGCCGGACATAGCCACAATGGCGTTGAAGGACTGGAAGCGATCCGTGTCTAGGGTTGGGATGCCAACACCGGGGGGGAACAAAGCGTACGCGTCTGATAAGGCATCCCTGACTTCCGACCAGACTCGCTCTAGCTCGTGATCAGGTAGCGTGTCATCGAGCCTGACCTGCATGGATGAGACACCGGAGCTAGAGGTGGTCATCAGTTTGTCTAATTCAGATATTTTGCGCAGCTCATCTTCAAGCGGTTTGGTAACGAGTGCTTCGACCCGGTCGGGGGTGGCGCCCGGATAAAAGGTGAGTACCGTGCCGCCAAAGTTGGTCAGGGTAGGTTCTTCCTGGCGGGGAATATTGCTGAAGCTGTTAATGCCCACCGCAAATACGCTTATGATGAGCAGCGCAAAATAGCGGGGGTGTTTGAAAATGTACTGGGCAAACACCTTATTCCACTCCGTCGCCGCTAACCGACACCACCGTCCCCGGGGTGATTCGGTGGACACCACTGGCCACCACCTCGGTTCTGTCGGCGAGGGTGCCGTGCACGAAGGCCTGGTCGCCGCGGATCTCGATCACCTCAACCGCCTCCCTGACGGTAATGGCCATATCACCGTCGCGGTCCAGGCGCAGTACTGTCCACAGCCCGCGATTACCTTCCAGCAGCGAAGCGATGGGCAGCCATCCGCCGATGGCGGGCACCTCTTCGGTCAGGCGCAGGGTGACCGGTTCTCCGTCTACGGCGGGGATATCTGCTGGCAGGGAGAATACGGCCGTCGTCACTCGGGTGATCGGGTCTACGTCGGGACGTACTGTGAGTAACGGGCTGCTGACTTCCTGTCCGCGCAGGGTCAGCAGGTACTCATTGCCTGGCTGCAGGGCATCAGCGCGGCTGACGGCAACGCCAATATTCGCTTCCCGTCCTGCATTTTCGATGAAGTGAACCACTGGCGTGCCAGGGTTGACCACCGCGCCCTCATGAATAAAGCGATCACCAATCACACCGTCATAGGGCGCGCGCAGACTCGCCTTGTCGATCTGGATCTGGATGCTTTCCAGGCGCGCCTGCGTGGCCGCAACGCGTGATTCCAGTGCTTCGGCGCGCAGCCGGGTTTCGTCAAAAGCCTCACGGGAAACCGCGCCGGTCGCGCGCAGCTCCTCCTGCCGTTCGGCCTTGAGTCGCGCCAGTTCCAGTTCTGCGCGAGTGGTGTCCAGGTCTGCCTCGGTCGCACGGTAGTGAGTCTGCAGGGCGGAGTCGTCCAGCTGGGCAATGATCTCGCCCTTGGTCACCGGGCTGCCTTCACGCCACGGCAGTTGCGCCACGGTGCCAACGACTTCAAACCCCAGGTCGGCCTTGCGGCCGGCCGAAATCAGGCCGAGGTAGGAAACATCGCGCTGGTAGTACGCCTGCTCGATGTACTGCACAGGTTCCACCGTCAGCGGGACCCTCGCCACGGTCTTGTCGCCCAGGGCAAAGCGAACGTGGAGCGCACTGGTCAGGCCCACGGTAATAAAGATCGCAGCCCCAACGCCGGCCAGGCTACCCAATTTTTGCTTATCCATCCCTACAAACCCACACATGTTAATGGAATTAACATCTATGTTAGTCGCTTTAACATCAAAGTCAATCTCATTGCGCCGAATCGCTTGCAGCGAGGTGTGCTTTGCAGCACAATACGCGCCCTCTGCAACTGCTTGCAGACGCTGTGGTGGCCCAGGCGGTCCCCTCGCAACGATAGATAGTGAACCCGGCCAGGCCCGGAAGGGAGCAACCGTAGCTGTCGACTCGTGTGCCGGGGTGTGGCTGTCTGGGTCATCTCCAATTTCACCGGTTCCGGTGATTAAGCCTCTGGTGTATCCTTCCTCTCTCTCGCGGATAACGCTTTACAATAGAAGGCATAACGGGGCATGTCCTACCAAGTACTCGCGCGCAAATGGCGGCCAAAAAGTTTCAGGGAAATGGTTGGCCAGGAGCACGTGCTACAGGCGCTGATTAACGCGCTGGACCACGACAGGCTGCATCACGCCTATCTCTTCACCGGTACACGTGGTGTGGGTAAAACCACCATCGCCCGTATTCTGGCCAAGTGCCTCAACTGTGAGCAGGGCGTGAGCTCTGAGCCCTGCGGCGAGTGCAGCTCCTGCCTGGAAATCGCCGAGGGTCGCAGTGTCGATCTGTTAGAGGTTGACGCCGCTTCGCGCACCAAGGTCGAAGATACGCGCGAGCTGCTCGAGAACGTGCAATATGCCCCCACGCGTTCGCGCTACAAAATCTATCTCATCGATGAGGTGCACATGCTCTCCAACAGCAGTTTCAACGCGCTGTTGAAAACGCTGGAAGAGCCACCGCCCCATGTAAAGTTCCTGCTCGCTACCACCGATCCGCAGAAGTTGCTGCCCACGGTGTTGTCCCGGTGCCTGCAGTTCAATTTGAAGAACATGCCCCCCGAGCAGATTGCCGGCCACTTGCGCAATGTGCTCGAGCAGGAGATGGTCAGCTTTGAGGACCCGGCCCTGTACCTGCTCGGTCGCGCGGCCTCGGGCAGTATGCGCGATGCCCTGAGTTTGACGGATCAGGCAATCGCTTTTGGTTCGGGCAAGCTGGTGGAGAGCGATGTTCGCGCCATGCTGGGTACGGTGGATCTCACCTTCGTCTACCAGATGCTGGAAGCCGTAGTGGCGGGAAGTGNCAATGAGGTGCTGGCCATTGTCGAGCGCATGTCTGAGCACGCCCCGGATTTTGAAGGCAGTATCGACGAGCTGATCTCTCTGGTGCACCGCGTCGCGGTAGCTCAGGTTGTCCCCGACGCGATTGATAACAGCTGGGGCGATGCCGAACGGGTGGCAGCTTTGGCGGCCGCCATGACGGCCGAGGATGCCCAGCTTTACTACCAGATGGCGGTCAATGGTAAGCGCGACATGGCGTATACGCCTGATCCGCGCGGTGGCTTTGAGATGTTGCTACTGCGGATGCTCTCCTTCCGCCCGGCGGCAGTGATTGATACATCGCTGTCACCGGAGCAATTGCAGGCCGCCCCTGCAGCCGCCGTGGAGGGCGGCGAGCGTGTAAAAAAGCCGATTGAGCAGGTGGCGCCGCCGGTGATGCCTGCGGTAGAGACAGCGCCTGTAGCGGTCACCCCTGAGGCGCGACCAGAGCCGCCTGTGCCGGCAGAACCGGCACCGGCAAGCCTCATGGCAGCGCTTGCCACACCGTCGCAACCGGAGGTCGTCGAAACACCGCCCGTTGAGTCGCGCCCGGCCGAATCGGCAACCCCAGCCGTGGCGCCGGCGGATTTCAGCCAACTTGTGCCGGCGGCCTGGCCGCAAACGCTGGAGCAGCTCGGTCTGCTGGGCATGGTGTACAGCATTGCCAGTAACTGTGAGCTGATCTCGGTTGATGGGCCTGCACTCAAGTTTGTGCTGGACGAGGCCAATGCCAGCCTGTTCAACGATGGCCACAGTAAAAAGATCGCCTTGGCTTTGCAGAACTACTTTGGCCGGGAATTGTCCGTTTCTATAGATATCGGCAAACCTCCCGGCGAGACGCCGGCCAGGGTGGCAGCCCGCGCAGCTCGCGAGCGTCAGGCCCTGGCAGTGGCAGAGATAGACAGTGACGAGCGTCTGCAGGCGCTGCTCATACGATTCGATGGTGAACTGGACCGCGCGTCCATCGCCCCTACAGATTCTTGAGGTAGTAACATGAAAGGCAGTCTTTCCGACCTGATGAAACAGGCCCAGCAAATGCAGGCCGATATGCAGAAAGTCCAGGACGATCTGGCGAACGCAGAAATCCTGGGCGAGGCCGGTGCCGGTCTGGTCAGCGTGGTAATGACCGGGCGCCACGACGTTAAACGCGTGAGCATCGACCCCGCGGTATTGTCAGAGGACAAAGAAGTGCTGGAAGACCTGCTGGCAGCGGCCGTTAACGACGCGGTTCGCAAGGTCGAGGCACATAACCAACAGGCCATGGCCGGCGTTGCCTCGGGATTGAATATCCCGGGCGGCTTCAAGATGCCGTTCTAGGGCGCAATTACCCCATGAAATTCAGCCCCGCTCTGCAGGACCTGATAGAAGCCTTGCGCTGCCTGCCCGGTGTCGGCCCCAAATCCGCCCAACGCATGACGCTGCACCTGCTGGAGCGTGATCGCGAGGGGGCGGCTGCGCTTGCCGAGGCGTTGCGCAATGCAGTAGATCGCGTCGATCACTGCAGTCGCTGTCGCAACTTTACCGAACTGGATGTGTGTGAAATCTGCGCAGATCCGCGGCGCGATGCGTCGACCATTTGTGTAGTGGAGACGCCCGGCGATGTGCTTGCCGTTGAGCAGAGCGGCAGCTATCGCGGCATCTATTTTGTATTGATGGGCCATCTTTCGCCGATAGATGGCATAGGGCCTGAGGAAATAGGCCTCGACAAGTTCCAGCGCCGGGTCGTGGAGGAGGGGATTGCCGAAGTTATCCTGGCCACGAATCCAACCGTGGAAGGCGAGGCGACGGCCTACTACCTGACGGACATGCTACAACCCCGCGGCGTCAAGGTGTCCCGGATTGCCCACGGTGTGCCTCTGGGAGGCGAGTTGGAATATGTGGATGGCAGCACCCTGGCGCACGCTTTTTCCGGCCGCCGCGTAGTGGAGTAACTACACTGTGACTATGGAATGGAAACTGATTGAATCTGACCAGGCGCTACAGGAGTTGATGGCTGCGAGCCAGGGCTGCCAGGCTGTTATGGTCGATACCGAGTTCATGCGCCGCAACACCTTCTACCCGCAGGTGGCGCTGGTGCAGTTATGTTTTGACGGCAGCGCCGCCGCCGGTACTGCCTGGCTGATCGACCCTTTGGAGATCAGCGATCCTGCACCCCTGGCGCAGTTGCTGCAGGACCCTGGCGTGGTCAAGGTGCTGCACTCCGCCAGTGAAGATCTGGAGGTGTTCCAGCGCTGGCTGGGCTGTGTGCCTGCGCCGCTGTTCGATACCCAGAAAGCGGCAGCCATGGCCGGGCTGGAGTTTGGCATGGGATATCGCGCGCTGATTCTGCAGCTGTGTGACGAGGACTTGCCCAAGGGGGAAACCCGCTCCGACTGGCTTAAGCGCCCACTGACCGAATCGCAGTGCCACTACGCCGCGCAGGATGTGACGTATTTGCTCGATGCCTATGCGCAGCTGGCCCAGCGCTGTCAGGATCTGGGTCGCTACGACTGGGTGCTCAGCGATGGCGAAGATGCCGCCGCGTCGCTCGCCACAGCCTTGCCCAATTACTACAAACGCATCAAGAGTGCCTGGAAGCTGGAGCCGCGGCAGTTGGCAGTGTTGATGGCTGTAAGTCAATGGCGTGAAGAGGCTGCGCGAGACTGGGACAAACCACGGTCGTGGATTATTGACGACAAAGCCTGCTTGCAAGTTGCGCAGCACATGCCTGTGGACGTTTCGGAGCTGCGCAACAAGGTCGATCTGCCGCCGGCGGTGATGCGCAAGCGCGGTGAGCTGCTGGTGGACCTGGTCGCGAGTGTCAGCGAGATCGAGGAGGGCGACTTGCCCCAGCGGTTGCCGCCGCCCCTGGAACAGCGGCAGCGCGATCAGCTCAAGGCGCTGAAAAAACGCGCAGCGGCGATCGCCGACAAACTGGAGATGCCTCAGCAGGTTTTGCTGGCGGCCAAGGATTACGAACAACTGCTGCGGCCAGCTGAGACAGAGCCCGTCTCCTGGCAGGGCTGGCGCAAGTCTGTGGTGGTGGAACCACTGCGCGACGCAATACTTAGAGGTGAGCTGTGAAACGCCTGTGTGAGATCTTCAAGAGTACACACAAGGAAGAGATGTATCTGTATGTCGACAAGGCCAAAGGCCTGGAAGATGTGCCAGAGGTGCTGCTGAAACAGTTCGGGGAGCCGCAGTCCGTGATGACCATTATCCTCACGCCGGAGCGCAAGCTGGCCCGTGTCGATGTCGCTGAAGTGCTGGAGAAGATCGATAGCGACGGGTTTTTCCTGCAAATGCCGCCCACCCCGGAACAACTGCTGCAACGAGATCGCGCCAGTGACTGAATGGTGGGAGCAGCCCATCGAGGCACTGGATCGCGACCAGTGGGAGGCGCTCTGTGACGGCTGCGCCAAGTGTTGCCTGCACAAACTGGAAGACGAGGATACCGGTGAGGTGTTCTATACCAAGGTGCGCTGTCAGTATCTCGACGAATCCACCTGCCGCTGCGGCGACTACAGCCGGCGTTCGATTTTGGTGCCAAGCTGTATTCACCTGGAACAGGGCAGCGTGGGCGACCTCGACTGGCTGCCATCTACCTGTGCCTACCGGTTGCGAGCAGCCAATCAGCCGCTGCCGGAGTGGCACTACCTGGTATCCGGCAGTCGCGAGACGGTGCACAGCGCCGGTGCGTCTATCCGCGGGCGAGCCATTTCCGATGAATATGTACACCCTGACGGTTATGATGAGCACATTGTGACCTGGGTGGAGTAGGAGACGGTATGCTGACTGAAGAATCCTATATGCTGGCGATATACGCCTACATAGGTGCCGCGGCCATGGTGGCGCTGATCCTTGCCTGGTGGCTGTTGCGTCGTTGGCCGAATTTCTGGACCTTGCTGATCGTCATGCTCAGCGCGGCCCTGCTGTTAACGCCTGCCTACCCGCAGCCCGGTGTGGAGACCATGGCGCCGGCGCTTATCGTCGCCGGGTTCGAGTTGCTCCTGAACGGTCCTGAAGCAGCACAGCATGCCATCAAGCCCTTATCGATTGCCTGTGCGGTTGCCCTGGGCGCGGCGGTGCTGCTGCGCCTGTTGGTGGTGCGCCCGCGTAGATCGGCGCATACCGATGAGCAGGGCGCAACAGATCAGGAGCCCGATCCCGTTGTCTAGGTCGTTACTGTTCGGACTGTTTGCGGCGCTGTGTGTGCTGTTAACGCCGGCGCACGCCGATACCCCCGGCGCGGGCCTCAAGCCTGATCTGCGTCTGTTGATCGACATTTCGGGCAGCATGAAGACATCTGACCCGGACAACCTGCGTGGCCCCGCCATGGAGATGCTTATTCGGCTGCTTCCCGATGGGGCACGCGCTGGTGTCTGGGTGTTCGGAGAAGACGTCAAAGTGCTGGTGCCCCATGGAACTGTGAATGCGCAGTGGCGGGCAGCGGCCCACAGCGTATTGGACCTGATCGATAATTCTGGCCAGCGGACCAATATTCCCGCCGCGCTGGATGCGGCGACGTATGACTATGATCGCCTGGACCCCGGTTACCGCACCAGTATTGTGCTGCTTACCGACGGCAAGGTGGATGTGGGTGAATCTCCGATGCTCAACGCCGGTGCAGCCCGCGCCATTCTCAATGAGCGCGCCCCGGAGCTCGGTGCCAGCGGCATTCCCGTGCACACTATCGCTCTGTCCGACGAGGCCGATTGGAAGTTCCTGCGCTCGCTGGCGCAGTCCNCCAGCGGTATCGCTGAGCAGGCCGTCACCGCCGATGCACTTAGCGGTATATTCCTGCAATCGCTGGAGTTGGTGGCACCGGTGGCTCGCGTGCCCGTGGCGGGGCAGCAATTCACCATTGATGCATCCGTCGAGGAACTGACCGCTCTGGTGTTCTTCAGTGCTGGGAATCACTCGGTAGCCCTGCGCAGCCCGAGCGGGCGGGTATTCGCCCCTGAGGGAGAGGACGCCGACTGGTTTGTCAGCGACCAGTTTGCCCTGGTGACGATTTCTGCACCGGAGCCCGGCGATTGGCAACTGGTAGCGCCTGGGGCCGAACGGGTGCGGGTAACCGTCATCGCCGACCTGCAGTTGGAAGTCGACCCGCTGCCGGCCAGTATTGAAGCTGGTCGCCAGGCCGAGATGGGTCTGCGTATTACCGAGCAGGGCAGGGCGATCACCGATCCTGACGTGCTTGCGGCCTTTCGTCTGTCGGTAGACGTGCGCGCACCGGACGGCAGTACCGAGACGATTGCGGTCAGCGAGCGCTATCCTGCGCCCGCCGACGGCGAATACCGGGTCATGGCACCTACATTCGCGCAGGCGGGGCGCTATGAATTTATGGTGCGCCTGGAAGCCCAGACACTGCGCCGTGAGCTGCCCATGCATGTCGAGGTGATGCCGCTGCCGGAGCAGGCAACGCTGGTGACCCGCGGCGATGAATTGCCCGACGACGAGTACACTGCGTCTCTGGCGGCGGTTGGCGTGGCGGTGCTGATCATTGCACTTTTGATCTGGCTGATCCTGCGTCGACGCAAACAACGCAAGCTTGAAGTCTGGCAGCGCAGGGCAATGCAGTCGGAAAATGGCGCTACCGGCCAGTTTGCATTGTCCGGTGTGAGCGCGGCCAAGGAGTCTCCCGACGAGCCGCTTGATTAGCGCGTTCCCTATGAGTACCCTGTTCGGCCTTGCTCGAATACAGGTACTACCCCAGATGAAATTTGAAGGCACTGATCGTTACGTCGCCACCGATGACCTGCGAATGGCGGTAAACGCCGCCGTCGCACTGCAACGCCCCCTCCTAATTAAAGGTGAACCCGGCACGGGCAAAACCATGCTCGCCGAAGAAGTTGCCGGCGGCCTGGGCATGCGCCTGATCCAATGGCACATCAAGTCCACCACCAAGGCTCAGCAGGGTCTGTACGAGTACGACGCTGTATCGCGCCTGCGCGATTCCCAGCTGGGTGACGAAAAAGTCCACGATATTGCCAACTACATCAAGAAGGGCAAGCTGTGGGAGGCCTTTGAGTCTGAAGAGCAGGTTGTGCTTCTCATCGACGAAATCGACAAGGCTGATATCGAATTCCCCAATGACTTGCTGGTAGAACTCGATCGTATGGAGTTCTTCGTCTACGAGACTGGCGAGACCATTAAGGCCAAGCAGCGCCCGATTATTATCATCACCAGTAACAACGAGAAGGAACTGCCGGACGCATTCCTGCGCCGCTGTTTCTTCCACTTCATTAACTTCCCCGATCGCAACACCATGCGTGAGATTGTGGCAGTTCACTACCCGGAGATCTCCAAGGAACTGGTGCAGGAAGCGATGGAAGTATTCTTTGACCTGCGTGCGATTCCCGGGCTCAAGAAGAAGCCCTCGACGTCGGAGCTCATCGATTGGCTGAAGCTGCTGATGGCCGACGACATTCCCGACGAGATTCTCAAGGATCGCGATCCTACCAAGGCCATTCCGCCCCTGTATGGCGCGCTGATGAAAAACGAACAGGATGTGCACCTGCTCGAACGTCTGGCCTTTATGCACCGCCGGGAATCACGGTAAAGCCCTATGCTGATCAACTTCTTCCACGGCCTGCGCGACGCAGGTGTACCGGTGACCACACGCGAACTCCTCGATTTGCTCGAGGGTATGAAACAGCGTGTTGTGTTCGGTTCGATGGACGAATTTTACTATTTCAGCCGCACCTGCATGGTGAAGGATGAAAAGTACTTCGATCGCTTTGATAAAGCCTTCGGTCTGCATTTCAAGGATCTGGAAGCACTCGACGATGTGATCGAGGCAATGATTCCCGATGACTGGTTGCGCTCGGAGTTCCTGAAGAACCTGAGCGAGGAAGAGAAGGCCAAGATCGAATCCCTCGGTGGTCTCGAGAAACTGATTGAGGAGTTCAAGAAGCGCCTCGAAGAACAGGAAAAACGCCATGAAGGGGGCAACAAGTGGATAGGTACCGGCGGTACCTCGCCTTTTGGCCAGGAAGGCTATCACCCTGAAGGTATTCGCGTTGGCCCCAACGGCAAGAACAAAAAGGCCGTTAAAGTCTGGGACAAGCGAGATTTCAAGAACCTCGACGACAGCGTTGAGCTCGGTACCCGTAATATCAAGGTCGCCATGCGACGCCTGCGCAAGTTCGCTCGCACTGGCGCCGCCGATGAGCTCGATCTGGATGACACCATTACCTCGACTGCGCGTAATGCCGGGCTGCTCGATATTAAAATGGTTCCAGAGCGTCACAATGCCGTGAAGGTGCTGCTGTTCTTCGACGTTGGTGGGTCAATGGATCCTCATGTAAAAGTGTGCGAGGAGCTGTTTTCAGCGGCGCGTACCGAGTTCAAGCACATGGAGTATTTCTACTTCCACAACTTTCTCTATGAGAGCGTGTGGAAGAACAATATCCGTCGCCACAATGAACGCACGCCGCTGCTGGATATTCTCCACAAGTACAGCCACGACTATAAGGTCATCTTTGTCGGAGATGCCTCCATGTCACCGTATGAAATCCTCCAGCCCGGCGGCAGTGTCGAGCATTGGAACGAGGAGTCTGGCGAGGTGTGGTTCCGTCGTCTGCAGGAAGTCTACGACAAGGTGATCTGGATTAACCCGGTTCCCGAGGAAGACTGGCAATACACCCAATCGGTTAGCATTACCCACAAATTGCTGGAGGGACAAATGTATCCTTTGACCCTCAAGGGCCTGGAAGAGGGGATGTCGTTCCTCTCCAAGTAGCGCCGTCCTACATCCTGTCAGCGTAGGCGATCAGGCTTGCGGTGACAGCGACATTGAGTGATTCAACCCCATTGTTCATGGGTATCGACAAGCCTTGCTGGGCGAGTTTACTGACGGCGGCGGAGACGCCGTCGGTCTCATTGCCGAGCACGTAGATGCAGTGTCCTGCGGGACGATAGGCAAACAGATCTATCCGCGCGTCCGCCTCCAGGGTGCACACTTCAAAGCCGTTATGCTGGCACTGCTGCAGGGCTTCGGGCAATGCCTGGCAGGTGAGCACCGGCGCCCGGTATAAGGTGCCGGCGCTGGCTTTGACGACCAGTGGCCCGGGTGCCGCATTGCCTTTGCGCGACCACAGCAGGCCGTCGATGTTGCCGGCCGCCGCCGAGCGGACGATCATGCCGATGTTTTGCGGATTGGTAATACCGTCCAGGGCGAGCAGGCGCTGTCGGGGTTTGCCCTCCAGGTTATTCAGATAACTCTCCACAGACTGAAACGCCGGGCACAAGACATCCAGGGCGACGCCCTGATCCTGTTTGCCATTGCGGGATATACGCGCCAGTTCCTCCCGGGAGTGGCGCTTGATCGTTACGCCGCGTTGCTCTGCGGCTGCCAGTAACTCACCGACGATGCCGCCTTCGCGATTGCTGTGAGCCAGATGCAGGGTCTGGCAATCCAGGTCGCGATCCCGCAGGGCTTCCAGCGCTGGTTTGCGTCCGTACAAGGTCAGCATGCGGTCGAAATAGCTGCGCTTCTCGGTATAGCTGGTGTCGCTCATGAGGGCTGGTTTCCTGCCTGTAGCTGTGCGCGGTAGCGCCCCGGTGAGGTGCCGGTCCACTTCTTGAACGAGCGGTAGAAAGCCGAGTTGTCGGGAAAACCCATAATCGCAGCAATCGCGTCCAGCGAGAGCTCGGGTCTGTTCATGTAGTGCACGGCCAGCTCGCGACGGAAGTCGTCCTTGAGCTGCTGGAAGCTGGTGCCTTCCTGAGTCAGTTTGCGGTGCAGGGTGCGCGGCGACATATTCAGCTCCGCGGCGATGTCACTGGCATTGGGTAGTCGCTGGCTGTTGTGCTCAGTCAGTCGTTGCTTGATTTTCTCCGTCAGCGGATTGAGGTTGCCTGGCGTTTCCCGTTTAACGAGTTGGTAGGGCGCCTGGCGGAGAAAATCGCGCAGCGTGTCTTCGGTTTGTACGATGGGCAGTTGCAGCACATTCTCCTGCAGCACCAGTCCGGAGTGTTCGGTACCGAAGCGCACTGGACAGCCAAAGATAGCTTCGTAGGGCTGAGGGTCTGCCGGTTCGCTCGCACGCAGATGGATCGCCTGCAGGGGTAACTCGCGACCAATCAGCCAGCTGTAGAAACGATACATCATCAGCAGCACGTTGGCGTGACCGATATGAATACGGTCCTGCTCCAGTGACGCGGAGCGCTCCAGGACACATAAGATCTTGCCATCGCCCTGATCGATAAACAGCGGCTTGGCAGCACCCTGGGTAGCGCGGAACTGGTCGCAGTAGATGAAGAATTCCCGCGCCCGGCGCAAGGCCTGCCCCAGGTTGGGGCAGTGGATGACAAACAGGCACAGCATGCGAAAAGTACCTGGTGGCGCGTGGTTTTCCTGGCCCAGGCCAAAGGCCTCGTCCTGGAGGATTTCCATCACCAGCCCGTACAGTTTGCTGTAGCTGTCGGTGGGAATCTGGCTGGGGAGCGTGGCGGGGTCGTCTTGCAGTGGATTGAAGTCCAGGCCGATCTGCGCCAGGGCCCGGTCCACGGGATAGCCCTGTTCACTGACCACGCGCAGCAGCGTGGTCAGTGTTTTAAGGGGCATGGTGTTCAAAGCTCGCTGCCTTAGCTAAAGCTTTCGGCGAGGGCAGTGACCCGGTCCGCAGACTCCTTGATGCGAGCGGCGATTTCTTCGATCTTGGCGCCGGTCATCGGTTCTTTGAAGGATCCGGCAACAAAGCACACCACAGGCAGTTTATTTTCCACAAACACCGGGACCGAAATGGTCGAAACGTCGTACTTGGTTTTGGGGTCGATGCGGTCCAGGTGATATTGCTCGTCGCAGAGGTCGATCTGGTATTTGCGCGCGGCATCTTCCAGTTCGGTCAGGCTCCAGGAATTGTGGATGCGCGACAGTTCGCGAGTGAGTTCGGCCTCAGCCTTGGTTTTCAGGGTGACTTCGTAACCGCGGGCGCGAATCCCGATCACTGAAACGCGCAGTTTCTGGTCCAGGCGTTCGTTGTAACCGCCGCGTGATTCGTGGGCACGGGTGAGCCAGGCCTCCAGATGTTTGGCCGGCGAGAACGCGATAAAGCTGCTCGCCACGGGGGCGTCATTGGGCAGGCGCAGGCCCAGCTGGAACGAATTAATCAGCTCGGATGCCTGGCCATACAGCGCTAATAACACCATGTGTTGCTTGGAGCGACCGGTCACACCAAAACCAATATCCAGATCCGCCTGCAGCGCTTCCAGCTCCGGGCGAGCGTACTCAAGCACGGGGAACTGGGCGAAAGCGGCGTTACCTGCGGCAATAATAGAAGGGCCGAGGCGGTAAGCCTTGGTTTTCGGATGTTGGACCAGGAAGCCGTAGTTGGCCATGGTGGTCAGAATGGCGTGGCAGGTTGCCTTGTTGAGGTTGAGGCGGCGGGTCATCTCGGTCAAGCCGAACGCCTGATCAGGGTTGGCCATTAACAGATCGAGAATGGCCAGGGCACGGGCGGTAGGTTGTGAGAATAGGGCCAAAGCGTCAGCTCCCTTTTAGTTGGTGTACCTGAGCAAAATAAATGGTATGAATTCTTGTACCTTGCGGTTATGGTACCGCTCCAGCTTGAGGTACTTCAAGCCTTGAGTGGGGCGACATAATAGTGGCCGAATTCAACAGAGACAATGAGAATTAAGGAATGTTAACCCTGTTCGGAACATCAGCCTGTCACCTGTGCGAGCTGGCCGAAGCACTTCTGGTGCAGGCGGGTGCCGGTTTTGAGCATGTAGATATCAGTGAATCTGACGATTTATTCGAGCGTTACGGGACGACGATCCCGGTTGTGCGCACAGAAGAGGGCCGGGAGCTGAACTGGCCCTTCGACGCACAAATGCTCGCTGAGTTTCTTGCCGGCTAGCGGCTGTTCTCGCTATGAGCCGACGCGCACCGCCAGCACGTCACAGCTGGCGCCGTGGAGCACGCCGTTGGCGGTAGACCCCATGAGCAGGGCGAGACCATAGCGGCCGTGGCTGCCGACCACGATCAGGTCGGCGCTGATTTTTTCCGCCACGGCGTGAATCTCCACCTCGGGGCGCCCCAGCAGAATGTGTTGGTGATCAGCGGCAATACCGTTTTTCTCAGCGAAACGCTGTAATTGGCCGGTGGCCTGTTCCTGGATTTCGTCCTGAAGGCCTGAGAAGTCCATGGGGATGTCGACGCCATAGGCGAAGCTGAGGGGTTCTATGACATGTACAAGGTGGAGTTCGCTGCCAGCAGACGTGGCGATAGCGCGCGCTCGCGCCGCAACCAGGTCAGATTCTTCGCTGAGGTCGATGGCAACAACCACTTTCGAGTACTGCGACATATATAGCCTCCCTGCAGGCTTTTTTCACGCTTCTATTTATAGCATAGAATAGTCGCCGAACAACGGGACACGGCTGCGTCTGCGGCGTAAGTTTGATCTGGGTCAGGAAACCACCTTTGGAAATTTTTCTTATCATTTTCGTGATCGCGTTGGCGCTGGCACCGTTGACCCACTTCATCCCCAGCAAGCGCCAGCGGCAGGTGGCCGGAATGAGAGAGTATGCCGCGGTCCATGGCCTGTTCGTCGAGTTCCGGGACCTTCCCGGCAGTGATCGCGCGTTACCGGGGCAGGCCCGGCGCCCCGAGCAAATCATTTATTACGGCAGGCGCCTTCCAGCATCGCGTGGCGAGCCTCGTTCGAGGTTGGCCTGGCGAATTGAGGAAGGTGAGTGGCGGGGCGTGGGTCACCGACAGCCGCCGCCAAAACAGACTGCGCTGCTGCCCGCAGAAATACTGGCCCTCAGCCAGGAAGAGGGCAGTTGTGGGATCTACTGGTCAGAGCCCGAAGAACAGGGTCAGGTTGAGCAAATTGTCACGGCCCTGGAGGCCTGGTCAGAGGCACTCTCGGCCTGACCCGTCTCGGGGGCGAAACACGATTTTTCTTGACCCGTCCCGGCGGTGGCCTTATATATGCCCCTTTTTGCTGCCGCACCCGGCACCCAATGTCAGCAGGATGAGATGGGAAAATCACTCGTAATCGTCGAGTCGCCCGCCAAGGCGAAGACAATCAACAAGTACCTGGGCAAGGACTACGTGGTTAAATCCAGCGTGGGGCATATTCGTGATCTGCCCACCGCCGGCAGTGCCACCGCCAAGGTAGATCCCAAGGAGCGGGCTGCTCAGGCGGCGATTACCCGCAAGATGGGGCCGGAAGAGAAGGCCGCCCACAAGAAGAAGAAAGCGCGCGAGCAATTGATTCGCCGCATGGGTATCGACCCCGAAAATGGTTGGGACGCCAACTACCAGGTCCTCCCCGGTAAAGAAAAGGTGGTCAACGAGCTGAAAAAGCTCGCCGAAGACTCCGACGCTATCTATCTCGCGACCGACCTTGATCGCGAGGGAGAAGCCATTGCCTGGCACCTGCGCGAGGCCATAGGCGGTGACGATAGTCGCTACCAGCGCGTGGTATTTAACGAAATCACCAAGAAGGCGATTACCGAGGCCTTTGAAGAGCCGGCGGTACTCGACCAGAACCGGGTGAACGCCCAGCAGGCGCGTCGTTTCCTTGATCGCGTGGTGGGCTACATGGTCTCGCCATTGCTGTGGGCGAAGGTTGCGCGGGGCCTGTCTGCCGGTCGGGTGCAATCGGTCGCGGTCCGTCTGATCGTCGAGCGCGAGCGCGAAATCCACGCCTTTATTCCCGAGGAATACTGGGAAGTGCACGCCGACCTGGCCTCCAAGGATGCCTCGGAAGTGCGTTTTCAGGTTAAGCGTCACAAGGGAGAGAATTTCCGCCCCGGCGATGAGGCGACCACACTGGCCGCCACCGCAGAGCTGGAAACCCTGCCTTACGCCGTCAGTAAGCGCGAGGACAAACCCACGCGCTCCAAACCGCCTGCGCCCTATATCACCTCGACGCTGCAGCAAGCCGCTTCCACCCGGCTGGGCTTTAGCGTGAAGAAGACCATGATGATGGCTCAGCGCCTCTACGAGGCCGGTTACATCACCTATATGCGAACCGACTCCACGAATCTGAGTGCCGAGGCGGTGGCCGCCTGTCGCGATTACATCGGCAACAACTTCCCGCCGCGTTACCTGCCGGAGAGCGCCAATCTGTACTCATCCAAAGAGGGTGCACAGGAAGCGCACGAGGCCATTCGTCCGTCAGATGTCAATGTGTCGCAAACCTCGCTGAAGGGCATGGAGCGCGACGCAGAGCGACTCTATGAACTCATCTGGCGTCAGTTTGTGGCCTGTCAGATGCCGGCAGCGGAATACACGTCAACCACCGTGACCGCGGCTGCAGGCGAGTACGAGCTCACCGCCAAGGGACGCATAATCCGGTTTGATGGCTACACCCGAGTGCAGGCGCCTGCTGCGCGCAAAGGCGACGACACGGTACTGCCCGATCTGAAAGAGGGTGACGCGCTGTCACTCAAGAAACTCGATCCTGCCCAGCACTTCACCAAGCCCACCCCGCGATATGGTGAGGCCAGCCTGGTGCGCGAGCTTGAAAAGCGCGGCATCGGCCGGCCATCAACTTACGCGTCGATTATCTCCACCATCCAGGATCGCGGCTATGTGCGCCTGGAAAACAAACGCTTTTATGCTGAGAAGATGGGCGATATCGTCACCCAGCGACTACAGCGCAGTTTTACTGACCTGCTCGACTACGGCTTTACCGCCAATATGGAAGAGCGGTTGGATGACGTAGCTGATGGCAAGCGCGACTGGCGAGATCTGCTGGACGCCTTCTATGCCGAGTTCAGCGACCTGCTCGAAACGGCCAATGAACCGGAGCCCGTGGGCATGCAGCCCAATGAGCCCACCATGACCGATATCGCCTGCGATAAATGCGGGCGTCCGATGCAAATTCGCACTGCCAGTACGGGGGTGTTCCTGGGGTGCTCCGGATACGCGCTGCCGCCGAAAGAGCGCTGCAAGAACACCATTAATCTGACCTCGGGGGATGAGGCCATCCGCGAGGATGCAGATGACGAGGCCGAATCTCGCCAGCTGTTGGAACGCCATCGCTGTACCAAATGCAACTCGGCCATGGACAGTTACCTGATCGACGAAGATCGCAAGCTGCATGTCTGTGGCAACAACCCCGATTGCGACGGCTTCGAGGTCGAGCACGGCAAGTTCAAGATCAAGGGGTACGAGGGGCCGACCCTCGAGTGCGATAAGTGCGGTAGTGAAATGCAGCTCAAGAACGGCCGTTTCGGCAAGTACTTCGGCTGTACCAATGAGGAGTGCAAGAATACCCGCAAGCTGCTCCGCAACGGCGAGCCCGCACCGCCCAAAATGGATCCGGTGCCGATGCCGGAGCTGGCATGCGATAAGGTCGACGATCACTACGTGCTGCGCGATGGCGCCGCTGGTATGTTCCTCGCCGCCAGCGGGTTCCCGCGCAACCGGGAAACCCGTGCGCCGTTTGTTGACGAGCTGCTGCCGCACAAGGAAGCCATCGATCCCAAGTACACGTTCATATTCTCTGCGCCGACTGAGGATGACGACGGCAATCGTGCCCAGGTGCGTTACAGCCGTAAGACCAAGGAGCAGTATGTCATGACCGAGAAGGACGGCAAGGCTAGCGGCTGGAAGGCCTACTACCGCGGCGGTAAGTGGGACGTTGAGCAGAGCAAGAGTCGGGCGAAGAAAAAGTGAGTTCCGCTCGCGGCCAGGCCAACCATGCGTTGTACCTGGCCCGCATCCTGATTGGCGCCTGGCGCCGTGACCTCGACACCCAGAGCGTGGCGGCCAAAACCCTGGCCAGTGCCTATTGGCCCGGGGTGCGCAATCACCTGACAAATGCCTACGGCTGGTTTCTTGTGGAAATCACCCGGCCCGGTGGATTGCCGGAGACGCCGCCGCAATGTCTTGCCGAATTACCGGAGATAGTCGCAGGCAAGGCCATGCCCGGTGAGATTCGAGAGTTCCAGCGCCTGGAGCGGGAGGGCTGGATTGGCGCCATGTTATCGGCAGAGAGTGATGCACCGCAGTCATCGTCGATGCATAACCTGGCGGTGGCAGCCGCCGGTGCCGACCCGGAGCAGGCCGAGACCTGGGCAAACCTGCTACAGCAGCTGTTCGACCGCATGGGCGACTCCCTCGACGAGTACTAGTTCCGGGGCCGGAGCAGGGCGCTCAGGCGTCTATTGCGGCTCTTGCTGCTGTCGCCGCACACTGCCCGCAACTGCGCACCCGTTCACAACTATTCCCGAATAAGCCCTATCGGGCACCCATGGCTGCTGTTATGATGAAGTGGCAGTGTTCGCAACAACAGAGGTTTATTGAGTGTCTGCATCCTTACTGGAGATTGTCGACCTGGGCGACGGTGAAATCGTTCTGCAACGTGCTGACGATGATTCCGCGCCGCTGGTGACCATACAGTTCTCCGACGAATCGCGCATGTACCTGATGGAAAACGGACTGGAAGTGGCCAAGGCCATGATTCAGGCCGGAATTCAGGCCGCGGCCAATATCATGGAACAGAATGAAGCTGAGGCGGATGCCGAAGCTTACGCTGAGCCAGAGGCACCGCGCGTCCTGCACTGACAGGCGTTATTCGACATCCCGCCGGGGCGTTGCGCCACCGGCTATCTGCAGCCCCCTGAGGGGCCTGTCAAAGCCCCTACCGCTTTTAAAAACGTCCGCTGCCTAATTGCCGCGGCGCAGCACACCTACACTCAGGCCTTCAATCGCAAACGATTGCTCGCGCAAATCGACCTTGATGGGCTCGAAATCAGGGTTCTCCGGCAGGAGTTCCAGCAGGTTCTTATCGCGCCCCTGTTGCAGTCGCTTAACGGTGACCTCGTCTTCGATGCGGGCCACAATAATGTCGCCATTATTGGCCACGGGCGTGCTGTGAACGGCCAGCAGGTCGCCGTCGAAGATACCGATATCGATCATCGAGTCGCCAGTGACGCGCAGGAAATAGTCAGCTGCGGGTTTGAAAAATTGGGGCGGGAGGTCGCAGTATTCCTCGATATTCTCCTCGGCGAGCACCGGGTTACCGGCGGCCACCCGACCGACGATGGGAATACCTTGGGTATCGGGCAATTTAATGCCCCGTGAGGCGCCGGGGATAATTTCAATCGCGCCTTTGCGGGCCAGTGCCTTGAGGTGCTCCTCTGCGGCATTGGCTGATTTGAATCCCAGTTCGCGGGCTATGTCGGCCCGGGTGGGCGGGAAGCCTGTGTCATCGATATGTGCACGGATAATATCCAGCACCTGTTGCTGCCGCTTGGTGAGCTTGTCCATGTGTGCCCCATCTGTGTATTTATACAGGTGCTGTGATTATATACAGCATGGGCAGCGGATAACAACGCCTAAAAATCCTCCACGCCATACATGGCTTCGGGCTCGATGGAGTTCAGTGGACTATTCCAGTCTTCCGGTTGCATGGGCAGGTCGGGGTCCAGCAGGTCTTCGTCATCCAGCTCAAAGGCAGAGCGCCAGTCTTCCGGGGCTTCCGCGCGTTCCAGCAGCATTTCGCGCCAGGCATCGAGGTCGTATTCAGACACTTCGCCATCCAGATATTGGGTTTCGATGGTGAGGTTACTGGGATCCCAGTCCACCACCTCGAATAAGGCATTGGTTTGCAGATCCTTGTACCAGCCACCGACAACGGGGCTTAGCATTTTCATGGAGATTTTCCTCCCCTTTTTTCGTGTGCCGCAGACCAACATATCACGCTGGCGTGGGCTGTCCATTATGTGATAACGCTATAAAAACAGGGATGGAAATAGCTTTTACGGCGACGGAAATTCTTTTCAAAAGAGATCAAGCAGTTGCGCTGGACTTCAAGAGATGACTTAATCTGTGCCGCTGATTTATATAATCTTTCGAGACTAAACACGCGGTTCCCACATGAAAAAATTGTCTAAAAATCGTGCTTTTTGCGCTAGAAGAGGTGGCCAGTGACGAGCCTTGGATCGCTTTTCGACAGCCTCGCGCTCAGCCTGGGATTGGAGGGGCAGCTTTTGGCCCTGATCCTACTGGTGACCCTGGGCGCGATGGCTCACCTGGCCCTCGGAATGCTGGTGCGACAATTGCACCGCGCCGCGAGCGCCACAGACTACAACTGGGACGATGTGGCCGTCACGGCGATGGCGATGCCGGTGCGGGTGCTGCTGTGGGTGCTGGTGCTGTATCTGGCCCTGGAAATTTACCCGGTGGCGGAAACCCTGCAGGCCTTTCTCGCCCAGGCTTACGACACTGCGCTGGTGGTATTGCTGGCCTGGTTCCTGCAACGACTTATTCACGGGGTAGAGGAAGAGCTGCTGTGTGAGACCCGCGGCACCCGCCAGTCGGCGGACAAGGCCACCGTGCGCGCGGCGGCCAAGCTGGTGCGCTTTGTGCTCTGGATTACTGCCGGGCTCATGATTCTGCAGAGCCTGGGCGTATCGATCTCCGGGCTGCTTGCCTTTGGGGGCATTGGTGGTATTGCGGTGGGTTTCGCGGCGAAAGATTTGCTCGCCAACTTCTTCGGCGGCCTGAGTGTTTACCTGGACCGGCCCTTTACGGCGGGGGATTGGATTCGCTCACCCGATAAAAGTATTGAAGGCACGGTAGAGGACATAGGCTGGCGCCTGACCCGTATTCGCACTTTTGATCAGCGGCCGCTGTATGTGCCCAACTCGACGTTCTTGCAGATCTCCGTGGAAAACCCCTCGCGCATGCTTAACCGGCGCATCTACGAGACCATCGGCCTGCGTTACCAGGACGCCGCGCTCATGGAGCCGGTGGTTACCCAGGTCAAGGAGATGCTGCGCAACCATCCTGAGATTGACCAGTCGCGCACCCTGATAGTGAACTTTGTGTCCTTCGGGCCATCGTCGCTGGATTTCTTTGTCTACACCTTTACCAAGACCACCGACTGGGTGACGTATCACGAGATCAAACAGGACGTCATGCTGAAGATTCTCGACATTATCCACGCCAACGGCGGCGATGTGGCGTTTCCCACCCAGACATTGCAGCTGGAGCACATTGCCCCCGAGGGCGAAGCGTGAGCGCACTGGCGGTGATCGGCGGTACCGGGGTGGATCGTCTCGGCGGGCTGGACATTGTCACTCGTCACGCGGTCGACACACCCTTTGGCGAGCCGTCACAGGTGGTGCAGGAAGGGCGCCTTGGCGACACGACGATATTCTTTCTACACCGGCACGGTAGCCCCCGGGCCATTCCCCCGCACCGGGTGAACTATCGGGCCAATCTCTGGGCGCTGCAACAGTTGGGCGCCACCCATATCATCGGCATTAACGCCGTCGGTGGCATTGCCCCGAATATGCCGCCAGGCAGGCTGGTTATTCCCGATCAGGTTATCGATTACACCTGGGGGCGTGAGCACACCTATGACACCGGTGAGAGCGGTGAGCTCATGCATATCGACTTTACCGAGCCCTATGATGCGGCGCTGCGCAATGCGGTGCTCGAGGCAGCGGACCGTGGCGACATTGCCTGTGCCCGCGCAGGCGTGCATGGCGTAACGCAGGGCCCGCGCCTGGAGACCGCCGCGGAGATTCGGCGCATGGCCAGCGACGGCTGTGATGTCGTGGGTATGACGGGTATGCCGGAGGCGTCGCTGGCGCGGGAGCTGGGTGTGGCCTATGCGAGCATTTGTATGGTGGTGAATGCCGCAGCCGGGCTCGATGACAAACCCCTCACCCTGGACATGATGCGAGCAACGCTGGAGCGCGAAGCAGACGTAGTTGCGTCGTTGGTTGAAGGTCTGTGCCGCAGCTCTCGCTGGGCGGACTGAAGGAATCGTTGTGCGGCTTAACCGCCTAGTCCAATCCCGCTATCGTATCGGCGTCTGAGCGCTGCTCGGCCAGCCCCATCTCGTGTAACTGCTCTTCATCCAGCGGGGTGAACTTCACTACCAGCCCCACCAGAGGATGATCGAGGTAGTGCACTTCATTGCTGCGCATGCGGCGCTTTTGTTTGAAGGCCACCGCGTGGCGCCATGGGTATACCGGGCCCATATCCTGCTCCAGGTCCGGTATGGCATTCGGGTCTCCAGGCCACACGCTATGGTCGGCCGGCACCTGGTTCACGTAGTAGGGCTCAGGTGCTTCGACCATGTTCGGTTCTGGTTGCTCCACCACAAGCGAGGGCGGTCCCAGCGGCGGCGCCGGCATGCGCCATTCCCCGGGCAGGTAGTCGCCGCGCGTATTCAGCCAGAGGTTGGTTTCAACGTGCAGGTAACGCGCAATGTGCAGCGTGACCGTACCCTGCAGGCGCGGCCAGTCCTGGATGTCACCGGAACTATCCAGTACCAGGGGAATAGCCGTGGCCTCTGGCTGTACCGGTTGTACCCAGGTTTCGTGAAACAGTGTGCGATATTTGCCGGTGCGCTGCATATACGCCGACTTGCCGTGAAACTCGCGCTGCGCGTGGGGCAGGGCGATAAACGGCGTCGGGTACAGTTGCTGCGGTTCCAGCGGGTCTTGGTCAGGCTCAGTTACCGCAGGTTCCAGCGCTGTTTCCGGCGCCGCAGTATCAGGAGAGGGCAGTGGCGGGATGTTGGTGCTCTCTTCGAGGGCTGACATGACGATTAACTGGCGGCCGTAGGCGTCGATGTTGCTCGCGCCGGGGTGCTCGGCAAGGCGCGCTTCGACCTGGGCGGGATAAACGAGGAAACGACTGCTGCTCGGGTAGTTCAACTGGGGCAGTGGTTCCCACTGTTCGCTGGCGCTGCCCGTCTCATTGGCAAACACCATGAGCTCTACCTGATACCAGCGTTCGTTAGCCTGGGCTGCAGCGCTGAGTAGGCAGAGGGAGAGGGCTGTAGGGTAGAGCAGGTGGCGAGCAAGCGGCATCAAGCGGCAGTGTCCTTGGCGTCGGTGGTAAATGTCTGCAGCAGCCCCTCGATAAACTCCTGGCGCTGCAGGTTATCCGGTAGCTCGCGATCAAACCGCAATCGTGTGGCTCCGGCCAGTTTGTAAGCCCGTGGGTCCGACTGTACCAGCTTAACCAGTGCCAGCGGATCAACCCGGGTGCTTTCCTTGAAGTCGATACTACCACCACCGGGGCCCGCTTCAATGGCGCGAATGCCGAGTTTCTGTGCCTTGAGCCGCAGTCGCGAGGTCTGGAAAAGGTTGCCGACCTGCTCGGGCAACAGACCGAAGCGATCGATCATCTCTACCTGCAGCTCGCGCAGCTGGTCTTCGTCTGCGGCGGCGGCAATGCGCTTGTACAGTACCAGACGCGTATTGATGTCCGGTAGGTAGTCCTCGGGAATCAGGGCCGGCATATGCAGATTGACCTCGGTGCCGGCGTCGAGGGGCGCGTCCACATCGGGAATGTCACCCCGCTTAAGTGCGGCCACAGCCCTTTCCAACATATCCATGTACAAGGCGAAGCCAACGCTGTGGATCTGGCCACTTTGCTCATCGCCGAGCAGTTCGCCGGCGCCGCGAATTTCCAGGTCGTGCGTCGCCAGCAGGTAGCCTGCGCCGAGATCGCCGGCAGCCTCAATCGCCTCCAGGCGCTTGCCGGCATCGGAGGTAATCGCCGAGCGCGGCGGGGTGAGCAGGTAGGCGTACGCCTGGTGGTGGGAGCGGCCGACGCGGCCGCGCAGCTGATGTAACTGCGCCAGCCCGAATTTGTCTGCCCGCTCGATAATAATTGTGTTGGCGTTGGGAATATCGATGCCGGTTTCAATAATCGTGGTGCACAGCAGAATGTGGTGGCGCTGGTGGTAGAACGCGGACATCACTTGTTCCAGTTCAGTCTCGCGCATTTGCCCGTGGGCCACACCGATGTTCAGCTCCGGCAGCAACTCGCGCAGTTTGCGGGCACTTTCCTCGATCGATTTGACCTCGTTGTGCAGGTAGTACACCTGCCCGCCGCGCAGGGTTTCACGTAACACGGCCTCTTTGATCAGGGCGATGTTGTGCTCGCGAATAAAGGTTTTGATCGACAGGCGCCGCGCGGGCGGGGTGGCGATAATCGACAGGTCGCGCATGCCGCCCAGGGCCATATTCAGCGTGCGCGGAATCGGGGTCGCTGTCAGCGTGAGAATGTCGACTTCCGAGCGCAGCGCTTTGATCGTTTCCTTTTGCTTCACGCCGAAACGATGTTCTTCATCGATGATGAGCAGGCCCAGGTCGGAGAATTTGAAATCTGACTGAAGCAACTTATGGGTGCCCACCAGAATATCCGTGTTGCCTGCGGCAATACGTTCGCTGACGGCCTTGATATCTGCCGCCGTCTTGAAGCGCGAAACCACCTCGATATTAACCGGCCAGTCGGCGAAACGATCGCAGAATGACTGGTAGTGCTGTTGCGCGAGCAGAGTGGTCGGCACCAGCACGGCCACCTGCTTTTTGCTCTGGGTGGCGATAAAGGCAGCGCGCATGGCCACTTCGGTCTTGCCAAAGCCCACGTCGCCACACACCAGCCGGTCCATGACCCGCGGACTGCACATGTCTTCCACCACGGCCTTGATAGCCTGTTCCTGGTCGGGGGTTTCCTCGAAGGGGAACGCCGCGGCAAATTTATCGTAGGCGATAGGATCGCATTCAAACTCGTAGCCCTTACGCGCTTCGCGGCGGGCGTACACCTCGAGCAGCTGCGCGGCGATGTCGTTGGCCTTTTCACTGGCCTTGCGGCGGGCCTTGTCCCACTGCTCGGAGCCGAGGGTGTGCAGCGGCGCGGCATCCGGGTCGGCCCCTGAATAGCGACTTATCAGGTGCAGCGATGCCACGGGCACATAGAGCTTGGAACCCTTGTTGTACTCCAGGGTAAGGAATTCTGCCTGTTGCCCATCCACGTCCAGGGTTTGCAGGCCCACATAGCGGCCCACACCGTGCTCCAGGTGCACCACCGGCACGCCTTCGCGCAGCTCGTTAATGTCGCGGAAAGCATTGGCGGCTGCAGCGTCTGAGGTTGCCTTGCGACGCCGGCGCTGGGCCACCCGGTTGCCAAACAGCTGGGATTCGCTGACCAGGGTGGGTTCGTCCGGCCCCTGATACAGGCCGCGATCCAGCGGCGCGGTCGCAATCGCAAATGCATGGCCGGAAGTGACAAAGTCATGCCAGTTAAGCACTTCCGGCGGCTTCAGACCGAGTTCCTTCAGTGATTGCAGCAGGATCTCCCTGCGCCCGGCGGATTCTGCACAGAGCAACACCGGCCCGGCGTGGGTCTCCACGAACTTGGCCAGGTTCTGGGCCGCGGATACAACGGTCTGATCGGTGGATAGGTCTGGCGGGGGGAGCACGCCGCTGTCAGCATGGACCGGCGCGTCAGGGTTGTGCCGCAGCTCGAGAACAGGGAATCCCTTCAGGCCTCCGTAGAATTCATCCACTGGCACAAAGCCCCGGTCCGGCGGCAGCAGTGGCCGCCGTGGATCGATGCCGTACTCTTCAAATCGGGTGCCCACTTCCTGCCAGAAGTGGTTGGCGGCGCCATTGTGGTCGCCGATGGTTACCAGCGCGGCATCTTCCGGAAGGTAGTCGAACAGGGTGGCGCACTCGTCAAAGAACAGCGGCAGATAGTATTCACAGCCGCCGGGGCTGCGACCCGCGCTGACCTCTACATAGGTTGGACAGGCGTCGTGGTCGACATCGAAAGCGTCATACCAGTTCATCTGGAAGCGGCCGATACCGCGGGTATCCAGCGGGTACTCCCGGGCCGGCAGCAGGTTAATGGCCTCAACCTTTTCCACCGTGCGCTGGGTCTCAGGATCAAAGGTGCGCAGCGTATCGACCTCGTCATCAAGCAGATCGATGCGATAGGGCAGGGGGCTGCCCATCGGATATATGTCGAACAACGAGCCGCGCAGGGCAAATTCACCGTGCTCGAACACGGTGTCGACGTTGCGATAACCGTTGCGCTCGAGATCGCGCCGGAAACTATCGATATCGATCTGCTGATTGGCTTCCAGCACCAAGCTTGAGCCCGCCACATAGTGAGTCGGCGGCAGTCGGTGCATGAGGGTTGGCACTGGCACAATCAGAATGCCGCCCCGGGTGCGTGGTAGGGTATGCAGGGTGTGCAGACGCTCGGAAATAATGTCCTGGTGGGGCGAGAAGTTGTCGTAGGGCAGGGTTTCCCAGTCGGGGAAGGCCAGAATGTCGAGCTCGCGATCCAGATAGAAGGGCAGTTCCCGCTCCAGGGCGATGGCCGAGCTGGTATCGGCCGTGATCACCACAGTCAGGCGCTCGGGGCTGGCGAGTTCGGCAATACAGCGGGCGTCGGCGCCGCCGTAGAAGGGGCCCATTGCGGTGCGGGAGCCCGGCTTTTCTGGCCAGGGCGTGTTGGCGACCAGGGATGTAAACATGTGTGCAGACTTGGCTCGTGCTTGCGGGCGCGCATTGTATCGTGCCAGACCCCGGTCCGTGAATATGTCCGTGACGGGTCGGTTGAATCAGGGCGTGCTAGGCTGGATAATACGCGCCCCCGACACACACAACACCGCAGGACAACACACCGTGACAGACCGCAAACGAGAGCGCCCGGACGATTACTTCTCTGATTGGAAGGAGCGCGAGGCCCTGGCCGAGGGCATGATCCCCCTGGTGGGGACCCTTTCCCGTGAAAAGAACGTGAAGTGTTACATCTATGGTAAATCCATGGTCAACGCTTCCGTGCTGCAGTTGATGAAAGACCACCGCTATGTGCGCCAGGTGGAAGAGAACGAACTGTCAGAGTTCGAAACTTTCCCTGTGATCACTGAGTTGTCCAAACTCAACCTGGGCCCGGCCCACATTGACGTTGGCCGTATCGCCGTCAACTACTACGACAAGGGTATGGGCGAAGGCCTGTCCATTGAAGAGTACGTACGCCAGGAAGTGGCCGACGATATCGATTCCGATGACAAGCCCCTTGAAGGTCCCCAGGACGTTGTCCTGTACGGTTTTGGCCGCATCGGTCGTCTGATGGCCCGCATTCTTATCGACAAAACTGACGGCGGCGCCGGCCTGCGCCTGCGTGCCATCGTCGTGCGCAAGGGCAAAGCCCCCAACGATCTGGTCAAGCGCGCCAGCCTGCTGCGCCGCGACTCCATCCACGGTGCATTTAATGGCACTATTCGCGTGGACGAGGAGCGTCAGTCCTTTGTTGCCAATGGCAACGAGGTCAAGGTGATTTACGCCAATGACCCCGCTGAGATCGACTACACCCGCTACGGCATCAACAATGCGATTGTTGTCGACAACACCGGTGTATGGCGCGACGAAGACGGCCTGGGCCAGCACCTTAAGAGCAACGGGGTGAGCAAGGTGATTCTGACGGCCCCCGGTAAGGGCGACCTGAAGAACATCGTGCACGGCATTAACCACGACATTATCGACGACAGCGACCAGATCATCTCTGCTGCTTCCTGTACCACTAACGCCATTGCGCCCCCGCTGAAGGCCATGGACGACAAGTACGGCATCAAAGCCGGCCACGTCGAGACCGTACACGCGTTTACCAACGACCAGAACCTGATCGACAACTACCACAAGGGTGATCGTCGCGGCCGCGCGGCCCCGCTGAACATGGTTCTGACCGAGACCGGTGCTGCCAAAGCCGTTGGCAAGGTACTGCCCAAGCTGAACGGCATGCTCACC
Source organism: Halioglobus sp. HI00S01 (assembly GCF_001635445.1). Taxonomy (NCBI): domain Bacteria; kingdom Pseudomonadati; phylum Pseudomonadota; class Gammaproteobacteria; order Cellvibrionales; family Halieaceae; genus Halioglobus; species Halioglobus sp. HI00S01. The sequence goes on from NZ_LWEE01000010.1 coordinate 139,436, forward strand.
GGTAACGCGATCCGCGTTCCAACCCCGAACGTGTCCATGGCGATCCTCAATCTGACCCTGAACACGGAAACTACCGCCGAGGAAGTCAACGAGTACATGCGCCACATGGCCCTGCACTCGCCGCTGCGCAAGCAGATCGACTACTCCAGCTCGCCGGAAGTGGTGTCCACCGACTTTGTCGGCTCACGTCATGCCTGTATCTTCGATGCCCAGGCCACCATCGTGAACGGCAACCAGGCGGTTCTGTACCTCTGGTACGACAACGAGTTCGGCTATTCCTGCCAGGTGCACCGCATCCTCGAGCAGATGGCTGGTATCGACTACGCGGTTTATCCGAAAGAGGGCTGATTCCTTCGCCGCGTAACGAGCGCCCGGGTGGTTTTCCACTCGGGCGTTTTTGGTTTTGGGCGGACTGTTCGGTTTGTGAGAGCCCGAAGACTCTTGCAAGTCACTCCAATTACCTCCAGGAAAGCTTTCTTCGTCCTATTGGTTTACTGGTCAGGCATTTGTATGGATGGGTCATAGCGAAACCGGCCTGAAAAGGCTGCATGCCCTTCTGAAACCGCTTCAGGGCCATCCATGGCGCGCTTCGGCGTCCGGCATCCATGCCTCCCGACGATTTCAGAAGGGCATGCAGCCTTTTCAGACCTCCTAGAGTTCTATTCCCGTTTGCTATCTTTCGTCCCGCAGCCCCGCAGCCCCGCAGCCCTGCAGCCCTGCAGCCCCGCAGCCCCGCAGCCCGCAAGCCATAGCCCCATAGCCGTTTAAATCCATAGAACCACTCCAAGCCGCCATGCAGGCCTATGTCCTTCTCGTCATATTCCGGCGCGTTCATGGTTTGCGGAAGAGGCGAAGGGCTTTCCGCAGTGAGTGTTTGAGGGGTGCTTGATGATTGCGCAGCAATCCCACCCCGAGTTGCGCCACGGCCGCAGTCTCTGGAGCAAACCATGCGCCGGGACGAGAAGGGCTTAGGCCAGCATGGCGGCGGCTAGCCAGAAATGCCAAGGTTGGTATGGAGGCCTCAAGCCGATACAAGGCGACTTATGACCGCCCAAAAGTCGTACTAGACATTGGTCGAACACCAAGAGAAAAAACGCAGCAGAATCAAAGAACTGGCTCAGAGTGAGTGGCCTTTTCAGGGCTCTTCCCCTATAATGCGCGCGGCTCAGAGACAGGTGGCGGAAAACGTTCATGCAAGATGGCGCTTTCCGGCAGTATCGCGATGCTGCAAACCCTTGTGATTACTAGGTTTTTCAAATGCTGTCTCAGCCTATCCACACACTAGATTCGTAGGCAGATCGTATGATCAAGATCAAGCGGGGCATGGATATCCCTATCCAGGGAGCTCCCCAGCAAGTTATTGAAGATGCACCTGCAGCCCGCGCCGTCGCGCTGGTAGGCTTCGACTACGTCGGTATGAAGCCCACCATGGAGGTGAAAGAGGGTGACCGGGTGAAACTCGGCCAGGTTCTGTTCACTGACAAAAAGACCGAAGGCGTGCGCTACACCGCACCGGCTTCCGGTGTCGTCTCAGCTGTCAACCGCGGCGCCAAGCGCGTACTGCAGTCGGTAGTGATTGACGTTGACGGTGACGATGCAGAAGATTTCGGTGCTTCCAGCGCGGCTGATGCCGCCAACCTTGACGCCGCCGCCGTGCGCGCCAAGCTGATTGAGAGCGGCCAGTGGACAGCACTGCGCACTCGCCCGTTCAGCAAGGTTCCCGAAGTAGACAGCGAAGCCGCTGCCATTTTTGTCACAGCCATGGATACCCAGCCACTCGCTGCTGATCCCGCGGTGATCATTGATACCCAGGTCGAAGCATTTACGCTCGGTCAGGATCTGTTGGCCAAGCTGACCAACGGCAAGGTATACGTCTGCGCTGCCGCTGACGTGTCCATTCCGCTGGGCAAGTCTGGCAAGGTTCAGTATGCCCAGTTCGACGGCCCGCACCCGGCTGGCCTGGCAGGCACCCACATCCATTTCCTGGAAGGCGCCAGCAACGGCAAAACCGTGTGGCAGGTTGGCTACCAGGACGTGATCGCCATTGGCCGCCTGTTCCTCGACGGAAAGCTATACACCGACCGCGTGATTTCGTTGGCCGGCCCCCAGGTAGAGAACCCCCGTCTGGTGAAGACGCGTCTGGGTGTAGACCTGCAGGCGCTGTGTGCCGGTGAAGTGAAAGAGGGCGAGAACCGCATCATCTCCGGCTCCGTACTCGGCGGTCGCGGTGTTGCTACCGGCACTTCTTACCTTGGTCGTTACCACAACCAGGTCAGCGTGCTGCTCGAAGGTCGCCAGCGCGACTTCATGGGTTGGCTGAGCCCCGGTGCCAGCCGCCACTCCAGTCTGGGCATTTACCTGTCCAGCTTCTTTGGTGTGAAGCCACTGCCCATGACTACTAACACCAACGGCTCCGAGCGTGCCATGGTGCCGGTGGGGCAGTACGAAAACATCATGCCGCTGGATATTCTTCCCACCCAGCTGCTGCGCTCGCTGATTGTCGGCGACACCGAAACAGCCCAGGCCCTCGGTTGCCTGGAACTGGAAGAGGAAGATCTGGCCCTGTGCACCTATGTCTGCGCAGGCAAGTACGAGTACGGTCCTATCCTGCGGGATAACCTGACCCGCATTGAGAAGGAGGGCTAAGTCGTGGGATTGCGCAAGACTCTTGACGACATGGAACATCACTTCACCGAGGGCGGTAAGTACCAAAACTGGTATGCTCTCTACGAAGCGGTAGATACTATTTTCTATTCCCCGGGCAGTGTGACCAAGTCCACCGCCCACGTGCGCGACGGCATTGACCTCAAGCGCATAATGATTACCGTTTGGTTCGCCACATTCCCGGCCATGTTCTACGGCATGTACAACCTGGGTTTCCAGGCGACGGGTGTTATGGAAGCCGGCATGGCAGTAGAAGGTTGGCGCGGCTGGCTCATCGAACTGCTCGGTGGTTATGACGCGACCAGCCTGTGGCACTGCTTCTGGTATGGCGCCGTGTTCTTCCTGCCAATATATGCCGTCACATTTGTGGTCGGTGGCTTCTGGGAAGTACTGTTTGCCATGAAGCGCGGCCATGAGGTTAATGAAGGCTTCTTCGTGACCTCGGTTCTGTTCGCCTTGATCTGTCCCCCCGATGTGCCCCTGTGGCAGGTGGCCCTGGGCATTAGCTTCGGTGTCGTTATCGGCAAGGAAGTGTTCGGCGGTACGGGTAAGAACTTCCTCAACCCCGCTTTGACCGGCCGTGCGTTCCTATATTTTGCGTACCCCGCTCAGATGTCCGGCGACGCGGTCTGGGTAGCTGTGGATGGTTACACTGCGGCGACGCCGCTGTCGATCGTCGCTGCTGACGGCATGTCCGTACTGCAGTCACAGTTCACCTGGATGGATGCCTTTATCGGCCGCATTCCCGGCTCGATTGGTGAAGTATCCACGCTGGCCATTGCGATTGGCGGTGCCGCGTTGCTGATTGCTCGCATCGCTTCCTGGCGTATTGTGGCTGGCGTCATGGTGGGTATGGTCGCACTGTCGACCCTGTTCAACATTGTCGGTTCCGATTCCAACCCCGCATTCGCCATGCCCTGGTACTGGCACCTTGTGACTGGTGGCTTTGCTTTCGGTATGTTCTTTATGGCCACTGACCCCGTGTCAGGGGCCATGACCAACACTGGCAAGTGGGCCTTCGGCATTCTGATCGGTGCGATGACCGTACTGATCCGCGTTGTAAACCCGGCCTTCCCCGAGGGCATCATGCTGGCGATTCTGTTCGCCAACCTGTTTGCGCCCCTGATGGATCACTTCGTGGTCCAGGCCAATATCAAGAGGAGACTTGCTCGTGTCTAGTAACGACAGCATCAAGAAAACGCTGATTGTCGCGTTCTCCCTCTGTATCGTCTGTTCGGTTGTTGTGTCCACAGCTGCGGTAATGCTCAAGCCCGCGCAGGTGGCAAACGCCGAGCTCGACAGGAAGAAGAATATTCTCGCCGCTGCGGGCATCCTCGAAGAGGGTCGCAGCATTGACGAGCAGTTCGAATCCATCACTACTCGTGCGGTCGATCTGCGCACCGGCCAGTTCACCGATGAGGTGGATGCGGCCAGCTTCAACCAGCGCAAGTCGATTAAAGACCCGGCGCTGTCCGACAAGTTGAGCAGCAGTGACGACCCCGCCAAGATCCTGCGCCGTGAGCACTTTGCGCTGGTCTACATGGTCGAGGACGAGAACGGTCTGGACAAAATCATCCTGCCCATCCGCGGTTACGGCCTGTGGGGCACTCTGTACGGTTTTGTGGCGCTCGAGGGCGACATGAATACGGTTGCAGGCCTTGGCTTTTACGAGCACAAGGAAACACCCGGACTCGGCGGTGAAGTCGACAATCCCCGCTGGAAAGGCCTGTGGCCGGGCAAGCAGATGTTTGCCGATGGCGAAGTCGCCCTGACGATCGTAAAAGGCGCAGTTGATCCCGGCGCGGAAGGTGCCGATTTCATGGTGGACGGCCTGGCCGGTGCCACCCTGACAACCCGCGGCCTGGACAACCTGGTCAAGTACTGGCTGGGCCCCGAAGGCTTTATGCCCTTTCTTAGTAACCTGAAATCCGGGGAGGCCTGATCGTGGATTCTGTTAAAGACACACTCTCAACCCCAATTTTCAAGAACAACCCCATCGCGCTGCAGGTGCTGGGTGTTTGTAGCGCCCTGGCGGTAACGTCGTCGTTGCAGGTAACCCTGGTCATGTGTATCGCACTGACTTCGGTGTGTGCGTTCTCTAACCTGGGTGTTTCTCTCATCCGCAACCACATTCCCGGCAGCATTCGTATCATCGTGCAGATGATCATTATTGCCTCGCTGGTAATTTCGGTAGACCTGACACTGAAAGCCGTCGCCTATGACATCAGCAAGCAGTTGTCGGTGTTTGTCGGCCTGATCATTACCAACTGTATCGTCATGGGTCGCGCCGAGGCCTTCGCCATGAAGAACCCGCCGCTGCCTAGCTTTATCGACGGCATCGGCAATGGTCTGGGTTACTCCGTGGTGCTGATCGCAGTCGCGGTGGTACGTGAGCTGTTCGGTGCGGGCAAACTGTTCGGCATCGAGATTCTGCCGCTGGTCACCGAGGGTGGCTGGTACAACCCCAACGGCCTGCTGCTGTTGCCTCCAAGTGCCTTCTTCCTGATCGGCATGTTCATCTGGATTCTGCGCTCTGCACAGAAGGACCAGGTTGAGGAGCCCGACTTCAAGATGGCGAAACACACTGTTGCGCGGGAGGGCGTGTAAATGGAACATTACCTGAGCCTGTTTATCCGCTCGATCTTTATCGAGAACATGGCCCTGGCATCCTTCCTGGGCATGTGTACCTTCCTGGCGGTATCCAAAAAGATCCAGGCGGCCTTTGGCCTGGGCGTAGCGGTGGTGGTTGTACTGACCATTACCGTGCCGGTGAACAACCTGATCTATAACTCCCTGCTGGCGGAAGGCGCTCTGGCATGGGCCGGTTACCCCGAGCTCGACCTGAGCTTCCTGGGCCTGCTCAGCTACATTGGCGTAATCGCGGCGATGGTACAGATCCTGGAGATGTTCCTGGATAAGTATGTACCTGCGCTGTACAACGCGCTCGGTGTATTCCTGCCGCTGATTACCGTGAACTGTGCCATCCTCGGTGCATCGCTCTTCATGGTTGAGCGGGACTACAACTTCAGCGAATCGCTGGTCTTCGGCGCAGGCGCCGGCGTGGGCTGGGCCCTGGCCATTGTTGCCCTGGCCGGTATCCGCGAGAAACTGAAGTACTCCGATGTGCCCGACGGTCTGCAGGGCCTGGGTATTACTTTCATTATCGTTGGTCTGATGTCCCTGGGCTTCATGTCCTTCGGCGGCATCGATCTGTAAGGAGTAGCGGCGACAATGGATACAATTATTTTCGGCGTAGTTATGTTCACCGCCATCGTGCTGGCCCTGGTGGCCGTCATTCTTGTGGCGCGCAATTCCCTGGTGAGCACCGGCGACGTCAATATCGAGATTAACGGCGAGAAGACCATTACGGTTCCCGCCGGCGGCAAGCTGCTGCAGACCTTGTCTGAATCTGGCCTGTTCCTGCCCTCTGCCTGTGGCGGCGGCGGTACCTGTGCCCAGTGTAAGTGCATTATCAACGACGGTGGCGGCTCTATGCTGCCCACCGAAGAATCGCACTTCACCAAGCGCGATGAAGCGGAAGGCTGGCGTCTGAGCTGTCAGGTGGCTGTGAAGCAGGACATGAAGATCGAAGTCGAAGAAGAAGTCTTCGGCGTGAAGCAGTGGGAATGTACCGTTGAGTCCAACCCCAATGTGGCGACCTTCATTAAAGAGCTTACCCTGAAGCTCCCCGAGGGCGAGAACGTGGACTTCCGCGCCGGCGGTTACGTGCAGCTGGAATGTCCCGCGCACCACGTGAAGTACTCCGATTTCGATATCGAAGAGGAATACCGTGGTGACTGGGAGCACTTCAACTTCTTCAAGCACGAATCCATCGTGAAGGAAGACGTGATCCGCGCCTACTCCATGGCCAACTATCCGGAAGAGAAGGGCGTTGTTAAATTCAACATCCGTATCGCCACGCCGCCTCCCGGCAGCGAAGGCATTCCTCCCGGCCAGATGTCATCCTGGGTATTTAACCTGAAGCCGGGTGACAAGGTGAACGTATACGGTCCCTTCGGTGAATTCTTCGCCAAGGATACCGATGCCGAGATGGTCTTCATTGGTGGCGGAGCGGGTATGGCGCCAATGCGCTCCCATATCTTCGACCAACTCAAGCGTTTGAACAGCAAGCGTAAGATCTCCTTCTGGTACGGTGCGCGCTCCCTGCGTGAAATGTTCTACGTGGAAGACTACGACACCCTCGCAGCCGAGAACGAGAACTTCGACTGGCACGTGGCGCTTTCTGATCCGCAGCCCGAGGACAACTGGGACGGCCTGACAGGCTTCATTCACAACGTATTGTATGAAGAATACCTGAAGGACCACCCCGCACCTGAAGACTGTGAGTACTATATGTGCGGGCCGCCGATGATGAATGCGGCGGTCATCCAGATGCTGACGGATCTGGGTGTCGAGCCCGAGAATATCCTGCTTGATGACTTCGGCGGATAATCCCAAAAGCCACTCCAAGGAGTGGCTTTTTGCTGTGTTGGGTGCGGCTTTCGCCGCACTGCTGCTGGTGGGCTGCGCCGATCAGGCGCAGTCGTTTAAGCTGACCGGCGCAACGATGGGCACTACCTGGCACGTGACAGCGACCCCCGGCGACGACGCCAACATCGACACGGCGCAACTGCAGCGCGATATCGAAGTGGTGCTTGAGTCGGTTAACGACAGCATGTCTACCTATCGGGCAGAGTCGGAAATCAGCCGTTTCAACCAGGCGCCCGTGGATGCCTGGTTCGATGTGTCTGAAGATTTCTACCTGGTGCTGTCGGCCGCTATGGCGATTCACTGGCAGAGTAATGGCGCTTACGATGTTACCGTCGGCCCGCTGGTTAACCTGTGGGGGTTTGGCCCCGGTGAACGTATCGATGCTGCGCCTGATGCTGCCGCCATCGACTTGGTGATGACGCGGGTAGGGCAGGACAAACTGCGCGTCGATGGTGAGCTGCGCAGTGTGCGCAAGCAGGCCGATCTCTATCTGGATTTCTCCTCCATCGCCAAGGGATTTGCCGTGGATGAGGTCGCGCGCTTGCTGCAGGCGACCGGCATCGAAGACTATCTGGTGGAAATTGGCGGTGAGATGCGGGTCGGCGGTCTGTCGCCTCGCGGAGACGCCTGGCGCATTGCGATCGAGCAGCCGGAGGTAGGCGCCAGGTCGATTGCCCAGGCGATTGCATTGCGCGATGTGGCGATTGCCACGTCCGGAGATTACCGGAATTACTTTGAGGCGGATGGCGTGCGTTACTCGCACAGCATTGATCCGCGCACCGGTCAGCCGGTTGCCCATGAACTGGTCTCAGTTACTGTGATTCACCCCAGTTGCATGATGGCGGATGCCTGGGCCACCGCGCTCACCGTGCTGGGTGCCGAAGAAGCGATGGCAGTGGCGGAGTCGGCCGGTTTGGCGGTATATTTTATTCAGCGCGAGGGCGAGGGTTTAGCAGACAGCCATACAGAGGCATTTGCTCCCTACCTCGGCTCAATAGGCGCAACCGAGTAGTTGGCGCCGGGAGAGACAGATGGCAATTTTTATCATTACAACCCTGTTTATAGGTATCGTGATTGCTGCGATGGCGGTAGGTGTGATCGCTGGACGTGGGCCGATTAAAGGCTCCTGCGGTGGCATGGGTGCGCTGGGTATCGATACCTCCTGTGATATTTGTGGCGGCGACCCACGGCGCTGCGATGAAGAGACCCGGGAGGGTGAAGTCGGCAAGGCCAACCCGGGCCTGTACTATCCTGCCGACCGCGAGTAACGGAATAAGCCGCTTTGACTAAGCCTGGCGGCTCGATCGCTAACTACGCCCCATTTATCGGCCTGCGCTACAGCTTTAGCCGCAAACGCAGCCGTTTCACAGCCGTCATTTCTCTGGTGTCCATGCTCGGCATGGTGCTCGGTGTCGCCAGCCTGATCACCGTATTGTCGGTGATGAATGGGTTTGCCGGCGAACTGCGCGGGCGTATCTTGTCGCTGGTGCCTCACGGTTATGTGTCTGCGCCGGACGGTGTTTCCGACTGGCAGGCCCTGGGTGATCAACTGCTGCAGGCCCCGGGCATTGATGCCTATTCCCCCTATATTTCTGAAAAGGTGATCCTCGCCAGCGGCCGCTCGCTGCGTGGCGCTGTGCTCACCGCCATTGATCCCGCGTATGAACAGCGCGTGTCACGGGCTTCACAGGCGATGGTGCAGGGCGAGCTTGCGGCGCTGGCAGACGATAGTTTCAGCGTGGTGTTGGGCGGATCGCTGGCGCGTATGCTCGGCGTCAGAGTTGGGGACAGTGTGGAAGTCACCGTGCCGCGCTTAACCATGACGCCCCTGGGTGTATTTCCCCGCAGCAAGCGGCTTACTGTCGTGGGTTTGTTTGAAGTGGGCGCCCAGCCTGACACGTTTCAGGCCTACGTGGGCCTGGCTGCCGGACAAAAGCTGCTGGGCCCGCGGCGTTCTGTCGAGGGCCTGCAGCTNAAAACCGCCGATCTGATTTCGGCGCCGCAGACTATCGCCCAGCTGGCAGATCAGCTGCCTGAGGGTTACCAGTTGCAGGACTGGAGCCAGACCCAGGGCTCATTGTTTCGCGCGGTAAAAATGGAGAAAGTTATGGTCAGCCTGCTGTTGCTCAGTGTGGTAGCCGTGGCGGCCTTCAACATCGTCTCCACCCTGGTGATGTCGGTGGCTGAGAAACGTCGCGACATTGCGGTGCTCCGTACCATGGGCGCCCGGGCCAGCGGCGTCATGGCTATTTTTGTCGCCCATGGGCTGGGACTTGCGCTGGTGGGTATTACCGCAGGCGCAATCATCGGCGTATTGTTGGCTACCAATATTTCCGCGATTACCCTCTTTATTGAAAACCTGTTCGGAGTGAAATTGTTCGATCCCTCTGTGTATTTCATCAGTGAGTTGCCCTCGGTATTAATGCCGGGTGACGTGCTTATGGTGACGCTTGCTTCGCTCGCACTGAGCCTGCTGGCGACGATTTATCCCGCATGGCGGGCCGCCAAAGTGGCGCCTGCAGAGGTACTGCGCTATGAGTGAGCCGGTATTGTGCTGCGAATCGCTGGTGCGTGACTACGCCGATGGAGACAAGGTGGTGCGGGTGCTCGATGGTGTTGAACTCACACTGATGCCCGGTGAAAAAATCGCCGTGGTCGGTGCCTCCGGCTCCGGCAAGTCTACGCTATTGAACCTGCTCGGTGGCCTGGATCATCCCACGGCAGGGCGGGTGGTGCTCGGTGGGCAGGACATGGCTGCCCTAAGCGAGGCGCAGTTGTGCGCAGTGCGCAATCAGCAGCTGGGCTTTGTGTATCAGTTCCACCATTTGTTGCCGGAATTTGATGCCCAGGAAAATGTCGCAATGCCGCTTCTCATCGCGGGGGTGTCGCGCCGCGACAGTGCTGCAGCTGCCGAGGAAATATTGACCCGCGTCGGTCTCCAGCACCGTCTTCGCCACCGCCCCGGGCAGCTGTCCGGCGGCGAGCGACAACGGGTGGCCATTGCCCGGGCACTGGTGACATCGCCGGATTGTGTGTTGATGGATGAGCCCACGGGTAATCTCGACCCGGAATCCGCCGCCCAGGTACTGGCGCTGATCGACGAACTCGGCGAGTCCAGTGCCGCGTTTATTGTGGTTACCCATGACCCTGAGATCGCTGCCCATATGCACCGCACCCTGGAGCTGCGCGGCGGCGTACTCGAGGCGCGCCAGTGAATTGGGCCGACCGGGGCAGGGTGGCACGTCGCTACACGTTTGCCTTCGGCCAGGGGCACTTGTCCACGTTTCTCTCTTCGCTGTCGATGCTTGGCCTGGTGCTTGCGATTGCATTGCTGATTATTGTGCTGAGCGTTATGAACGGTTTCGATCGGGAAATGCGCGAGCGTATTTTGTCTCTGGTGCCTCACATTACTGTGTATTCGCACGAACCCATGGATGACTGGCCGGACCTTTCGCTGTCGCTTGAGCAGCATCCGCAGGTGCGGGAGGTGGCGCCGTTCAGTCAGTTCGATGCGCTATTTATGCGCGGGAACGAGATTGAGACTGCCCAGGGCATTGGTTTGCCAATGGACTCACCCGCGACCCGACGCCTGCTCGAGTCCTTGGATGACGAACAGTTTTCCGCCTTTGCTGCGCGCGATGACGGTCTTGTCCTTGGCGTGGGAATTGCTCGCCGCCTCGGTGTGGCCGCCGGCGATATGGTGACGCTTATTGTGCCCGGCGGCGGGTTGACCGGTGATACGGGGCGCACCCGTTTCGAATCGCTGTATCTCGCCGGTGTTATCGCTACCGGTACCGAGCTGGACGAGGCCATGGCCCTGTTGCATCTCGACAAGGCATCGACGCTTGCCGGGTTGGGTGATGCAGTGAGTGGCCTGCGGGTGGTGACCTCGGATGTGTTCTCCAGTTCGCGATTGGCCTGGGAATTGGTCAACCAGTTGCCAGTGGGCCACTACGCAACCCATTGGAAGATGACTCACGGCAACCTTTACGCAGCAATCCAGTTGTCCCGGGACCTCGTGAGTATCCTGTTGTTCTCAATCATTGCCGTGGCGGCATTTAACGTCGTCTCCTCGCTGGTGCTGGTGGTGTTCGATAAGCGCGACAATATTGCCATCCTGCGTACCCTCGGTGCTTCGGGTGGCGATATTGCCTGGATCTTTGTATTGCAGGGGGCCATGATCGGCCTGGTCGGTGTGGCGCTGGGCAGTTCGCTGGGTGTGCTCGGCAGTCAGCTGGTGCCCGGCTTTGTCAGCGCGCTGGAAGCGGCCCTGGGAACGCAGTTCCTCGATACTGACGTGTACCCGGTATCTTTTGTGCCGGTGGATTTGCTCTGGCGGGATGTGGCCGCTGTTGCCGGGATTGCATTGGTGATGTGCCTGGTCGCTGCCATTTACCCGGCGATACGCGCCGCGCGCCTAGCGCCGGCGGCGGTGTTGAGCCAGGAGCTTAGCTGAGTTTTGCCTGGCGACGTTTTTTGCGTTCGCGCCACATGCGTGCCACGCGCATTCGCCACAGAATACTGATCACAAAGTACCCCACCGATCCGAAAAACAGACCGCAGATAAAACACCCGGTGAGAAACGGTAACCAGATTGCGCGGGTGCTGGTTGAGAGCCAGTAAAAGCTCAATTCAAACTCAATGGGCTGCATGGGGACGTCGATAATCATTGCGCCCACCTTGTAGGCCAGATAAAAAATCGCCGGCATGGTCACCGGATTGGTAATCCACACCAGGCCCACAGACAGTGGTAGGTTGCAGCGCAATAGCACGGCCAGGCATGCCGCTATCAGCATTTGCCCGGGGACGGGCATAAAGGCCACAAACAGGCCGACAAAGAACGCCATTGCCGAAGAATAACGATTGATATGCCACAGGTTGGTGGCGTACACCCAGTCACCCAGAACCCGCAGCGACTTGATGGAGCGTATCCGTTCAGGGCTGGGTGTAATAGATTTAAGCGTATCCTTTGGCATATCTCTGGTGGTCGGAATCGGTGTTCAGGTGCCAATTCTGCCGTGCTCTACTGCACGCATGAAAGTCGGACCCCCGTTTTTGCGCCCCGATATTATGCCTGCTCCTGTCGCGGTTCTCTATATGCGTACGGCGATGTCCGGATTCGTTGCCGGCATCGTGCCCGCGCCCTTTGTGCCGCATCTCGGCTACCTGGCCGCGGTTGCATTGCTGCTGTTGATGCTGGCCTGGTGGCTGCGCCGTCGGACCATGTTGTCTGTAGCAGCATTGTTCGCCGCGTTGGCCGCGGCCTGCAGCCTCATGCACAGTGGCTTTTGGTTGTCTGCCAAACTTCCGGTGTCCTGTACTCGTGTGCCGGTATTGGTTGAGGGCACCGTCGTGTCACTGCCGCGCCGACAGCGCGGCTATACCGGCAGCGATAGCCAGCGCTTTGAGTTTGAAGTAGGCAGGCTGGCGCCACTTGCCTGTGACGCACCCCGCAAATTGTTGATTACCTATTACGGCCCAGAGGTGATAGCGCCGGGGCAGGGCTGGCGGTTCAGGGTGCGGTTACGTCCACCCCGCGGTCAGGTGAATCCGGGGNCGGGCGACTTCGCACGGTGGTATGCCCACAGTCGTATTCATGGGGTTGGCAGCAGTGGTCAGTATGCGCAGCGAGCCCCGCAGTGGAATCGCCCCTGGCGCAGTAGCCATCACCGGTTGCGCGCCCGCTTGAGCGCGGCAGTGACAGCGGCGCTGGCGCCTGGTATGGCATCCGCTGTAATGCAGGCGATTACGGTGGCTGACAAGAGCGGCATTCGTCATCGTCTCTGGGTGATGCTGCAACATCTGGGTATCAACCATTTACTGGTGATCTCCGGCCTTCATGTGGGCATGGTGGCTGGCCTCGGCTGGTTGCTGGGGGCGCTGCTGGCGCGCTGGCTAGCAGCCTTCTGGCCTGTCAATCCTCGCTATTGCGGGGCACTGTTGGCACTGGTATTTAGTGGCTTTTACACCGCTTTGGCAGGCTTTTCAATGGCCACCACCAGGGCTTTCCTGATGATTGCTATCGCGGTCATTGCTGTAGTGACGGCTCGTCGGGTAACACCGTGGCAGGTGCTGTTGGCGCTGGTACTGGTGTTGGCGGCCAATCCCCTGGCAGTGTTCGGCAGCGCGCTGACGCTGTCGTTTGGCGCTGTGGCAGCGCTGCTATGGCTGGGGGGATGGTCCCGGCACGCATATGCCTGGCAGCGCTGGTCGTCGGTGCACGCCTATATGAGCCTGGTTATGTTGCCGCTGGGTGCCATCTGGTTTGGTGGTGCGAGTGCGATTGCCGCGCCGGTCAATTTTCTCTCGATACCGTTTTTTACCTTTTTTCTGGTGCCCCTGGCGCTGGCTGGCAGTGCAGCGGTGTTGCTCGGAGCGACAGGGTGGGGCGCAATGTTGTGGCAATGGGCTGCCGCGCCGTTGCAAGTTGTGATGCAGTGGAGCCAGGGCCTGGAGTTGGAGCGCGGGTTTGTTGCGCTGACACCGTCGGCGCCTGCGATAGCGTTGTCGGTATTTGGTCTGGTCGCTGCCGTTGTGCCAGGTGGGCGCGTCAGGCGGATACTCAGCCTTGCCATTGTCGTGCCCCTGTTTCTCGCACCGCGTCCACCAGTGCCCCCGGTCCTGGCGCTATTGGATGTCGGGCAAGGCACGGCGGTGGTGTTTATGGCCGCAGGCAGGGCGCTGTTATACGACACCGGCGGTGGCGACCCTGAGGGACCTAATCAGGCCCAGCGGGTGGTGATTCCCTATTTGCGGGCCAGCGGTATTCGTACACTGGATACGCTGGTGATCAGTCATGGCGATCTTGATCACGCCGCCGGTCATCAGGCCGTGGCTGCTGCCATGGCACCGGCCCGAACCTGGTACGGTGGCCTGCATAGCGCCGGGCACGATGTCTGCCGCGCCGGGCAGCGGTGGCGCTGGGCAGATGATATTGTGTTTCAGTTTCTGGCTCCCGGCGCAGCCTGGGGCAGCAGCAACAACCGCTCCTGTGTGTTGCTGATCGACGTCCGCGGGCAGCGAATTCTGCTCGCCGGTGATATCGAGTCGGCCATGGAGCGCGAACTGATTCGCTACTGGGGCGCGGCTCTGAGTGCAGAGGTATTGTTGGTCGGACATCACGGCAGCGCCACGTCCACGTCGCAGTCCTGGCTGAATCGGGTCGATCCGGACCTGGCACTGTTGAGCTACGGCTATGGCAATCGTTTTGGGCACCCTGCGCCGGTGGTATTGCGGCGGCTGCAGGCCCAGGGCGTCGTCGCGCTGGCTACTGCCCGTCACGGCGCCCTGGAACTGGAACTGTCGACATCGAATCAGTGGCAGATTCGCGCGCATCGGAAATATCCGGAAAACTGGAGGTTGTGAGATTTCACCAGTACCGCCGGAATATGGCCTATGCGTATAATGGAACCACCGAATTTACTGTCGAGATGTCCCTGTGCTGGAACTTTTGACCGCTGGCGGTTGGCTGATGATACTCATTGTGTTGAGTTCAGTCGTCGCGCTGGCTATCTGTATCGAACGACTCTATACCCTTAACCCGAAAAAAATCGCGCCTCCGCATCTGCTGGCCATGGTCTGGAAGCAGCTCAAGGCGGGTGAAATGGATGCCAACCGGCTCAAGGCGCTGAAGCAGTCATCGCCTCTGGGGCGTATTCTGGCCGCGGGTCTGGGCAATGCCTATCACGGCCGTGAGGTGATGAAGGAGAGCATCGAGGAAGCGGCATCCCACGTGGTGCACGACCTTGAACGCTACCTCAATACCCTCGGTACGATCGCAGCCATTGCACCGCTGCTAGGCCTGCTGGGCACCGTGGTGGGTATGATTAAAGTGTTTGCCGAGATCATGGCCCAGGGCACTGGCAATGCCAGTGTGCTGGCCGGCGGAATCTCCGAGGCACTGATTACTACCGCTGCGGGACTGACCGTGGCGATTCCTGCGCTGGCTATGCACCGCTACTTCATCGGCAAGATCGATGCGATTGTGGTCGAGCTGGAGCAGGAGACCATCAAGTTGGTGGATGCTCTGCACAGCGAAGACAACGCGGAAGAGAACCGTTGAAATTTCGCCGCCAACGTCTGGACGACGTCAACGTCAACCTGACGCCGCTTATCGACGTTGTCTTTCTGTTGCTCATTTTTTTCATGGTGTCTACCAGCTTTACCCGCGAGACGTCACTGAGTATTGATCTCCCTGAGGCCAAGGGCGAGATCAAGGAAGTCGTCGAGGAAGAGATCGAAATTCTGATCGATGAAGGCGGCACCTATCGTGTCAATGGCCAAGGCCTGGTAGACAACAGCATGCGAACACTGCAGGCTGCGATATACAAGATATCTGCCGGGGATACGACCATGCCCATGATTATTACCGCCGATGCCCAGGCCGCCCATGAGGATGTGGTGCGGGCCATGGACGCTGCCGGTCAAATGGGCTTTGTACACCTGAGTATCACCACCCGCCAGCCGGCAGGGGCTCCGCGCAGCGATGGGTAGCAAGTCCCGCCATCCCGGTATTCCGCGCCGCGGAGAGATGAGCGACTGGCAGCTTTATGGCCGCCTGCTGCGCTACATCGTGCCTTACTGGTGGGTCTTTGCCTTCAGCCTGGTGGGCTACATCGTCTACTCACTGGGCAGCGTACTATTTGCGGACATGATGCAATTCCTGCTCGATGCGCTGAATAACGACGAGGCAGTGGACAGCGGTATTGTGTCCGGATTTGCCTACCGTCTTTTTTACGAGCCGGGCATGGATACGCTGGAATTTACCCGGGTGGCATTCCCGGTGTTTCTGGTGGCCATCGCGTTTCTGCGAGCCATGGGCTTTTTCGTCGGCACGTATTTCATGAATCATGTGGCGCGCAATCTGATCCATGAATTGCGCTGCCAGTTGTTCGACAAAATGCTCGTGGCGCCCAGTGCCTACTACGATGCCCACAACCAGGGTGTTTTGATTTCTAAGATTACCTTTAACGTCGAACAGGTGTCCGGGGCTGTCACCAAGGCCCTGAAGATTATTGTTCGCGAGGGTCTGCTGGTGATTGGCCTGCTGACCTACATGCTGTATCTCAACTGGCGCCTCACCCTGGTGTTCTTCCTGGTGGCGCCCTTTATCGCGGGCGTCGTGGTCGTCGTGGGCAAGTATTTCCGGCGCTACAGCCGGCGCATTCAGTCCTCCATGGGCGACGTGACCCAGGTCTCCAATGAAAGCATTGGCGCCTACAAGGAAGTGCGTATCTTCGGCGGGCAGGAGCAACAGTCCGGCCGGTTCCATAAAGCCTCGGCCTACAACCGCACCCAGAGCCTCAAACTGGCGCTGGTGGATGCCGCCAGCACACCGGTGATTCAAACCCTGTTGGCGGTCGCCCTGGGCGCGTTGGTCTGGTTTGCGCTGGATCCACGAATTCTGACCGACTTCAGTGGCGGTAAATTGGTGGCGTTTCTCACCGCAGCAGGGCAGTTGGGCAAACCGATACGCTCTCTCAGTGGCGTGCAGGCCATGGTACAGCGCGGTCTTGCCGCCGCCGAGGATATCTTCGCGCAACTGGATCAGCCCGGTGAGCCTGACAGTAGCAGCTATCGCACCGACAGAGCGCGCGGCGACATTGAATTTACAGACTTGAGTTTTGCCTATCCTGGCAGTGATGCACCGGTGCTGCGGGATTTTTCACTGGCCATTCATGCCGGTGAGACCGTCGCGTTAGTCGGCCGCTCGGGCAGTGGCAAGAGTACGCTGGTGCAATTGCTGATGCGCTTTTATGACCCCGCCAGTGGTGCTATTACCCTCGATGGCAGAGAACTCAGCGACTATCAGCTGGCGAACCTGCGCGATCAGATCGCCATGGTGTCGCAGAATGTGACCCTGTTTCACGACACCGTTTACAACAATATCGCCTACGGGACACTGGCTGAGAAGGGCGAGGCCGAGGTCATGGCCGCGCTCGATTCTGCGTATGCGAGCGACTTTATTGAACGCATGCCTGAGGGTGTCAATACCATGCTCGGTGATGATGGCGGCGGCCTCAGCGGCGGCCAGCGCCAGCGCCTGGCGATCGCCAGGGCAATTCTCAAAGATGCCCCGATTATTGTTCTCGATGAGGCTACCTCGGCGCTGGACAATGAATCGGAACACCGGATCCAGAAGTCGCTGGACGGCATCATGGAAGACCGTACCACCATTATTATTGCCCATCGCCTGTCGACTGTGGAGCGCGCCGACCGCATCGTGGTGATGGACAGCGGCGAGATTACCGCCGTGGGAACCCACCAGGAGTTGCTGGCGGCAGGGGGCATTTACGCACAGCTGTATCACCAGGAGTTTGCAGACTGATGGGTACTCTGGAGGCAGCCTGGTACCGCGGTGCCGTCTGGCTCTGGCTGTTGCGCCCACTGGAATGGCTGTATCGTATTCTCACCGCCCTGCGTCGCGGCGCCTATGGACGTGGCCTGATTCGCGCCTATCGTTGCGACCGGCCCTTGGTTATCGTCGGCAATATCACGGTGGGCGGTACGGGAAAGACGCCGGTGGTGATTGCGCTGGTTGAAGCGCTCAAGCAACGCGGCCTGCGCCCCGGCGTGGTCAGTCGTGGTTACGGTGCCACCGCCCATATCTCCGCATTTCCACACCAGGTCTCCCTGTCTTCCAATGCTAGTGATTGCGGTGACGAACCGCTGTTAATTTATCGCCGTACTGGCGTACCGGTGGTGGTGGCTCCGCGGCGCGCCGAGGCGATCAAGGCCCTGCTGGCGAACGCCGATATTGATGTGGTTATCAGTGATGATGGCTTGCAACACTATGCCATGGCCCGGGACCTGGAAATTGCCGTCATCGATGCAGAGCGTGGCCTGGGCAATGGTTTCTGTCTGCCCGCCGGGCCGCTGCGCGAGCCACAGTCGCGTCTGAAAACGGTGGACCGGGTCATCTATCGCGGCGGCGACGTCAGCGATTCGTCGGTGACCTACCAGCCGCAGTGCTGGGTGAATGTCAGCAGCGGGGCCATGCGCCCCCTCGACAGTTTTGTTGACGCGGCCACGTTAGCGGCGATTGCGGGTATTGGCCAGCCGCAGCAGTTTTTCGACACGCTGACCGACTTGTCGATTGCCGCCGCACAGACGGTTTTCCCTGATCATCACGACTACTCCGCCGAAGACTTTGCCTCCCTTGAGGGGCAGACCGTTCTCATGACCGAGAAAGACGCGGTAAAATGCGCGTCGCTGGCTGGGGATGATGCCTGGTTCCTCCGTATTGATGCGGTGCTGCCGCAGTCCCTCATAGAGCGCGTCGCCGAACTCGCCCAGCGCTAAGCCAACAACGACCTGGAGTGTCTATGTCTTTTTCTGTCGTCATCCCCGCACGCTATGGCTCTACCCGTTTGCCGGGCAAGCCACTGCAGGACATTGCCGGCAAACCGATGGTGCAATGGGTGTGGGAGCAAGCCTGCCAGAGCAGCGCGAGCGAGGTAATTGTCGCCACGGATGACGATCGTATCCATGCGGCGGCGATCGCCTTTGGTGCCCAGGCCTGCATGACGGACCCCGATCACCCCTCGGGTACGGATCGCCTTCAGGAAGTGGCCGCGCTGCAGAACTGGCCCGATGAGCACATCGTGGTCAATGTGCAGGGCGACGAGCCCCTGATTCCACCCGCGCTGATCGATCAGGTGGCGGGCAATCTTGCCAGCCGCAGCGACGCCGGTATCGCCACGCTTTGTGAGTCCGTGACCAGCCTCGAAGAACTCAAGAACCCGAACGCCGTGAAGGTGGTGTCTGACCAGCAGGGCATGGCCCTGTACTTCAGTCGCGCCACGCTGCCCTGGCCCAGGGATGCCTTTGCCGCCGATGCGACGACCATGCCGGAAGGGCAGTGGTGGCGCCATATCGGTATTTACGCCTACCGCACCGCATTTCTGCACCAGTACGTAGCCTGGGCGCCTGCGCCCCTGGAGCAGTTGGAGCAACTGGAGCAGTTGCGCGCCATGTACAACGGTGTGCGCATTCATGTAGAACTCGCGCAGGAGCCTGTACCGGCTGGTGTTGATACACCGGAGGATCTCGACGCGGTGCGCGCCCTGTTAAAGGAGCGCAAGCTATGACCCGTGTGTTGTTTGTTTGCCTGGGCAATATTTGTCGTTCGCCGACGGCCCACGGCGTCTTTCAGTCGATGGTGGACAGTCGCGGATTGCAGAGCCGCATTACTGTGGATTCCTGCGGCACCGGCGACTGGCACATTGGCCACGCGCCGGATAAGCGTGCAACCGCTGAGGCGGCCGAGCGCGGTTACGACTTAACACCTTTGCGTGCCCGCCAGGTGACTGCGGCGGACTTTGACGAGTTTGATTACATTGTGGCCATGGATAACCAAAACCTGGCCGATCTGCGCGCCATGTGTCCCGCGCATTTCAGTGGTTACCTCGGCTTGTTTTTGCCCTTCGCCGCGGCAAACGCCGTGGATGAAGTCCCCGACCCGTACTACGGCGGTCCGGAGGGCTTTACCCGGGTGCTCGACATGGTAGAGGCTGCCAGCGAGGGTTTGTTGGCGGAGATTGAGCGTGCAGATTCTTCACGCTGAGTCACTCAGACAGCGCAATACCCTGCATCTGGATGCCCGTGCGCAGCTATTGGCGAGCGCCGCCGATGAGCAGGGAGTGATTGCAGCGCTGGATTATGCCCGGGCCGAGGGGCTGCCTGTGGTGCCCATGGGCGAGGGCAGTAACATGGTGTTGGCCGGTGATCTCGCCGCACTTGTGCTGTGCCAAAGCGCGCAGCAGATTCAGTTACTGGGCGAGCACACTGGCGCGGTGAGACTGCGGGTGAGCGCAGGTTACGGATGGCATGCGCTGGTGCAGGCGTGTCTTGCGCGCGGCTGGCATGGCCTGGAAAACCTGGCCCTGATTCCGGGGCAGGCAGGTGCGGCCCCCATCCAGAATATTGGGGCTTATGGCGTAGAGGTTGAACGCTTTGTCGAAGCTGTGCACGGCGTGCACATTGAAACCGGTGAGGCGTTTGTGTTCTCGACTGGCGAATGTCAGTTTGGCTACCGGGACAGTATTTTCAAGCGCGAGTTACGCGACAAAGCGGTGGTCACCGCCATCGATTTGCGCCTGTCTACGCGCCGCCAGGTACACGTGGTGTACCCGGCCCTGGAGCAGGAACTGCAGAGTAGGGGCGTCGATGATCCCGCTCCGGTCGATGTCTTCGATGCGGTGGTGGCGGTGCGCAGCCGGCGCTTGCCCGACCCGGCGCGTGAGCCCAATGCCGGTAGCTTTTTTAAAAACCCCGTCATCGGTGGCGATCAGGCCGATGCCTTGCGCCAGGCCGCGCCGGCCATGCCCGCATACGAGCAAGCCGATGGCAGCGTTAAACTCGCAGCAGCATGGTTAATCGAGCAGTGTGGTTTCAAGGGGCATCGCGAGGGCGACGTGGGTATGCACGGTGATCACGCACTGGTGTTGGTGAACTCAGGCAGTGCTACCGGCAAAGAAGTTCTGGCTTATGCCCGCGTGGTGATTGACGCGGTGCGAGAGCGTTTTGGCGTTGCCTTGGAGATGGAACCCAGGGTGTACGGCACCTGATATGAGCAGCTTTGATCACAAGGCATTCCTGAAAACCCTGACCACCCGGCCGGGGGTTTACCAGATGTACGATGAGGCGGGTAAGCTTCTGTACGTGGGCAAGGCCAAGAACCTGCGCAATCGCGTGGGGAGCTATTTTCGCGCTAGCGGGCTGACCGATAAGACCGTTGCCCTGGTCAATCGCATCGCCGAGATCCAGGTGACGGTGACCTCCACGGAGGTGGATGCGCTGCTGCTGGAACACAACCTGATCAAGACGCACCAGCCGCCTTACAATATCCTCCTCAAGGATGATAAGTCCTACCCCTACATTTACATGAGCGGCGACACGTTCCCGCGCATCAGTCTGCACCGCGGTGCCCAGCGCAAAAAAGGTCGCTACTTTGGCCCTTATCCCAGTGCGGGCGCTGTGCGTGAATCGCTGCATTTCATGCAGAAAGTCTTCAAGGTGCGGCAGTGCGAAGACAGCTACTTTCGCAATCGTTCCCGGCCGTGCCTGCAATACCAGATCGATCGCTGTACGGCACCCTGTGTCGAGCTGGTCAGCGAGGCGGACTACGCCGAGCAGGTAGAGAACACCAGCCTGTTTCTCAAAGGTAAGTCGCAGCAGCTTATGGTGCGGTTGGCAGACGATATGGAAAAGGCGGCGGCAGAACTCGAGTACGAGAAAGCTGCGGTGTTTCGCGACCAGCTGGCGCAGCTGCAACAGGTGCAGGCCAGCCAGGGCATTGAGGGCGTACAGGGCGACTTGGATATCATGGCGGCGGCGGTATCTGCCGGGCGCGCCTGCGTGCAGGTGTTGTTCGTGCGCGGCGCAAGAGTACTGGGAAGTAAAACCTACTATCCGCCCCTGAAGCTGGAAGAGAGCCCGGCCATGGTGCTGGAGGCCTTTTTGCCGCAGTACTACCTTAACGGTTCGCGCGCGATACCCGGTGAAGTGATCGTCAACGCCTTGCCCGACGACGCCGAAACGCTCGCCGAGGCGCTGTCTGTGCAAGCGGAGCGCAAGGTAAAGCTGCGCAGCCGCGTGCGCGATGCACGGGCGCGCTGGCTGCGCCTTGCCGTGCAAACCGCGGAGACCAATCTCCAGTCGCATCTCGCTGACCGCCAGACGGTGCTCAGCCGCCTCGAGAACCTGCAGGACATTCTGCAACTGCCGGAGCTGCCTGAACGCATGGAGTGTTTCGATATTAGCCACAGTTCGGGCGAAGCCACCGTGGCGTCCTGCGTGGTGTTTGACCAGAACGGCCCGCGCAAGAGCGATTACCGCAAGTTCAATATTGAGGGCATTACCGGTGGCGACGATTACGCCGCCATGCAGCAGGCCCTGGAGCGCCGCTTCAAGCGCCTTAAGTCAGGCGAGGGCGCCCAGCCGGATATCCTGTTTATCGACGGCGGTAAGGGGCAGGTCACCCAGGCCATGGAAGTGCTGCAGGAGCTGCAGATCTCTGGTGTAGAGGTGATTGGTGTGGCCAAGGGCGTGACGCGTAAGGCAGGCTTCGAAACGCTCATCGATGGCAGCACCGGGCGCGAGTGGCAATTGCCAGGTGACAGCCCGGCGCTGCATCTGATTCAACAGGTGCGCGACGAGGCACACCGCTTTGCGATTACCGGACACCGCGCGCGGCGTGACAAGAGCCGGCAGCGGTCAGTGCTGGAAGATATCCCCGGCGTGGGGGCCAAGCGCCGGCGGGAATTATTGCGGCACTTTGGCAGCGCCCAGGGTGTGGTGAACGCCAATGTTGAGGAACTGCAGAAAATTTCGGGAATTAGTGCCACAATGGCGCAACAGATATATGACCACTTGCACGGGAATACGGGGCATTGAAACTCAACATACCGAACGCACTGACACTGCTGCGAATCTGCCTGATCCCGGTGTTGGTGGTGGTGTTCTATCTCCCGTTCAACAATCACCTGTTGGTGGCAGCCGTCATCTTTGCCGTCGCGGCCATTACCGACTGGGTTGACGGCTACCTTGCCCGGCGGCTGGGACAGACCACGGCATTCGGCGCGTTTCTCGACCCCGTCGCCGACAAGCTCATGGTGGCCGTGGCACTGGTACTCCTGGTGGAACGCCACGACACGCTGCTGTTCACCCTGGCGGCTTGTGTCATCATCGGCCGGGAAATTGTGGTGTCGGCATTGCGGGAGTGGATGGCCGAGCTAGGGGCGCGTACTTCGGTGGCCGTGTCCTATGTCGGCAAGGTGAAAACCGCCTTCCAGATGGTGGCGATTACGGCCCTGTTGGCCATCAATCCGCAGACGAATGAGAGCTGGTTACTGGCCCTCAGCTACGTGGTGCTATATATCGCCGCGATTCTGACCCTGTGGTCCATGTTCATCTACCTGAAAGCGGCCTGGATCGTGATGAAAGAGCGGGATAATTCTTTTTAATTCAGCGCCTTGCAGGATTTTTTTGGATAATTGGTTGACACCGGGCGCCCGGTGCATACAATAGGCGCCTCTTGAACGTGCACGGTATTACCGACACGCTTTAAGGAAGTTGAATTGCGGGAATAGCTCAGTTGGTAGAGCGCAACCTTGCCAAGGTTGAGGTCGCCGGTTCGAACCCGGTTTCCCGCTCCAATTTCCTCGCATCTCTCCTGATGCAATGAGGGTTGAGGAGTTCGAAGTGGTCCGCCACCCCGGCCGTTTCCCACTCCAATTTCCTTTCCCCAGACTGGTTCTCAGTCGCGATATGGCTCGGTGGCAGAGTGGTTATGCAGCGGACTGCAACTCCGTGTACGCCGGTTCGATTCCGACCCGAGCCTCCATATCTTTACTGGTTCCGACAGCGCGCAACTATGCACGCCGGTCAAGTGTCGGACCATCGACCCCGACCCGAGCCTCCATGTCCCTTTAAAATTTCCCAAGATTTCGACACGGCTTTCTCCACCTGAGATACGCCGTTTGCGGGCCGCCAAAAATAGACATAGTATGTGCCAATAAAATCACAACGGAGAATCATATGTCGTCTTTACCGCTGGCTGTACTCGAACAACAACTATCAGCCCAATTGATCGAGGGAGCCTATCTGGTGACCACAGGCCGGGAGCTAGTGATGGAGGTTTTCGATGCGGCTACGGGGCTGGTATGGATGTCGACTGTACCGGTTACCGCAGAGTACTTTCATAATCTGGCACTCGATGAAGGCCTGTCCAAAGTGGGCATTGCCTCAGCCTCAATGGATAGCGCTGGTTTTCAATGCTCCCCCGGGCGTGAGGGCGAGGCGGTGCTGACCCGAGAAATCGACGGCAAGAGCTACATTAACGTGGCGCGACCAATGGCGCCGAAAATGCCCACTAAGCAAGATGGACCGATAGAAATTGAGGTAGATAAGCACCACGTGCTTGGCTTTGAGGCGGGGCGCACGTTAGCCATATTGCGCCTGCCGGAGGGTGATTTCGTTGAAGTGGTCGGCGACAACGATCAAGACGACGCGCTGGTGCTGCCCGATGGCGCCGAACTCATTACTATTGAGCTGGCGGCACCCTGGGTGGTAGCGCTGCCTGCACCGACCCGGGCCTTTTTCTGGATGGAACAGGGCATGCGCAGCTTTCAGGGGCCGGTGAGATTACCCTGATTGCACTCACGCGGGCCTATGCCAGGTAAGTGCCGGGGAGATTGTGTAAAAAACAGACTTCTATACAATGCAGCGCTCGCTCAATGGGGGCGCAGGCCTCCCACAACGTGCCGATGCTCAATGACTGATATCGTCCGAGAAACTGATCAAGCCAAGTACAATCGCGTGCTCGCCGCCATGGCCGGTGCAGGCGCCATTTACGTGGGCTCTGCCGCTGCCAATTCACAGATGGTGGTGACCCACGATCGCCTGGGGGCGAACCCATTGAAAGCGCTGCTGGAACCTTATCTGCGCGGACAGACTTCGCTTGCAGGGGTTATGTCACTGGCGGATGGCCGATTTGCGGTGTTCTGGCACAGCGATGTGCCGCAGGGGCCCTTGAGCGATGCGCTCGTTGATCGGGCGGATCACCTCTACTGGGATAGCGAGGCGGGACAATTTATCGGAGCCGATGCTATATGGCCCGCTGACTATGTCTTTGGCCAGTTTCTGTTGCTGGTCAGTCTTGGGGAAATCAAGCTTCCCCAGGTGTCTGGTCAGGTGTTCTGCCCGTTCTGTGGCGATCATCACGAGCCCAAGGGGCCGGTGACGCATTGCCCTCGTATGCAGGATGATTTCGCCAAGTTTTCGGTGGCGCTAGACCTGCACTGACGCAAACGCCTCGGCCGCTGTCTGGGCGATGCGCATATCGGCAAGGTCGTCCGCGCGGGTCTTGCCGGGATTTACAATCACCAGCGGCAAGCCCAGCTCTTTGGCGCGGCGACAGAATCGATATCCCGAATACACCTGTAACGAGCTGCCCACCACGAGTAGGGCGTCTGCCCGATCCAGTGCCGCATTGCAGGAATCGTGACGTGCCGGCGGAATGCTGCCACCAAAGAACACGACATCCGGAATCAGTACGCCTGTGCACCGTGCACAGGATGGAATTTCAAAACGTGCCAGTGTGTCATCTGGCAAATCCCGATCGCCATCGGGGCGGGCCTCGCTGCTGTCTGCGCTCAGCCAAGGGTTGGCGCTGGCCAGTGTCTCCTGCAGGCTTTCGCGGCTGGCTAAGGCACCGCAATCCAGGCAGCGCACCCGGTCCAGCCTGCCGTGCAAGTCGATGACCCTGCGACTGCCGGCACGTTGGTGCAGCCGGTCCACATTTTGGGTAACCAGCAATTCCAGCTGGCCCTTTTTTTCCAGTCTTTGGAGCGCGTAGTGCGCCTCGTTGGGTGATGCATCGCGCACCGCGGGCCAGCCCAGGGTTGACCGCGCCCAGTAGCGCTTGCGGGTGCTCTCCCGGGCCAGGAAATCGCGATGTTGAATGGGTTTGCGATACAACCAACTGCCATTCTCATCGCGATAGGTGGGGAGCCCCGACGGGGCGCTTATGCCTGCCCCCGTGAGCACCAGTAGATTGCTGTGTGCGGCAAGAAAATGTGCGAGTGCGTCGTGGCTGTCTGTCATTGTCATACCGTTAGTATACGTAGCGTTTCGACAATGGATGTAGTGATCCACAGACGTGGGTTGGCGTATACTTTCTCGAGGAGGATGTATGCGAATTCTGGTTACCGGCGGCACAGGGTTTATCGGCGAGGCGCTACTGCCTGAACTGGTCGAAGATGGCCATGACATTGTGGTTTACAGCAGGCAGGTGAACCCGTGTGAAGGCCGCTTTACATCTTATACAGCGCTCGCCGACATCCCTTCATCCGAGACCTTCGATGCGTTCATCAACCTTGCGGGCGCATCAATGGCCGCCAAGCGCTGGACTCGCAGTTACAAGCAGCAGCTGGTGAACAGCCGTATCGACACCACCCAGGCGCTGGTTGACCTTGCCAGTCGGTTGGCACAGCCGCCGGCGGTGATTCTCACGGCCAGCGCGATAGGCTATTACGGTCATCACCAGGACGAAGCGTTGGGTGAGGATGGGCAGCCGGTACCCGGGTTTGCCCAGGACCTTTGCCAGCGTTGGGAAGAAACCGCGGCACAGGCGCGCGAGTTGGGCTGCCGGGTGACCATGCTGCGCCTGGGTGTGGTGCTCGACCAGGGCGGTGGCGCGTTTGGCCAGATGGCCGGCTCATTCCGCTTCGGCCTTGGTACCTGGCTCGGGAGTGGCCGGCAGTGGCTTAGCTGGGTGCATCGCGCCGATGTGGTTGCCGCCATCAAATACCTGTTGCAAGACGATGCCGCCGAAGGCCCTTTTAACCTAAGTGCCCCCGAACCCGTCACAGCGCGCGAATTTTGCCGCGAGTTGGCGCATCACTATTCACCGCTGGTGTCGCTCCCTGTGCCAGGCCCGGTGGCCCGAATACTGGTGGGCGAAATGGCGGATGAACTCCTGCTGAATGGCCAGCGCGTAGTACCTAGCGCGCTGCAGGCAAACGGGTTCGTATTTCGCTATCCTTCACTGCGACAGGCAGTGACTGCAATCCAGCAATAGGAGAACGCCTTGAAGACCAATGGCCCCTGGGAATTAGCGGACATTCACAACTGGCTTGGCGACAGCCGCTACCCCCTGCGCGTGTCCTGTGTGGGCGAGGACGGCTACCCGCGAGTTGTGTCACTCTGGTACATCTTTCGCGACGGAAAATTCCATTGTGTATCCCATCGCAATTCGCCGCTGGTAAAACTGTTGCGTAAATCACCCAAGGTGGGGTTCGAGGTATCGCCGAACCAGCCGCCTTACTGCGGTGTGCGTGGGCAAGGCGACGCAGCGCTCACCGGCGACGGAGCCGCTGACACACTGCTTCTGGCGATCGATCGCTATCTGGGCGGCGGTAGCCAGTCCCTGGCGCGCTGGCTGATGTCGCGAGTTGAGGATGAGGTCACCATTACGATAACCCCCGGGCGTTTTTTCAGCTGGGACTATCGCTACCGGATGGATGAACAGCCTGCACAGCGGGACCAGGTTCCCGTCACCTGAGTGCTGGCTCTAGGTGACGTTGCGGATTTGCAGCTGATCGGGGAACGGGCTTAAAAAGGCCTGCTGATCGATATAGGCGTTGGGGTGATTGGCAAAGTGGTGCTTTAGCAGCGTGATAGGCACGATAAGCGGAACTGCACTGAGACGGTACTGTTCGATCAAATCGCTCAGGCGCTGACGCTCCGGAGGGGCAATTTTCTTGCGTAGGTACCCGGCAATGTGAAACAACACATTGGCGTGGCTGCGGCGGCTGGTGCGTTTGGTGAGAGCCGTCATCAGTTCGGTGATAAATGCCTGGCCGAGTTCCTCAATATCTTCCTTGCCGGCGTTTGCCAGCATTTTACCTATCTTGCGATAACTCGGCACGTCGTGGGCCATGACCAGATACTTGTGCCGGCTGTAAAAAGACACCAGCTTGCCCGCATCCAGGCCCTCAGCACACAACTCGCGCCACTGGTGGTAGGTGAATACCCGGGTGACAAAACTCTCGCGTAACCCGGGGTCATTCAGGCGCCCGTCGTCTTCCAAAGGGAGTAGGGGATCGATGGTGGCCAGTGTTGCGGCAAATACCCCCTGACTGTCCCGGGCGACCAGTCGGCCTTCTTTGTTGAAGCGCTTCACCCGGTCAAAGCCGCAACTGGGGCTACCTTTTACCAGAATGTATCCGGCCATAGTGGGATTGTTGTTGAGCACCTGCTGAGCAAAGTCTTTGAGCGGCTGAGTGACGTCCTGCTGCCGCGTCGCAACGTCTACAACCCTGAGGTCATCCGGTTCCCCGGCAACCTGGATCGGGGGGCGCGGTACACCCAGGCCAATCGCCATTTCCGGGCAGAACGGGCGGGTGTCAAAGCATTCCCGCATGCGCTGTACGTGGATATTGGCGGCTTTGCTCTGGCCGTCGTAGCGCACCTCATTGCCCGCCAGGCAGGAGCCGATACCGACCAGTGGTTGTGGGTGTTTGTCCTGTGCAGTTGTCATGAGCGGCTCTCCTGAAGTTTGAAACTACGTGGTCACGAACGGGTATGCAATAGCTACGCAAAGTAGACGCCAGAGGATTGCGTACGATAGGTAAATCCAACCTATCGGCAGCTGCGTACAGTTACTAAACAGTGGTAGAGGTTGCAAGCAAGTGACACAGATAGAGTTCCAATCCATGCCCCTTTATGGCATCGGTACCGTGGCTCGGCTGACGGGCGTAAAACCGGACACCTTGCGAGTGTGGGAGCGTCGTTATCACTTAGGCGCTAGCCATAAGTCACCTACTGGGCGGCGGCAGTATACGCAGACAGACCTGGATCATTTGCAGTTGATCTCAGCGTTGGTTCAGAGCGGCACTCGGATAGGCGAGATTGCCAACAGCGACCGCAAGACGCTCGAGCATTTACTGGAAAGCAGCACAGGCACTGCTGCCGCGGCACCGCGGCCAAGGGTGACGTTTGTTGGACAGCGTCTGGCCGGTTGGCTGGAGGAGCATCAGGGCTATCTCGCCAAGTGCAACGCCCGGATTACATCCAGTAGCGTGATTGAGTTTCTTGAAGCGGCAAGCTCGCGGGAGTTTCAGTGCGACGCCCTTGTCGTCGAAAGCACCTCCCTGGGGCCTGAGGCGTGGCGCCGTTTGAACAGCGCCCGGGAATGTCTTGGAGATCCCTGCCTGATGATTCTGGCGGATAGCATCAGCGATCACTGGCGCGAGGAGCTGGATCGCGCCGGGGTGGCCTCCGCACCATTTCCTCCGGAGCCCACTGAGCTGGCTTATTACTTGGCCCACGGAATTACCGAGCGTGAAACAGAGGCGGGGCACTCGAGCCTTGCTGATCTGGTGTCTCGCAGGCCGCATTCCTTCAGCGACAAACAGTTGCGCGACCTGCAAGAGGCGAGCCTTGACGGTTACCAGAAGCTGGTGAGTATGGTGCAGGATCTCAACGAACTCGAGGATACCTGTGCCTCCAGGGACGGTGACACCTGGCAGCAAGCTGCCAGCAACGCCGTGATCTATGCGCTAGTGCGCCAGGCCCGGTGGTTAACCGAACGCGCCCTGGAGACCGCAGTCAGCCCCCATGGGCGCTCCTGATCAATTGGTCTAGAATGTGACCCCACGATCTTGATGGTGGGGTGACATGGGTCAACTCGGTAGAAGTCTCGGCATGGCGGCAGCCATTGCTATGTTCCTGTTCAGCGCCTGGATGTACCAGCGTACAGGCGATTGGGTAGCACTGGTGTTTGCCAGCGGTAGCCTTGCCTACGGAGTGTTCTTTTTTACCCGCAAAGGGAGCGGCGGCTGATGGCCCAGGTGAGACCATTCTTCGTCATCGTTGTGCTGGCGCTGCTGTCAGGCTGCGCCAATATGATGGCCGAATACGATCCCCCCAAAGTAACCCTGGAGAGTTTCAAAGCACTGCCATCACACGGCAGCTCGCCACGCTTTGAATTTAAATTGAGAATCGCCAACCCCAATAAGGAAGCACTCGATATCGCGGGCATCAGCTACAGTGTAGAGATATTAGACAAGGAACTGCTGAGCGGTGTGACTAACGACGTCCCTTATATCGACGGGTATTCCGAGGAGGTCGTTACTGTAGAAGCGGGGTTGCAATTGTTCCAGCTGGTGCGGCTACTGGCAGGCCTTACCCATGAGACCACCAGCAGCCTTGACTATAAATTCTCGGCCAAAATCGATTTCAATGGCTTTATGCCGACTCAGCGTATCGAGGAGACCGGCACTATTGATTTGTCAGCCCAGCAGTGACTGGAGGAAAATCGTCAGAATAATCAGCGGGCAGACAAATTTCACATACCAGGGCCAGACCTTCCAGAACAGGCCCTGTTCTACCTCAGGGTTGCCCTTGCGCAATTCTTGCAAAATAGCATTGCGGTTCCACACCCAGCCCGCGTAGATACAGAACATAAAGCCCAGTAACGGCTGGCTGTAGCGGGTGGTGACCGAGATCACGAGGCCGAACAGCGTGCCGAAATTCAGCAGGATGGCGGTGCTGACCAGCGCAATGGCTCCGCCGATCATCCACACGGCCGTGTGCCGTTTAATGCCGTGCTCTTCGATGGTGTACGCCACAGGCACCTCCAGCATGGAGATGGAGGAGGTCAGTGCGGCAATACTCATCAGGAAGAAAAAGGTAAAGCTGACGATCAGGCCGGTAAAGCCCATGGTGGAAAACAGTTCCGGCAGTACAGTGAAGATCAGCGTGTCTTCCGAAATAAGTGCACCAGTCTCAGTGAAAATCTCAACGCCGTTGTTCAGCGCAACATACATGGCCGGCAGCACCAGGAAGCCTGCCACCACCGCAATTGAAATATCCACCAGCGTGACCATGCCGCCAAGCACGGGGAGATTTTCCTTGTCAGATACATAGGATCCGTAGATCAGCATGGTGCCCACCCCGAGCGAGAGCGAGAAGAAGGCGGCACCGAGCGCTGCGATAATCAGTTTGGGTTCCAATGCGCGTTCAAAGTCAGGCAGCAGATAGACCTTGAGGCCATCAACAGCGCCGTCCAAGGTAAGGACGTAAATCACCAGCGCCATGAGGGTGAGTAGCAGGGCAGGCATCAGCCTGGCGGACCAGCGCTCAATCCCCTCGCGCACGCCGGCGCTGATAATGCTGATTGTCAGGCCCATAAAGAGCAGCATGAAAATGAGGTTGCGTATAAAGCCGAACGACACCAGCCACTCGGCGGCGCCATCCATGCCCAGCAGGAGTGCCGCTGACGACAAGCAGTGAGCAACCATCCATCCGGCGACAATGGCATAGAAACTGAGGATTAGGCTGGCGACCACAAATCCGGCGATACCGGTGGTGGTGCCGACTTTGCGCAACGCAGCATTGGGGGAAATCAGGCGGAGCGCCGATACCGCGTTGGCGTGCGCGTGACGGCCAATAATGAGTTCGGCCATGAGTGCCGGGTAGGCGAGCGTAAAGGCCAGGATCAGGTATACCAGCAGAAAGGCAGCGCCCCCGTTACTGGCGGCCTGGGTAGGGAACCCCCAGATGTTTCCCAAGCCCACTGCGCTGCCTGCAGCTGCCATTACAAACCCAAAGCGGGAGGTAAATTCACCCCGTGCTGATGCCATGTTTCACCTGAAATCGTTATTAATGCGCGGATTGTAGCAGGCTACTGGACGGCCTCACAGGGTCGTTGTTGTTTGTTGCGAGACTTGATGCCAAACAGCTTGCGGGTAATCTTAGGAACCAGGGCCAGAACCTCTGCATAGGCATCGAAGGCGGCCGCAATCGGCGAAACGGTGGTCCTAGGGTCGTCGAATTTCCCTTTGAGCCGCACCGAAGAAGGGACCTGCAGTGCGCGGGATTTAGAACGGGGGGTGATCTTTACATCCATGAGCTGGTTCACCATGTCCAGCTCGGCTTCTCCGGTGGCTACCATGCGCCGGGTCTCGACGTAGAGGCTGTCGCTGCTGGCGACACCATTCAGCAACTTGAACTTGGCCATGGTGCAGTCGATGTGGGTGGATTTTTTGGCGGAGGCCCCGGTGTAAAACCAGGCCAATAGATCCGTCGCCAGCAGGTCGTAGGCAGCGCCCTGAACTTCCGCGTCCTCCAGCGCCAGCGCCAAGCTGCCATCCAGGTCGCCGAGCAGCTGATCCATATCAGTGCCCTGTGAGCTGATGCCGCCACGCAGGGTCAGTTCGCCGCGTACGTCGGCATCCATGCCCATATCCCGGCCGAGGGTGTTCAATGGTAACGCTACGGCCTCGCCCGCGAGGCTGACGAAGGGCGGTTGCGCATTGAGGTCGATTATGCCGCGCACCTCCCCGACGGTATCTGCATATCCCACATTGAACTCCCGCAGGGTATAGCGATTGTTCTGTCCAGTGACGTGGATGTCGAGCCGGTTAATATTGGTGCGTTTGCCGGAGATGCCGCCAAAATTTACCCGCAGATCGGTGGGCATTGAAGCGCGCCGGCCCAGGATATGTTCGATAAAGTCACGTGGCTCGGCCTGGTCGAGCTTTTCGACCGGGCTATAGCCTTCAGCAGCGACTTCTGCCTGCAGACCCAGGTCGCTCAGGTAAAGCAGTGGGCTGTTTAGTGCGGCCGTCAGGCCCGTAAGCTTGCCAGCGCTCAAACTTGCTCTGGCATCAAGCTTGGCTACCGAATCGCCAATTTCACCGGTATGGGATAAAACAAATTCTGACGGTGAAAGCTGGATCTTGCCCTGGCCCTGCAGCGGGTTCATGCGCAGCCCGGTCAGCGCCTCAAGCAGGTCTGGGTCGCGCAGGCGGTAATCAATATCACTTTGCACATTTAGCCTGCCGGTGATGTCCAGGCTCTTGCCAGAGACAGTAAGTAATAGCGGCCCCTGTTTGTCGTCGGATTCGATGGTGAACGAGGGAATATTGAGTTTCCCGCCGCTGTAGTCGACGGTAAATCTGCCCGATAGCATGCCGAGTGGTTTCTGATAGTCGAGTCCGTCCAGCGCACGATTGAGTATGCGAGCGGTGGGAATGTCGCTGAACCGGCCTTTCAGCTTTATCCCATTGAGTGGTACCAGGTGATCAACCTCACCGGTGGCCCATAACTGTAGTTCATTGCCGTCTACAATCATTTTGAGATTGTTCAGCGCCAGGCGTTCCCCGTACTGGGTAAGTTCTGCCTTGCCGTCGAGTCGCCCCCGGGCGGGAATATCCACATCGATATATTCAGAGAGGGCGCTCACGTCGTCTAGGGTAATGGCCACGCTAGCGAGCGTATCCGTGATTACAGGGTGGGCCATTGGGGTGACCTTCGCAGCGTGAGGCACGAAGATGAAATCCAGTTTGGAGCTGCGCGCTGTGAACAGGCCATTAACCGGTTCGAGTAGCGCACCAGTACCTTTCAGTGTCAGCTCGCCGTCAAGCACGAAGCCGGCGGGAATCGGTATGTCGAGCATCTCACCCAGGTAGCGGCTGTCGGGGGAATCGACGCTCAAGGTGAGGTCCAGGTCGCGGGCTGCGGCAATGCCTTCGCTGTCCATACCATCCAAGCTGCCGGCACTGCCGGTGAGCCTGAAGATCAGCTCGTCCGGGTCACCCACTTCGACCACGAGATCTCTCAATGACACGCTGCCATGGCGTCCTACTAGCAGGCCAGATGCAGAAAACGCGCCGGGCTCAAAAGGCAGCGGGCCGGTCCACTGCTCCAAGGTTGCGATTGACGGCCCAGCAACATCCAGTCTGACTTTGTTTTCGGCGTCCCCCATGCGGAAGGGATCTACACGGCCAATGGCGTTCACCACCAGGCCGCTGTCGGCCTCGCTGCGCAGCATGAAGCGATCAATCATCGGGTTTCGAACGGTGCCGGTAATCACCGCGTTGCCGCTGGCCCGGCCCAGGCTGTGCAGGTCGACATCGAGCCAGTCCAGTACCACGTCCATGGAAGAAATTTCGCCTGCGGCATCGAGCCTTAACTCGCCGCCGCCCCTGATATCGTAGTCGAGAGTACCTGCGGCCTCGATGCCGTAGGCGGGCATATTGTCGAGGGTGAAAAGGGCGTTACTCAACACGAACCCATCGGCATCGCCGCGCATCTTTGCTTTCAGCAATAAGCGGCCCTCGAGCTCGCCACGGGCGTTAAAGCCTCGCAGGAATTCAGATACATCAGCGTAGTCCGCGTTGAGCTGCAGGTCGTAATTGAAGCTGTCGGCGGTGCCTTGCACGTCGCCGCGCAATTGCACGACACTATTGGAGACCGGTGCGCTGAACTCCCCGTTGAACTTGACGGCGGTGATTTGGCCCTCTTCGCGCAGGGCGTTCAGGCCGACATTCAGGTCCAGCGGCTCACCCACATACTGGGCGCGGGCTGAGGCGAGAAAGGTTTGGTCGTTAGGGCGGCCGCCTTTTACATTTTCCAGCGGAAAGATAAAGACCTCTTTTCTCGCGGTAACCAGGTGGAACTGGCCGATGCTAAGCTCGGCCGGCAGCCAGCCAATGTACTTCAGCCACTCTCTGGGAGCGGGTTCGCTGGTACTGTCCGTATCAGATGTATACAAAATGACCTGTTGCGCCTTCAGGCGGGTGTCCACGAGGTTTGTCGTGTACAGATCGGTCCAGCCAATATTGCCCTCGAAGTCCAACACCGTGAGAAAGGGTGGCGCGTCATTATCCTCGGGATAGACGTGGATCTCCGCCGCGGATACGTTGCGCTCGAAAGGCCGCAACACCGGTGATACCAGCTTGAGGCGATAATCGGTAAAGGTATCGACAGCCCAGTGTGCCAGAAACGCCAGGGTCCGCTCAGAGCGCATCGCCAGCAGTGGCAGTGCAAGCAGCACAGACAACAGCAGGGCGACAATGAGCAGTTTTCGCATGGAAAGTGGGCCGGCACATGAAGGTGTAGAGAAGTGTAGCACGCGTTCGAATAGATCTGATGGCCTCTGTCCCTTGGCTGCGGCCATGCCCTGATGCTATGATGCGCTCCCTTTCAGAGGGCTGTACCTGCAGCCTGATCCCTCCGCCCGGATGGTGAAATTGGTAGACACAGGAGACTTAAAATCTCCCGCCTTAATCGGCGTGCCGGTTCGATTCCGGCTCCGGGCACCATAAATATTAGGTTTATCTGATTCTTTATGATCTTGAAATTTTTGGCTCTATATGACGCAGAACCAATGTAGACATCATGATTAACTGGAGGGCTTGATGTACCTTCGCCCTTGATATAGAAAGTTACCCGACCTGAAAATCCTTTTAAGATCGAGTCTAAACCAACGGTCCGCTCCCACCTCAAAGCCGACTTCCGGCTCCAGCTACTTTGTCCAAATCGACTTGCAAGCGAAACAGAATCATCGCGATTAGCACCAGAAATTCCGCGCCGGATTCAAAAATCTCTTCGAATACCTGGCCCGTTACATTGTGGAAAACGGGTATCTGGTCGATCGCTTGCGATAGGAAAAAAACAACCGCCCAGGCGAAGGCAAATATAGCCCAGGGTAGCTGCACCCGGAGCGAGCGCAGGAACACAGGTAGTTGTGCTTTCAGGTAACGGTACATTACGACGAGGAACAGGATGACGATCGCTGCGAGGAAGAGCTTTGTCGACAAGGGGATCATTTCATGTGAAAAGAAGCGCTTGAACTGAGTCGCCTTGGCGTGATCCGAGAGCTCGTAGTGATAGTCAGCCTCGCGTAGCGCGTAGAACATCAGCAGATAGCTCAACTGCACATACGCTACCCTGCGCTCGCGGTCGAGCAGGGCAAACAGGCAGGCGAGGCCGAACGCAGTAAAGATTGCCGACTGTCCCGCCAGCTGAACTGGCCCCGCATCCTCGATCAGTCGCTTAATTTCAAAGGAGTCTGGGATACTGAGGAGCTGCCAGCCCGTAACTGCCATTGCAGCAAGCACTGCGCTCAGAACTAATATTGCCGCCAGCCGGGATGGAAGAGGCGTCTCGTTCATATTATTTGGGTTCCCATAAATACTTGGGCTGCTTGATACAACTATAAAATATCAGCTGCATTATGTTTCAGCACGATATTGCGGCTGCTTGTAGGCGAAAGCGGGCATTGAAGTGCTGAACTGGCCTAGGTATCCAGAAAGGTCCGCTATCACTTCTTAGCGGCCACTCATTTCACGGCGCTTGGAAAACGCAGTGCTCTTCGGTGAAGAATATGGTAGACCGCTCCATATCGATGAAACGAGCCTCGTCTTCAGCCAAAATGGCGCTTGCCGCCTGTCCATTTTCTGTTTGTAGCGCTAGATCCAGTTCTTTACGGCTATCCCACCAAATCTCGGCGATACCGTCGAAACCTGAAATTTTCATCCCGCGTGCAGCGGAAACCTCATGTCCGAACTCACCGTCAACCGCATGACTTTGGACATAGCGTTTAATATTCAACGAAATTGTTTGAGAGGCTACAAGGGGACCATGACTTTTGAGCCAGTAATCAAAGAATTCCTCATCTGAAAGACCTTTCTTCTTTCGTACACAGAAAATCATTTTCAACATGTCGTTTTTGCTGCCTCGCTGTCTAGCCCTAGATTGTTTTAAAGATAGACCTAGGTCTGCTCATAGGCGAGAGCGGTCGTTCTTGGTTGGGCTGGCTGATGTTCGCTTTGTGGACGAACGCGGACTGTTCTGCAAGATTATCATAGACAACAGCTGCCGGTCGCGGCTTGAACCTGGAGGCATTGATCAATTACCAATCAAATCTCAGTCTGCTCGGACAGTTCCAGTGCGTTTTCCATCTCGACTCCGAGGTAGCGGATCGTGCTTTCAATTTTCGTGTGCCCGAGTAGTAGTTGGATAGCCCTTAGGTTCCCGGTCCGCTTATAGATCATCGATGGTTTCGTGCGGCGTAAGGAATGGGTGCCGTACTCTTTCACATCCAGACCCGCGGAGCGAAACCAGTTATCAGTGGGACGAGCATACTGCCTAATAGAGATATGTGATTCAGTATTAATTCTGCTGGGAAATAGATAGTCGCAATCTCTCAGTTGCCGCTCACGAATCCAGGCAGTCAGGCTATCCCTTTTTGGGGGCGTTATCTCGAACTGTACTGGTCTCTGGGTCTTTCGCTGCATAATAGTGGCCCGGCTGGCGACCCTTCCTCCTTGCGCTACATCACCTACGACTAGCCTAACCAGGTCACAGCCTCTAAGTTTGCTATCAAGAGCTAGGTTGAACATGGCGAGATTGCGCGTATTTTGAGGGATTTTTAGCCGGATTCGTATCTCCCAGATGCCCCGCAATTTCAGCGGTCTCTTTTGGCCAATGATTAGGCCTCGGTTCCACGCGGTACGTTTACAAGTTGCTTGGTGTATGGCCATATCCAGGACCCCCGCTATTTGATTATGGGAGTCTTTAGGATAGGCTGTAAAAACGTCCGCTTTCGTCCACAAAGCGGACATGAAGTGTGTATCAGACAAACATCTTCTCCGCTCAAGAATCAGCGCCCCGTGCTTCTAGAATCCGTGTGTAACGGTCATAATTAAAAGGAAAGCTATAGCTGGTCCATGTTATTGAACTGAATCGCGGCTTACTATTTTTGCGTTGCCAGATAAACTCGACGTGAAGGCAGATATGGCAGCACTGCAATATCAACTGCATTGAAGGCAGGGATTTCTCTCAAAGAACAAGAGGGTAAACAGGGGACTAACATGAGCACAAAGCACGCATGGGCGGCGATTTCATCGCTGACACTTTCTTCGGTCGCATTCGCGCAAACAAGCGGTACACTGACATATGGGCCTGCGCCAGTGACCGCTGCTCCGACTCCCGTTGATTCAGTCGCACCGGCAGTGCCCGTGCCGATTCCTTCGCTGCTGTTGATACCGCTTGGCGTCGTGTTGGCGTTGATAGGCTATCGCGCATTGCGCAGCTCGCAGGGTCGTAAATTATTGAGTGTAATGTTACTGGGGGTGGGTCTAACCCTGAGTGCACTGGGCAGCCTGAACATTCCCCAGGCATTGGCGAGTATGCTTGCGCTGGACAACCCTGAAGGCGGGGTAATTGATCTACCTGTCGGCCTGGTGGAAATCAGTAATACCTCAGGCGTAGCGCTGAAGCTGGGTTCCTTGAGCATTGATCCCAGCTGTACCTCCCAAGCCCCATCCACTACACAATGCGAGAATGACCTTATCCTTGAATCGGATAAGAGCTGCAGTGTCGATTACGACTGCAAGAAAGTTGTGTTCGTTACGAGCACCGGTCAAAGCGGAAATTTGGGAGGTCTTGGCGGTGCAGACGGCATTTGCACAGATCTGGCGGCTTCGGCCGGTTTGCAAAACCCCGGCAATTACAAGGCATGGTTATCTGACAGCGTTATGGACGTAGCTACCAGATTCGCTTCGAGTGAGTACGAATACCGCTTGGTCGATGGCACGGTTATCGCGAGCGGCTTCTCCGACATCATTGATGGTCAACTGAGCGCGCCTATCAGTCTTACAGAGGACGGCACCCAACTCCTCTCTGAGGGTAGCGCCTTTTCATGGACAGGAACTAACCCCCTCGGTTACACCGTAGATGCAGCTAAGGTTTGCCTGAACTGGACTTCCAATGATTCTTCTTCCACAAGTTTCGTGGGCGCTAATACTATCTCCAATCCGTTATGGACCGCGTTCAGCTCCCCGACCGCTTGTAATCTTCCGTACCGTTTGTACTGTTTCGAGCAATGAAAGACTGCGCCTCACGGCACGTCACGGTGCGGGTGACAGTCTGCTCGTGGCCCCGGTGAGGGCTTTCAGTTCGACCAGCACCTGCGTCCCGGGTAAACCTGCGCACACCCAACGCCACCAGCGTGTTGCGTAGGCCCCAATGCGGGCTTGGCCCGCACCTTGCTCATAAAGCTGGGTGATTCGCTCACGAAAGCGCGCGATGGTGTCCTTGGCTGGCGTCACGCCAGCACGGGTGTGGTGGTAGCCCAGAAACGTAAAGCCCCGGTCTATCTTGCCCACCCAGGTTTTGTCTGGATGGGTGTTGAGTTTGAGCTGCTGCAAGGTCTGCTGGATCAGGCGAATACCCCGCCTGAGTTGGTGACGGCGAGGCGTCATGATGACCCAGTCATCCATATAACGCACATAGGCAATGCCAGCGCGGTCCATCACATCATCCAATGGCTTGAGATAGATGGCCGCTAACAGCGGACTCAGGGGCGAGCCCCGGCCTATGCCTTTTTTGATGACGTTAAAGATGCCACCCGATTCCACTGTGCGGCCAATGACCTGTGTGAGTAACCGCAACACTGCTTTATCGGGCACCAGCGCATCCAGCTGTTGCAACAACACGGTGTGGTCGATGTTCTCGTAGTAACCCTTGACGTCGGAGCGAAAGACAAACTGATGGTGCGGCAGTTTAGCGCGCAACCAACGCAGCGCCCCCTTCAGGCCACCCTGGCCATTTACATGAGTACAGCGCCGCGAGACCGGCAAGGCTGAGCCCAGTACCATCGCCATCGCTTTCTGTACCAGGGCATCTTCGGCACACCACAGGTGGATGGGCTTGCCGTTGGCACTCAGCAGCCGCTGCTGCGGGCTGAATTGATAGTCGCCGCTGCGTAGTTGCGCAATGAGTTCGGGGCGACGACTCTGCCAATGAGAACGCAGATGCCAAATATCGGCGTTGGCTGGGTAGCGACGGCGTTGCTGGCAGAGCCAGGCATAGGCTGCATCGATGGTGGCGTCATCGGCGATAGCGTCAAGCAGTGCTGACTCGAGCGGTCTATTCATAGGGCGTTACAAGCGCACAAATGGCTTCGTGTTGACTCTTATAACAGCATAGATCCATTTGCCCGCAGAGACAGGGTGCAGGCTTAAGTCCGCTGACTGCAACGACAGATATGCGATTTTATACCTCTGTACTCAGAGCGATATGATCTATGAGACTATAAAGCCGGCAAGGAAAAAAGTTCGATCAACTTCCGCTTTTGGCCCCTTAGCTGCCGTTACGGAATGTGGTAAGTTTTAGGGCAGATAACGTCCACAAAGCAGACGCTCGTAAGCACAACAACCTAACCCGGAGACACGGATGTGATCCAAACCTTTCTAAAGGGACTGATATTCGGCGCTGGCTTTTCAATTGCGATGGTTTTAGTGAGTGTCGCATCAATACCGATACTCAACTACTTCACTTCAGAACCTGAGCCGGAAACTCTGTACAAGTCAGACAACTGGCATAGTCTCTCGGACGATCAACAAATAGCACAAGCTTCTGTCCTTCTCATTGGTCGCTATGAGCCCGGACCTGACGGGAGTCAGATCGGATATGTGGCCGAAATACATGGCGATGCAGATTCAATCAGCATGCCGCTCGTAAAGGGCGATGAGATACCTAATAGTAAGTTCTACCCTGGGGAGCACGAATTTCGGACAGGACTGATACTGTTGTATAGCGATAACGGTCAGGTCGCTAAGAGGACGCTCTACCTTTACGATGATCGTGTATCGGGCTTCGGGAACATGCCGTTGACACTACTGGTCTCCAAGTTCAAGCAAGGCGAAGTCTAGTAACTATGCGTCTGCTTCTGGCCCCA
Organism: Halioglobus sp. HI00S01; assembly: GCF_001635445.1. Taxonomy (NCBI): domain Bacteria; kingdom Pseudomonadati; phylum Pseudomonadota; class Gammaproteobacteria; order Cellvibrionales; family Halieaceae; genus Halioglobus; species Halioglobus sp. HI00S01. The sequence goes on from NZ_LWEE01000010.1 coordinate 179,628, forward strand.
AAGCCGACATGGTGCTGCCCGCATTTGTCATCAATCGAACCTAGTGAAAATCATGCCTGCCTGCAACGACCCTCGCTTGAAACTTGCCTTGAAATACGTAGCTCTTGAAAGTCCAGAATGGGCCAATGCAGGAGGACACTTCCTGTATATCTCTGATGCTGGGGACTATAGCTCTGACCAGAACTATAGGTCTGTTGAAGAATGGGCTGAATCTGAACCACTACGAACTCGGCCACCTGTGATGCTAATCCATGGCTATGCCGCTCCTCACCAAATTGTAGTATCTACGATCACCTCCATACGGGAGCTAGGGTTTGAGAAATTAGGAATCAAGCAGATTGATGATTACGATCAACGGCAATGACATTAGTCCGCTTTTGGCCCCATAACTGACATGCAACTCTATCAGTCCTCAGATTTTACTGACGCCGCCGATGTGGCACAGCAGCGTATCGCTGTCTTACTGCCTGATGCAGTCGTTGAGGAAATTGGGGCGACGTCCATTCCCGGGGCGTTAACGAAGGGCGACGTAGATATTTTCGTCGGTGTAAGTGAGGCAAGTTTCGAGCTGTCTGTTAATGTGCTGTGCTCTAATGGGTTCGCCCCGAAAGTGGATACCCTTCAGACTGATGAACTCAGAATGCTTGAATCGGATGATAAGAACATGGATTTGGCTTGCCAGGTTGTGGTGCTAGGCAGCCGATACGATTTCTTCCGAGAGTTTAGGGATCGGCTAATCGCGGATCCTTCCCTTGTGGAGGCTTACAATGAGGTAAAGCTCGGACACATACACCTTCCACACAAAGATTACAGGGATGCAAAAGCGGAGTTTATTGAGCGTGTTCTGTATTCAAGCTGATGTCCGCTTCTGGCCCCTTAGCTGCCGTTCAGATTGAACAAGGATTCCAATGAAATTTAATCATATAGGCATACCAACACTAGAAAAATTTGATGGTGAAATTGATTTGCCTCATTTAAAAATGACGGTATCTGATCATGAAAATAATCCCTTTGGTATTCAGTGGCAAAGGTACTGGAAAGATGCACCTTATCCAGAGCTTGTTAAATCTGTGCCTCATGTTGCTTTTGAAGTAAGTGATTTAGACAATGCATTAAAAGGGCAAAAGATAATCATTCAACCAAATTCACCCAGTGACGGTTTAACAGTTGCGTTCATAGAAGTTAATGGAGCACCAGTAGAATTAATGCAGTATGACAAAAACACATAACAAGCAAAGGCAGCATTGCCCTTCGGGCTTTACGAGCTAACGCGCGCCGCTCTTTGGGCATTAACAAGTGTCCGCTATTGGCCCCAAAGCGGAACTTGGTGGGCCTGCATTCTAATCCCCGCTACCCGCCGCCAAGCCCAAACCATGCCGCGGTATTCCCCGGTTTAAAGCCACGGGGATGTGAGGTGGGTTCGAATGGGGCAGGGTTGGCGGCAATTGGGTGCGGGCCACTAAGCCATATAGGTCACAATCCAGCCAGTTACGATTATCGCCCACAGGTACGTTATTTCTAGTTCGAGCGCGCGAATATTTTCACTCGTCTGAGTCAACCTTAGGCCGTCGATCGTTTCCAATTCAGCAAGCTTCTCGAAAAGGTCGTCGACCTTGTCAACCGATTCGCTTTGGCCTCCGGTCAGCTCCTTGACCTGGGATTCCAATTCTCTAATGCGCAAGCCTTTGCCCATCACTACTCTCCTTACCAGTGGTTGGTCACAGATAGCGTAAGGGGGGGCGGGCACGCCCGAACATGTCCTGGGGCGACAAAAGGGTGTCCAGACACGCCAGCTGGTCATCCCGTACATGTGCGCACATCCGCCCGCGCAGCGTGTCGCGCCGCATATCTATTGTCAGCATCCGTAACTTCATGTTTTCATCATCGAAGTCTTCAAGTTGCTAGTGGCGGCTCCGGGCACCATTCACAAAAAATCTGTTATTCTTCCTGCCTTTCCACATCCAGAATTCGCGAGGCTCTCCTTGAAACAAGCGCTGATCAACATGCTGACCATGCAGGACAAAATGAATACCCGGGTGCATCCGCAGTGGGTGGAGCAGCACTTTGAGTGGTATCGCGCTGCATGGATCGAGTGCGGCGAGTTAATCGACCACTACGGCTTCAAGTGGTGGAAGAAGCAGGAGCCGGACCTTGAGCAGGTGCGCCTGGAGGCGATCGATATATGGCACTTCGGTATGTCGGCGCTGTTTGTGGAAGGCAAATCCATCGACGCCATAGCCACCGAGATGGAAGCCGACATTCAGGCCCACCAACCTAGCGGTGAAGGCGTGCGTGAGGCCACTGAGGCGTTGGCGCTGAACTGCCTGCAGACCAAAGGGTTTTCCGTGAGCCTGTTCTGGGATCTGATGCTGGCCTCGGAACTCGATTTTGACAGCCTCTACACTGCATACGTTGGCAAGAACGTGCTGAACTTCTTCCGCCAGGATCATGGTTACAAGGACGGCACCTACATCAAGAACTGGTCGGGCAAGGAAGACAACGAGCACCTGGTTGAAGTGGTAGACGCGCTGGATAAAGGCGCCGAGGACTTTGCATCCCAGGTGTATTCTGCACTGGAAAAACGCTACCGCGAGCTCGCCCTGGACTGAACACGTGGCCGACGACGACAGCAAACTCTCCACCACGGCGCTGGCCAAAAAGCTGGATATCCCCGTTCAGCAGTTATTTGCCACGCTGCGCGACTACGGCTGGATACGTCGCAGCGGCGACGCCTGGACGCTGCTCCCAAAAGGCGAGTTTGAAGGCGGCTCCTACCAGAACAGCCGTCGCTATGGCCGATACATTGTCTGGCCGCAAACGCTGGACCACCACCCGTTGCTAGCGGCTATTGAATCCAATCAGCGTATTACGGCTGCGTCCATGCGCCGTTACTACCCCCGTCTGCACGCGCGCCAGATTAACCGGGCGCTGGCAGAGATCGGCCTGCAGCATCACTCCATTCTCGGATGGGAGCTGACCGAGCTGGGTAAGTCGCTGGGGGGTAAGCAGGAAGAGAGCGAATCCAGTGGCGCCTACTACGTGACCTGGCCCCACGAAATTATTGATCACCCGGTGATTCATCGCGAACTGACTTGTCAATCGGACCAGATCCCGACAGCCGAGCCCGCGGACGCGGGGGCTGAGCCGGATCTTTTTGCCAGCCCGGCTGAATCCGTGAGCTGCGTTGGTATTGATGGGCACCAGCTTGATACACCGCTGCAAATGCGCGTGTGTAACTGGCTGTACCTCGCCCAGCTTGCGCACGCGTTCAAGCGGGCACTGCCCACAGAAGAACTTATTACCGCGGATTTTTACATCCCCGCGGGCAATGTCTATATCGATTGCTGGGACAGCGATATCAGCGCCGGGGAAATTTCGCAGCGGCTGCGCAAGCGCGAGCTGTATCGGGAGCTCGGCCTGCACAGTCTCGAGGTCAACGCCGCCGACGCAGAGCGGCTCGACGAAGTGCTGGGGCGTGGCTTACTGGCGCTGGGTATCCGCTGCTGACTTACTTCCGCTGCAGGAAGGCACCGCACTCCATGTGGTCGGTGTACGGGAACTGGTCAAACATCGCAAAGCGCTGCACCTGGTGCGTTTCGCTCAGTACCGCCAGGTTGTCCGCCAGCGTGTGCGGATTGCACGAAATGTAGATGATGGCATCGAAACGCTGCACCATTTTCACCGTGGCATCGTCCAGCCCCGCCCGGGGTGGATCCACAAATACCGTGCGCAGGTCGTAATCCTGAAGCGGTTTGGGGATATCGCGCAAGCGCCGGAATTCCCGTTCACCCTGCATGGCCTGGGTAACTTCCTCCGCGGCCAGGCGAATGATTTGCACGTTGTCGCTGGCATTGGCTTCGATATTTTCTCGGGCTGCGCGCACCGATGTTTTGGCGAGCTCGGTGGCGATGACCTCGTCGAAGTGCCTGGCCAGGGGCAGGGTGAAGTTGCCATTGCCGCAGTAAAGTTCCAGTAGGTCGCCGTCCAATTCAGCGGCACGCTCGCAGGCCCACTCAATCATGTTGATGTTGACCCGGGCATTGGGCTGCGTAAAGGCCTGCTCATACTGGTTGTAGGAGTACGTGCGCCCCTCGATGTTGAGTTGTTCTGTGACCCAGTGATTGCCCAGCACGATTTTCTGTTTGCGGCTGCGGCCGATGATCGAAAGACCGGGAGAGTCGGTTTGCAGTTGCTGCCGCAGCGCTTCGGCCTGCTGTTCCCAGTCTTCCTCCAGTTTGCGATGGTAGATCAGGGTCACGAGCATTTCGCCCGAGAGTGTGGCGAGAAACTCCACCTGGAAAAGTTTGCGCCGAAGCGCCTCGTTGCCCGCCAGTGCCGCTCGCAGTATCGGCATCAGTACCTGGATACTGTCGCAGGCGATGGGAAAGCTCTCGATGGGCACAGGCGTTTTGGGGTCGTCCTTGCGGAACATCACATAATCGAGCGCGTCGCCCTCGTGCCACATTCGAAACTCGGCGCGCATCCGAAACCCTCTCGGCCGGGACGGGTACACATCGGGCTCACCCTGACACCAGGGCGAGAGCAGTGCCTGTACCGTGTTGCGCTTTGCCGCCAGGACCTGATCGTAGTCCTGCGGCTTGACGTTGCTCATAGGCATGTCAGATCTGCTCCTTGTTGCGTGCGTCCCACAGTGCCCGCGCTCGCAGCTCACAGGCAGGCAGGTCGTCGGCATAACCGAGTGCCAGCAGTGCAGCGGCGGTGGTTGCCAGGGTTGCATCAAGGCCGTAGTTGTCGTGACTCTCGCCGCGCCACAGAGCCTGTAAGGGTGCTGTGGTCGGGTGTCCCACCGCGGGTGCTTTGCCCTCAATCGTGCGCGCCATCAGCTGCTCGGATTCCTGCTCTCCGTCTAACAGCAGCAAGCGGGTTTTGGCCTGTGGCTTGATTTCCACCTCGCCGCTATCGCCTTTGAAGACCAGTGAGCGCGGCTGTCCGAGCAATTTGTCAGCGGCGTGATGCAGGGCGCCATAGGCCGGGTGAAAAATACTGTGAATACTGGCGGATGCACCCAGGGGGTTGAGCATGCGCGTCAGGGTGTTTACCGGCGAACGCAAGCCCAGCAGGGGGCGCAGCTGCATGAGCTGATTCAATGGTGCGCAGAAGTGCCGCAGGGGCAGGTAGCTAAGCTTATGAGTGTCGAGTTGTTGGGCCACCTGGGTCCAGTCGTCTGCCACGGGCAGGCCCAGCGCGCGCATGGCCTGTTCTGTGTACAGCCGGCCCTGGGTGTGACCATCGCCGCCGTGCAGGAATACGCGGTATCCGGCCTGGGCCAGCAGGCTCACTGAGAGCAGGAACCACGGGTGTTGGGCCCGTTTACCGGCATAACTGGGCCAGTCCAGGTCGGCGTTGAGGGAGGCTGGGGGCGCTGTCATCACGGCGCGACAGGCGTCCACAAAGCCGGCGAGCTCTTCACCGGTCTCTTCTTTTACCCGCAATAACATGAGGAAGGCGCCAACTTGCATGGGGTCGGCTTCGCCGCGCAGCAGCATGGTAAATGCGGTGCGCGCCTCGTCGCGGTCCAGCGAGCGGCTGCCGGTCTTGCCTTTGCCGAGTATGCGAATGTAGGGCGCGAAGGGGTGTTCTTCGCGAGGAATTTGAAAGTCAGTGGTCACAGTAGCTCAGAGACAATTTTCAGGTTTTGGCAGGCCGGCGATTTTACTGCCCAGTTTGGCCGGCGAGCCGGGAAACAGGCTCATCAGGTAAATACTCTTGCCCTTGTCAGGCCCGAGCTTGAGTGCGCAATATTTTACCAGAGGACGCATGGCGGGTGAGGCGTCGAATTCGCGGTAGTAACTGCGTAGTAGCTCGATGACTTCCCAGTGGCCGTCACCGAGTGCGATATCTTCAGCGGCGGCAATCTGCCGGGCGACCTCTGGAGACCAGTCATCCAGGTTCAGCAGGAAGCCTTCCTTGTCGAATGCCGAGGCGGAAAGCACAGGTCAGTACCAGGCCAGCTGACGAGGGTATTCCTCGGTCAGTGCCACAAAGCCGGCCATGTCGGTAGCGGGGAAGGCCAGCAGTTCCTGGGCAATACCCGCGGCGCTGGCATCGCTCTCCATAACCTCGATCCGAAGCCCACTGGCCTTGAGCGTCTGGCTGAACTCGCTATTGGCCAATGCCGCGTAAACGCCATCACCCATGAGTAAGATGCTGTCGTCGGCGCCGGCTACCGCCAGGCAATCTGCGAGAGTACTGAGTGTGGCAACGGTATGCAGAATCATGTCAGCAGCCCACCAGGTGATCAGCATCGGCGAGCAGTGCCCTGATGCCTTCAGCCTCGAGGGCGTGTACCGGCAGTATCAAATCCCCTGCGCAGAGGCCGTAGCGCTTGAGCGCATCCGCTTCCACATAGACAGATTCAATATCCACCAGAGGCAGTGATGACAGTGCACGGCCGACATTTTTCTGGCCGATGGCCTCGCTGGCTTGCTCGCGCTGCAGCTGCAGTACACCCTGGCCCATAAACACGAGATCAAAGTCTTGTTCAAAGGCGCCGAGTGCCAGAGCGAGATCAACTGAGGCGCGCGCCAGGCTGCTGCCGTAAGGCGTGCGCCGTATCAGCACCACGTAGCGCTTCTTGTCAGCCATATCAGCCACCGAAGGTTACCAGTCGGTCGGCACCCGCGCCGGCATCTACCAGCTGGCCCAGGCCGGATACGGTGAATGCGGGATGTACGGTGGCCGCGTTGCGCTCATAGCGTTCCGCCTCGGTGTTGTCGAGCATGCCGCGTTTGAGGGCAGAGGAGATGCACAGCACCAGGTCGACATTGTGATTGTCGGCGAGCGCCACCCAGGGCGCGAGGCGGTCAGCCTCATCCTGGGGAAATACCGCCATGGCTGAGCCGGTGGTGGTGCCTTCATCGAGGAAAAAGACTCGGTTGATCTGGTGGCCCCGGGCAATGGCCGCCTGGGCGAACGCGCAGGCGCTGCGTGCACCCGAGCCTGAGGCGGGTGAACTGTTGACCAGCAGGGNATAGATCAAAATCGGATCCTCTAAAACAAAAAACCCCGGCCAAGGACCGGGGTCTTCAAGGATTGGCTGCGCTTAGTCGTCGCCGCCCATGGCGGTGAGCAGGTGCAGCATGTGGATGAACAAGTTGTAAATGTTCAGGTACAGGCTGACGGTGGCGCGGATATAGTTGGTTTCGCCGCCGTTAATGATGCGGCTGGTATCAAACAGAATCAGGCCGGACATGATCATAACGATGGCCGCGGAAATGGTCAGCGACAGCGCGGGAATGCCCATGAAAATATTGGCGATAGACGCTACCACTGCTACCAGCAGACCTACCATCAGGAAGCCGCCCATGTAGGAGAAGTCCTTACGGGTGGTCAGGGCGTAGGCAGACAGGCCGAAGAACACCACCGCGGTGCCACCGAGAGCCTGCATAACCAGCGCAGGGCCGCCGGGCATGGACATGTAGTAGTTGAGCATAGGGCCAATCGAGGCACCCATGACGCCGGTAAAGGCGAAGATGGCGGGCAGGCCCTTGGCAGTGTCGGCCATTTTGTGGACGACGAACAGCAGGCCGAAGCCGACCAGGCTCAGGATCAGGCCAACGCCGTGGGACAGGCCCATGGCCATGGAGATGCCGGCGGTTACCGCAGAAAACGCCAGGGNCATGCCGAGTAGCATGTACGTGTTCTTGAGCACCTTGTTGGTGGCCAGGACACTGTCCACGCCAGTAGTGTTCATGTTGTACAGACTCTTGTCTTGCATCGTTAACTCCGTTGTGTGGTGCACTTCACGTGCGAGTATCGGTTGGACAAATAATAAGGGTGAATAGTTCAAATTTAAAGGGTTGTTAGCCTTGAATTTAATAGGGTTATCTTGCTGAATTTACAGGAATTTTTGTAGGGTTATAGGCACAACAGGGGGAAATATGTCCGAACAGATCGTGGTGTCGTCCGATACCTTCACCATCGAGGCCCCGGCAGCGCTGGTCTGGCAGGTAATTGTCGACTTCGCCAACTATGGCGAATGGAACGCATTCTGCCCGTCAATGGAGACGGAGCTGGTGCTGGGTGCGCCGGTCGTGATGAAGGTCGATCTTGGCTTCGGCCTCAGTGACCAGGTTGAGTACATGTCCTGTATTGAGGCCCCACACCGCATTGCCTGGGCCATGGAAAACAAGCCGGGAGATCCTATTCACGCCGAGCGCTGGCAGGTGATTGAGCCTATCGACGACAACCGCTGCACCTATGCCAGCTACGACGAATTCTCCGGCCCCGAGGTACAGGGCATGGTCGAGATGATGGGCGAAGCGGTTCGCAAGGGATTCAATATCTGCGGTGAAGGTCTCAAGGGCAGGGCAGAACAACTGTACCGTGAGGGTAATGAAAGTTAACTCTGATTGCTGCTGTTCCGTCTGGTTACTTTACCAATAGCATTATCACTGAGACCGGTTAGTTCTGCCGAGATTCAATTAACAGCTCGAAAGAGCGCTGGCGGTCCTCGAAGTAGTACATATTCGTCACCGCCATGATTTCGTCCGCCTGGTGCAGCTGTGCCAGGTGGTTAATCTGCTCCCAAACCTGCGCCGGGGTGCCTACGGCGCGGCTGTCTTCGCGGCTGCGAATAAATGCCATTTCACGTGGTCCCAGCGGGTACGCGCAGGCTTCTGCCGGGGTCAGTGACCTGCCGTCGCTCTCGCCAGTGAAAAATCGAAACAGGTTCAGGTCGTGGGCCAGGCAGAGGGCCTTGGCCCGCTCTTCGTCGTCGGCACAAAATACGCTCAGGGTCAGAATGGCGTGTGGTTCGGGCTGTAATTCACTGGGTTGGAAGTGCTGTTTGTAGTGCCCGATCAGCCGGTGGTCTGCCTGCGGATTAATGAACAGACCGAGGTTGTAGGGCAGGCCGCGCTGTGCCGCCAACACGGCGCTGTCGGCGCTGGAACCGAGCATCCACAGGGGAATGCCGGGTTGCGGCCGCGGGCTGACCACAGGACGGGTGTTGTCGTCCCAGAGGTAGTGGCTGAGTTGCTCGGTGAGTTCCGGAAAACGTTCAAATTTTGGCCTGCCATCGGTCGCCAGTGCCACAGCCGTCGACATATCGGCGCCCGGCGCCCGGCCGATGCCCACATCGATTCTGCCGGGGTAGAGGTTGCTCAGCAGCGAGAATACCTCGGCTACTTTGTAGGGGCTGTAGTGGGGCAGCATGATACCCCCGGAGCCTATGCGAATACGTTCGGTGGCCGCGCCCACTGCGGCCAATAGCACTTCGGGCGCGCTGCCGGCGACGGTGGCAAAGGCGTGGTGCTCCGACAGCCAGAAACGGTGATAACCCAGCATTTCGGCGAGCCTGGCCATTTCGATGGTTTCTTTCAGGGCGGTGGGTGCTTCCGAGGGTTGTCTTGCCAGGGACTGGTCAAGAATCGATAACTGCATATTTGCTCTGCGCACTGGCTACAAAGGCGCTAGTTTAAGCTATGATCGCCGCCACTTGCTATGACCGCTATTTACCTTGTTGGAGCCTTTGTATGAGCCTGGAAGATATGAAAGCCGGCGAAGTTATTCGTCGCGAAGTGATGGGTAGTAACCATGTGGATGCCTCCCTGGGCAACGCCACGGAGCTGGATATGCCGCTGCAGGAAGCCGCCATGGAGCATGTGTGGGGTGGGGTATGGACCCGCGACGGGCTGGATCGACGGACCCGGAGCATTGTCACCGTCTCCATGCTGATTGCGCTGCAGGCTCACGGCGAGCTCAAGGGGCATGTGCGCGGAGCACTCAATAACGGTGTGACGCCTGAAGAAGTGCGCGAGATCATCATGCACGCCGCCGCTTATTGCGGCTATCCACAGGCCCTGTCTGCTATGCGTGTGGCGCGCGAGGTGATTGATCAGTACGAGGGCTGATCTTTATTTGCGGTCCACGATGCCGTGGGCCGCAAGATCCCCCATAAAAGAGTCGATAAAGGCAGAGCGCATTTGTGCGATGTCATCGCTCTCCTCAATGCCGGCTGACGCTTCCCAGAGCCGATCTGCCGTGCTGACCTCGTAGAGTTTCGCTGTGAGGTGGACTGAGGTGTGTTCCGCCCAAAAGTCCTGGGTTTCCCCGACCTGGTAGGGAACGCCGTAGACACGTCCACGTCCGTAATAACCCGTGCCGTAAACCGGTGCGACACCGTAGTATTTGCGCCCCGGGTGGAGTACGGCAGTTTCATCGCGTCCCGCGAAGAGGGTGACCAGCACTGTGTCTACATCGGCCTCTGCTGCTATTTTTGCTACATCTTCCCGGTTAATCTCGGTTCCCGGATGCAGGGTGTAACTTGCCACTGCCCTGACGCCTTGTTTGTGCAGGGCCTCTGCGAATTCCTGCTCAAACGCCCTGCGGCCTGATTCGCTCGAGGCTGCAGTGTATACCAGTACGCCGCGCAGACCACGCTTGTCGGACAGGTTCGTGGCTGTCCAGGATTTGGTAACAGTGGCGGTAGGGGTGCAGGCGGCAAACAGTGTGCTGACTAGTAGCGCAACAAAGGCAATGTGTTTGATGATCCTATCTCCCAGCAGGCGATGACGAAGGTTGCCATCGAGTATACGCGAAACGCTGTGGCAGGGGGTTGACAGTGACTGTGGCGATTCACAGCTGCATACGTTTCAGTCTTTATTGAACTCGCCGATAAATATTTATGTCTACCGCGCACCGGTGGGCTACGCTGTTTAACTCATCGAACGACAGGAGACCTGATAGTGAGTTTGATTGATTTATTGAAACAGAAAGTGGAAAAACAGATGGCCGTATACGACGAGCAGCTTGAAGCGGCGCAGGCCAATGCGCGCGCTCGCAAAGCTCAGGCCGAGGCGGATCTGGCGGATGCTGACCTGGACGAGGAAATTCTCGGCCAGGTGAATGACATCAAGGAGAAGTTGGCAGAGGGGCAGGCGTATCTAAAGGAACTGGCCGATGCCAGTGAAGATAAAGCCGAGGAAATCAAAGCGCGTGCTGCGGCTTTTTTCCAGTAGGAAATTAAAGCTGGTTTGAGAGAAAGTGGCCTCTACCGAGGTAGAGGCCATGCGAAGTCAGAGTTACCCGACGAGTATCGCGATTATCCTGCGATGCGTTCCGTTGGGTTTTTTGTCGTTCACGCTTTCAGTTATCGCATTGGCTCAGTCACGCCGATCTTCCACGCGCTCGGAAGTGCGCGCTTCTGTTCTCGCTTCTACGCGCGCGTCTGAGCGCGATGTGGAACAAGCAGATAGAAGGGTAGAGCTGGAGATCAGGGCCACACAGGCCAGGGTGTAGAAAGTTTTCAATGCTAGATCCTCGTTTTCCTGCCTGTCAGATTGCGCCTGTTGTCGTTGCAACAGCGGTGTTCTGGAACAGGCCGTCAGTGAAAAACACGTGCCCAGAGCAAAAATTTAACATTATGAATTCTCAGTAAGCTTAGTTAGTACTTGGGGATTATCAAGGGCGAGCTACGAAGCTCATGTATTCGACTAGCTTGTGCGTTGTGAGGTGCTCATTTTATTGAGGCGATACAACTAGAGCGGTATCTGTGGGGTAGGCTGGCGCTGGCAGCACAAAAAAAGGGCACCCATCGGGTGCCCTTTTCGTATATGGCGGTGGGCCAGGGATTCGAACCCCGGGAGGGGATAAACCCTCAACGGTTTTCAAGACCGCCGCTTTCGACCACTCAGCCAGCCCACCGAAACTTACAAATTGTTTGCGCCTGTACCGCGGTACGGAGCAGGCGAGGATTATACCGATTGGAGAGACAGGCACAAGGGCCCAAAGCCGTTTGCGCCTGTTTTCTCAGGTCTTTTTAGCCCTGTGCGGCCTCTGGCTCCTTCTTGGGTTCAGCTGTCGCCTCCACTGCAGCAGACTGTGCGTCTGTCTCGGAGGTGGCCTCCGGTGCAGGTGCTGCAGCCTCGGCAACGGGCGCTTCGCTGTCCGCCGCTTCTTCAACGGCAACTTCTTCAGTCGGGGTTGCTTCAGCAACCGGTGTTGCCGTTGTCAGTGGGCCGCGGGGATCGTTGGCCGCACGGGGCACGACGCGCCCGCTGTGCGCGGCGGCAGGGGCCACGGTGTCACTGAACAGAGCGAAGGTATTGGTGCTGATCGCCAATTCAGTCACCGGTTTGGCGGCGACACGCGGGTCGTTAATCGCACGGCCATCGCCAGTGATGCCGGCGGGCGGTATTGCGGGTGTAGCGGGCTCGGCCTCTACGACTTTCTCTACAGTCTTTTCGGCAGTTTTTTCGACAGTTTCTTCGACAACCTCGGCTGTCTCTGCAACTGCCGGGGCAGCTTCAGCGACTTCCTCTGCGGGTGCAGCGGTAGCTTCGGTGGCGGGAGCCGGTGCCGGAGTCTCCGTCTTGGGCTGTTCAGCCTTCGGCGCCTCGGCTTGAGGTGCTGCAGCTTGAGTTGCTTCAATTGGCGCAGTGTCAGCCTGAGCCACTTTGGGCTGCGCTTCTGCCTGCGGTGCCGGAGCCTCGGCTTCGGCTTTAACGGCGGGCTGTGATGCCAGCGCCTGAACGTTGCCTGCTGCCTGTTCACCGTCGGCCTTGCGGCTGCGGTTGCGGCGACGGCGCGGTTCGCCACGCTTCATATCAGATGGGCGCTTGCGCGGTGCATCTTCGCGACGATCGCCACCCTGGGGTGCTGCATCCTGCTGCTGATCCTGGCTGTTAGCTTCAACCGCCTGGTCCTGCTTGCGACGATCATCGTTGTTACGACGACGGTTGCGGTTACGATTGCGATTGTTGCCGCCTTCTTCGCTGCGCTGACGCTTCTGCTGGTTGTCACCGGCTTCCGACTTGCGCTGCTGATCGCCATCACGATTTTGCTGGTTGCGGTTATCGCCGCGCTGCTGGCTGTCGCCATTCCGGTTCCGGTTGCGATTGCGGTTGCGGTTGCGATTACGATTGTTGCCGTTACCGCCAGATTTTTGCTCGCCACCCTGACGCTGTTGGGGTTTGCTCTTGCCTTTGCCCTTGGCAGGTTTTTGTTCCTGCTCAGGCTCGCCAACAATGGCGGCCCAGATACGCGTGAAGAGGCCTGGCTTGGGCTCAGGCTTACGCTGCTTGCCACCGCGTTTGCGGTTTTGGGGCTGCTTCTGCTGCTTGGGCTTTTCTTCGCGTGGCGCGGCTTCAGGCGCAGGAGCGGAAGGTGTTACCGCCTGGACGGCAGCCTGTTGCACGGGGATGGCCGCCTTGTGGCTGTCGGTGATGGCATCCATGTCGGGTTCAGCCATGTCGATCTTGTAGCTGATCTCGTGACCTTCGACTTCGTCGTCGCGCAGGCGCTGCACTTCGAAGTGGGGTGTCTCTAGGTTGGGGTTGGGCACAACCAGTACCCGTACCTTGGTGTCGATCTCGATACCGTTTAAAGCACCGCGCTTCTCGTTGAGCAGGTAGGCAGCCACGTCGACAGGGACGATGGCGCGCACCTCGGCGCTGCGATCCTTGATGGCCTCTTCTTCGAGCAGGCGCAGAATCGACAGGGCCAGCGACTTGGTGTCGCGAATGGTGCCCTGGCCGTTACAGCGGGGGCAGACTTTGCCACTGGTCTCACCCAGAGAGGGGCGCAGGCGCTGGCGTGACATTTCCAGCAGACCGAAGCGGGAAATACGGCCCACCTGAACTCTGGCGCGGTCAATGCCCAGCGCTTCGCGCATGCGGTTCTCAACTTGGCGCTGGCTCTTGGAGGCCAGCATGTCGATAAAGTCGATCACCACCAGGCCGCCCATGTCGCGCAGGCGTAGCTGGCGGGCTATTTCGTCAGCGGCTTCAAGGTTGGTCTTGAGGGCGGTTTCCTCAATGTCCTTGCCTTTGGTAGCGCGCGCCGAGTTGATGTCGATGCTCACCAGTGCTTCGGTGGGGTCGATGACAATCGAGCCGCCAGAGGGCAGGCGCACTTCACGCTGGAAGGCGGTTTCGATTTGGCTCTCGATCTGGAAGCGGTTGAACATGGGGATGTTGTCGTCGTACTGGCGCAGGCGGCTCTTGTACTGCGGCATTACCATGCCGACGAAGTCCTGGGCCTGTTTGAAGGCTTCAGGGGAGTCGATGAGTACCTGGTCGATATCGTCGCGCAGATAGTCGCGTACTGCGCGGATGATGACATTGCTTTCCTGGAACAACAGGGTGGGGGCTTTGACTTCGCCGTTGGCCTCGCCAATTTTCTCCCACAGTGACAGCAGGTAGTTCAGGTCCCACTGCAGCTCTTCGGTGGAGCGGCCGACGGCAGCGGTGCGTACGATGACGCCCATGCCGTTGGGAATTTCCAGGTGCGACATGTTTTCGCGCAGTTCGCTGCGCTCGTCGCCCTCAATGCTGCGGGAGATACCACCGGCGCGAGGATTGTTGGGCATGAGCACCATGTAGCGGCCAGCGAGGCTGATAAAGGTGGTCAGGGCTGCGCCCTTGTTACCGCGCTCTTCCTTATCGACCTGCACGATAACTTGAGTGCCTTCCTTGACTACATCCTTGATCTTGAGACGGCCGTCACCTTCCGGCTTGCGGTAAAAATATTCGCGGGCGATTTCCTTAAGCGGCAGAAAGCCGTGGCGCTCGGCGCCGAAGTCGACAAAGGCGGCTTCAAGAGAGGGTTCAACGCGGGTGATCTTGCCCTTGTAGATGTTGGATTTTTTCTGGATACGGGTGCGATTTTCGATATCCAGGTCGTACAGACGCTGGCCGTCAACCAGCGCGACACGCAACTCTTCAGGTTGAGTTGCGTTTATCAGCATTTTCTTCATAGATGTGCCATTAGCCTTAAGAGCAGACCTGGCGGGGCAGGGAATACAGTTAGAGAGCAGGCAATCAAGCCTGTTAAGGGAGGGGCTGCAGCAGAGCTGCGTTGCACTGGGCGTCTGCCCTGTATCGGTAAATGCCTCTCCCGGCATCCAGGTTCCAGGGACGCCGCCATCCGGCGGAGCCTTGCAGCGTCGGCAGGGGTACTTGTGGTACTGACTCCGCCTTTTTGTTAGTGTCGCAGCACCTGGGGCTTGCGACGACGCTGGTATATCTCGTTAACTGATTCGGTGTCCCGGCAATCACTGCTGCTCGGTTACATTTTATGTCGATTCAGGCGCTTGGCTGGCGGCATATTCGGACCGCGGTTGAAGCCATCGCCTCGACATCCTCAATATGTGATCTGTCTGGCGGTACCTTGCAATTTCATCAGCAGGCCCACACTTCGCCAGGAATGTTACTCACCGGCACCGGAAAAACTCACGGGCGGGTGCGATCACAGCGGGCGGACTATACCAGCAATTCAAGGAAAATTAAACGATTTCCGTAGCTTATGTCAGATAGCGAACAATCAAAGCCAACTGTGCGATTTGTTACCGTGGGTGAGGACTACTCCGGGCAGCGCCTGGACAACTTCCTGACCCGCGAACTGAAGGGTGTACCCCGAACCCGGCTCTATAAAGCGCTGCGCAAGGGCGAGATTCGGGTCAATAAAGGACGAGTCAAGGCCGACTACCGCCTTGCGGCCGGCGACAAGGTGCGCATTCCCCCGCTGCGTACGCCCGCGCCCAGCGAGCCGCCTACGGTGCCTCGTTATTGGGCCGCGCAGTTGGGCGAGCGGGTAGTCTACGAGGACGGCAGCCTGCTGGTGATCAACAAACCCTCGGGGCTGGCGGTACACGGCGGTTCCGGTCTGAACTACGGCATGATTGAGTGTCTCCGGCAGTTGCGCCCGGAGGATCGATATCTGGAACTGGTACATCGCCTCGATCGCGATACCTCGGGGCTGATCATGGTCGCCCGCAAGGCGTCAGCGCTGCGCGAGCTGCACCGCCAATTGCGCGAGGATAGGGTCGACAAGCGCTATCTGGCCCTGGTGCCGGGTAAGTGGCCGCGCAATCTGCGCAAAGTAGAGGCGCCACTGGAGAAGAATACCCTGAAGTCTGGCGAGCGAATGGTGCGGGTGTCCCGCGAGGGCAAGCCATCGATCACCGAATTTTCGGTCGTGGAGCGTTTCGATCGCGCCACGCTGGTTCAGGCCAAGCCGGTAACGGGTCGCACCCACCAGATCCGGGTGCATGCCCTGCATGCCGGTTTTCCACTGCTGGGTGATGCCAAGTACGGTTCGGAGAAGGGGGAGCAGCTGTGTCGTGAGCTGGGTCTCAAGCGGCTCTTTCTGCACGCCCATGAGCTGCGTTTCAAACTGCCGGGAGTAGGTCGTTTGGAGCTCCAGGCTCCCCTCGATGAAGACCTTGAAATGGCTTTAGAAAAACTACGTAATTAATTGAAATATGATTATATTTGATTGGGATGGAACCCTGTGCGACTCGGTCGCTCAAATTGTGGTCGCGGTACAGCAGGCAGCGACGGGTATGGGGCTGAAAGCACCCAGTGATGCCGCCGCAGCCAACATTATCGGTCTCGGCTTGCGCGAGGCGCTCGCCCGGCTTTACCCCGATATTCCGGAGGAGGAGCTGGTGGCGATGATAAAGGCGTATTCCGCCACTTATGTAGCCAATGAGGAGGCCCCGCCACAGTTGTTCCCCGGCGCCCTGGACACGCTGCAAGCCCTGCGAGACAGCGGCTATGCGCTGGGTGTCGCCACGGGTAAAAGCCGTCGGGGCCTGGATCGGGTGCTGGCGAGATTGGGCATGGAGGAATTCTTCGAAATTACCCGTTGCGCCGACGAAACCCGTTCCAAGCCACATCCCCAGATGCTTCAGGAGATCATGGCGGTGCAGCAAGTGGCGCCCCATGAGGTCATTATGGTGGGCGATACCGAGTACGACCTGGAAATGGCGGCCAACGCGGGTGTGGCCTCAGTGGGGGTGAGTTTCGGGGTGCACAGCGTCTCCCGCTTGCAAAAATACGGCCCCCTGGCGGTGGTGGATTCCCTCCCTGAGCTTATCGCCGTCATCGGCGCTCGTTAGCGCTGGACTCCGCTGCCCTTGGGCAAGTAAAATGCGCGCCAATTCAAGCACTAACGGCCGAAATCGTGCGCGAACTATCACGCAAGGAAAAAACTGAATTCAACAAGCTGCAGAAGCGTCTGCGGCGGAACGTGGGTAACGCCATCGTCGATTACAATATGATCGAGGAAGGCGACAAGGTCATGGTGTGCCTGTCCGGGGGTAAAGACTCCTATGGCATGCTCGACATACTCATGAATCTTAAGCAGTCGGCGCCAATCTCCTTTGAGCTGGTGGCGGTGAACCTGGATCAGAAGCAGCCGGGCTTTCCGGAAGAAGTGCTACCTGAGTACCTGTCCGGTCTCGACATTCCTTATTACATTCTCGAGAAAGATACCTACAGCATTGTCAAGGAAGTGGTACCTGAGGGTAAAACCACCTGTGGGCTGTGTTCGCGCCTGCGCCGCGGCAGTCTGTATGGCTTTGCGCAAGATATTGGTGCGACCAAGATAGCCCTGGGGCACCATCGCGATGACATTGTCGAGACCCTGTTCCTGAACATGTTCTTTGGCGGCAGCCTCAAGGCCATGCCGCCCAAGTTGCTCTCGGACGACAAAAAGAACGTGGTGATCAGGCCCATGGCCTACTGCAAGGAAGCGGATCTGGCCGAGTTTGCCCAGTACAAGGAATTTCCGATCATTCCCTGCAACCTGTGCGGTTCGCAGGAGAATTTGCAGCGCCAGCAGGTCAAGCAGATGCTTCACGACTGGGAGCGACAGTATCCTGGCCGCACTGAAACCATTTTCCGCAGCATTCGCAATGTGGCGCCGTCGCAGCTGGCTGACGGCGAACTGTTCGACTTCAACAGCCTCAAGGCCGACCAGATCGACACCGATCTGCATATCCCTGTGGTCAACGTGGTGAACCTCTGACCAACGCCTCTTCCAGCGCACCGCTGCTCGCAGCGGACAACCTGTCCCTGGAGCGGGGCGGGCGTCAGCTGTTTGAAGGATTGTCTTTTGCTATTCAGGCCGGTCAGTTGGTCCAGGTGGCCGGTGCTAACGGTGCTGGTAAAACCAGCCTGCTGCGGATATTGGCGGGGCTGTCCCGCTACGGTTATCTCGGGCGCGTGGAGCGCTCGGCGCCACTGCTGTATCTCGGTCACCAGAGCGGTGTTAAGGGCATGCTGACGCCGCGTGAGAACTTGTCCTGGCATGTCGCCGGTGAGGGTATCTACAGCGACGCTGCGATCGAGAGAGCGCTCGAGCAGGTGGGGCTTTATGGCTTCGAGGATGTGCCCAGCCATGCGCTGTCGGCGGGGCAGCACCGTCGGGTCAATCTGGCGCGCCTGTACCTGTCGCAAAGTCCTTTGTGGTTGCTCGACGAACCCTTTACTGCCATTGATGTTGACGGCGTCGCTGCGCTCGAGGCGTTAATGGTGGCCCACGCTCGCGAGGGTGGCGCGGTCGTATTGACCTCGCACCAGTTAATCAATGCCGCCTATCCCGTGCAGCAACTGTCACTCAGCACTGGTTTGAGCCAATGACGGCTCCGGGTACGGCTGCGTTCTGTCTTCGGTTGCTGCGGCGCCAGCTGGTGCTGGCCGTGCGCCGCCCCATTGAGATTGCCAATCCGCTGTTGTTCTTTGCCATGGTGGTGGCGCTGTTCCCGCTGGGCCTTGGCCCGGCACCGGATTCGCTGGCGGAATTTGCGCCGGGGATTCTCTGGATTATCGCCTTGCTGTCCAATCTGCTCACATCGGATACGGTCTTTCGCAGTGATTATGATGACGGCAGCCTGGAGCAGTTGCTGCTGTCGCCGCAGCCGCTGTTTCTGTCGGTGCTTGCCTATGTGGGCGCCCACTGGCTGGTAACCGGGATACTGCTGGCAGTGGTCTCGCCGGTGTTTGCGCTCATGCTGGGGCTGCCCGGGCAGGCGCTCGGGGCGCTGTTCCTGAGTCTGCTGATTGGCACCGCAGTGCTCAGCCTGGTGGGGGGCATCGGCGCTGCACTCACCGTGGGGTTAAAGCGCGGCGGCATGCTCATTTCATTGCTCATACTGCCGCTGTACATGCCCGTACTCATTTTCGGCAGTGCGGCCGTACAGGCGGCGGTTAGCGGGGCGCCCGCCTTGCCCTATCTGGCGATACTTGGCGCCATGCTCTCGCTGGCGATTGCGCTGGCTCCCATTGCTATTGCCGCAGGCCTGAGGATAAGTATTGATGCCTGATAATGTCCTGATCAAAATACCTGAACTTGCGCCTGTGCAGTTGTTCGCTGCNCCCGCGACTGTATAATCACCGCCGTTATGTGGACCTTCTTCCATAAACTCGGATCGCCGCCCTGGCTGTACGGAATTTCCGGCAGCATTCTGCGTTACCTCCTTCCTCTCACGCTGCTCGCGCTGACAATGGGTTTGGTCTGGGGCATGTTGTTTACCGAACCCGATTTTCGCCAGGGTAACAGTTACCGGATTATCTATATCCACGTGCCCGCCGCGGTAGTGGCTCTGGCCGGTTACTACGTGATGGCGATTGCCGGCGGCATCAGCCTGATCTGGAAAATGAAGATGGCGGACGTGGCCATGCGCGCCTGTGCCCCGGTGGGGGCCGCGCTCACGTTTATAGCGCTGGTCACCGGTGCGATTTGGGGTAAGCCGACCTGGGGTACCTATTGGGTCTGGGATGCCCGGCTCACGTCCATGTTGATCCTGTTCTTTCTCTATCTGGGGGTGGTGGCGCTCTACGAGGCCTACGACAATAAGGAGGCAGCGGGCAAAGCCTGTGCCGTGCTCAGCCTGGTCGGCACAGTTAACATCCCCATTATTTATAAGTCGGTGGACTGGTGGTACAGCCTGCACCAGCCCGCGTCCATCAAGTTCACCGGTGAGTCGACCATTGATCCCAGCATGTTGTATCCCTTGCTGCTGATGATTACAGCGTTCTATGCGCTGTTTACCTGTTTGTTGCTTATGAACATGAGGGCGGAGATTCTGGAGCGTGAGTCGCGCACCAAGTGGGTCCGCAAGCTGGCGCAGGAGGCACGGTAATGTACTTCGACAGTTTCCAGACGTTAATGCACATGGATGGCCACGGTCCCTATGTCTGGGCCGCCTACGCGATAACGCTTGCCGTAATTGTGCTCATGTTGCTATTGCCCGGGCGCAGGGCCAGGGCGCAATTGCGCCAGGTGGCCGGGGAACTTCGGCGCCAGCAGGGCGCTCCAAATACCGGGACCACAGAGGAAACCTGATGCATCCTGTTCGCAAACAACGTCTGATCCTGGTGCTGTTTATTGTTGTGTTTTCCAGCGCGGCGATTGGCCTGGTGGCCTATGCGCTGCGCGGCAATATCAACCTGTTTTTTCCGCCGGCAGAAGTGGCTGCGGGCAAGGCCCCGATCGGTCAGGCGATCCGGGTCGGCGGTATGGTGAAAGAGGGTAGCGTCACCCGCAGTGATAACAGTCTCGAAGTGTATTTCGTGATCACCGATTTCAGCGCCGATGTGCCGATCACATATGAAGGGATTCTCCCGGATCTGTTCGATGAAGGACAGGGGGCGGTTGCTTCCGGGAAGCTCGATGCCGATGGGGTGTTGCGTGCCACGGAGGTGCTCGCCAAGCATGACGAGAACTATATGCCGCCGGAAGTGGCGGAGGCGCTGGAAAAGTCAGGATTTGACCACAAGGGGGTGAAACAATGATCCCTGAGTTAGGGCTGTTCTCCCAGATCGTTGGTCTGGGCATGGCGATTGCGCTCACCCTGATTCCTGCCTGGGGCGCCTGGTGCGGTCATCAGGCGTCTATGCAGTTGGGTCCCGGGCTCGCTGCGGGTATGACCTTCTTTATCACGCTATCGTTTATCTGCCTGAGTATTGCTTTTGTGCAGGACGACTTTTCTGTGGCCCTGGTGGCCAATAACAGCAATACCCTGTTGCCAATGGTGTACAAGCTGTGCGCGGTGTTTGGCAACCATGAGGGCTCGATGCTGCTGTGGAGTCTGATCCTGTGTTTGTGGACTCTTGCGGTCGCGATTCTCAGTCCCTCGTTGCCGCTGGTGTTCAAGGCGCGGGTGCTGTCGGTCATGGGCGCCATTGCCGTCGGTTTCCTGTCCTTTTCGCTGTTCACCTCTAATCCATTTGCGCGGCTCCTGCCAGGCATTCCCGCCGAGGGCAGTGACCTCAATCCCTTGTTGCAAGACCCGGGCATGATTATTCATCCGCCTTTGCTTTACATCGGTTACGCGGGTTTTTCGGTAGCCTTTGCCTTCGCCATTGCGGCGTTGCTTGGTGGTCGACTCGATGCTGCCTGGGCTCGCTGGTCGCGGCCCTGGACCAATGTTGCCTGGGCGTTTCTCAGCCTCGGTATCATGCTCGGCAGTTGGTGGGCTTACTATGAGCTGGGCTGGGGCGGCTGGTGGTTCTGGGATCCGGTAGAAAATGCGTCGTTTATGCCCTGGCTGGCAGGGACGGCACTTATTCACTCGCTGGCGGTGACCGAGAAGCGAGGCCTGTTCAAGAGCTGGACGGTACTGCTGGCGATCTTCGCCTTTTCGCTGTGTCTGTTGGGTACCTTCCTGGTGCGCTCCGGGGTGATTACCTCGGTGCACGCCTTCGCCAACGATCCCGAGCGCGGCGTCTTTATTCTGGTATTCCTGGCCATTGTGGTGGGCGGGTCACTGACCCTGTACGCGCTGCGCGCGCCGGCCGTGGCCAGCCGGGTAACGTTTGCCTGGGTATCGCGGGAATCCCTATTGTTGGTCAACAATGTCGTGTTCCTGGTGGCAACGCTGACAGTTCTGTTCGGTACCTTGTTCCCGCTGCTGATGGATGCTCTGGGCGGTGGTAAGTACTCGGTGGGGCCGCCTTATTTTAACGCGGTATTTGTGCCGCTGATGGCGCTGTTGGTGCCCTTTATGGGGGTGGGCCCGATTTCCCGGTGGAAGAAAGATACGCCGGCGCGGTGGCGCAGTGAATTGTTGCTGCCCCTGGCGGTGGCCGTGGTCTGCGCTCTGACCCTGCCGCTGCTCGGCGCAGATTACAACCTGTGGGTGGCGCTGGCGGTGCTGCTGGCAGGGTGGTTGGTGTTCGGTTTGGCCAGAGACTGCTGGAACCGGGTGAAAACTGCCAGCGATATCGGCCGCGGATTCCGCCGTCTGCCTGCCAGTTACTGGGGGATGGTGACCGCCCACCTGGGCTTTGCCGCCTGCATCGTCGGCGTTGTTGCCACCAGTCAGTACAGTGTTGAACACGACCTCAAAATGCAGCCGGGCGACGTGGAAACGGTCGCCGGTTATGAGTTCCGCTTTGTCGAAGTTGCGCCGGTTCGCGGCCCCAATTACGTCGCCGATGAGGCCCGCTTCGAGGTGAGTCGCGATGGCAAGTTTGTGGCCCGGTTGGCGCCCCAAAAGCGCCGCTACCTTGCCGGTGGCTCGATCATGACTGAGGCGGCCATCGATCCCGGCCTGTTCCGCGACCTCTACGTGGCCATGGGTGAGCCCATTGGTACGGACGGTGCGTGGGCCATTCGCCTGCACTATAAGCCGATGGTGCGCTGGATGTGGCTGGGCGCCATACTGATGGCACTGGGTGGCTTTACGACCGTCGCAGACAAGCGTTATCGCAGTCGCAGGGCCGTGACTGCACCTGTCTCTGGAGCCCAGTATGCCGGCTAGATTAAAGCTGTTTTTGCCGCTGATTTTGTTTGCGGTGCTGGCAGCGTTTCTGCTCCGTGGCCTGCAACTGGATCCTACGGAATTGCCCTCGGCCTTGATAGATCAGCCCTTGCCCGCGTTTTCTCTGACTGCGTTGGGGAGTGGCGAAGCGCTCACCCGTGAATCTGTGACCGGCCAGGTGGCACTGTTTAATGTGTGGGCCACCTGGTGTGTGTCCTGTCGGGTGGAACACCCTTATCTGACCGACCTGGGTGCCGCCGGTGTCGCTATTTATGGCGTTAACTACAAAGACGATGACGCCGCTGCCATCACCTGGCTGGAGCAGCTCGGCGATCCCTATATTCTCAGCATCGCCGACCGCGAGGGCACTCTGGGGCTGGATCTGGGGGTCTACGGCGCCCCTGAAACCTACCTGGTGGATGCCGCCGGTGTTGTGCGTTATCGCCATGTGGGCGTGGTTGATGAGCGGGTCTGGACCACGATTCTGGCGCCCATTTACCGGGAGCTGGGTGGACAGGGAGGCCCTCAGTAATGCGTTTTGTCA